>NZ_JBDGJU010000016.1:0-86537 GCF_057656735.1 Microbacterium sp. Soil_C_42
GCGGCGCGAGGCGCGCGGCGCGAGGCGCGGGGCGTAGCGTGGAGGGGTGGCCCGCAAGATCTCGACCGACGACGGCCGCGCCGCCCTGAGCGCGGTCGCGGCGGCGGTGGAGGCATCCGTCCCGCCCGCCCGCACCGACAACGCGACGGCCGTGCGCTACCTGCTGCAGCTGCTCGCCGAGAAGGCGCCGGGCAATTCCGTCGAGGTGCGCGTGCCGCCGTTCGGTGCGGTGCAGGTGGTCGAGGGGCCCCGGCACACGCGCGGCACCCCGCCGAACGTCGTCGAGACGGATCCCGCGACCTGGATCGCCCTCGCGACCGGTGCGGAGCAGTGGACGGATGCTGCGACCGCGGGCCGCATCAGCGCCTCGGGCACGCGAGCCGACATCTCGGACCTCCTGCCCCTCCGCCCCTGAGTGGTCGGCCGGCAACCGACTCGTCGCCCAGCCCCGACCCGCGTCTCTTCCCTTGTTGCCATGCGCCGCCGAACGCGGCGCCTCGAGAGAGGGGAGCCCCTGGGTGTCCGCCGAACGCGGCACCTCGTGGCAGGGGAGCAGGTGCCGATCGGTCGCGGCGGCGCGGGGCGCCGCCTTTCCCATGGGCGCATTCCCGCCCGCCGGGTGGGACAATGGGTGCATGCCCGAGCACAGCCAGGACCGCATCGAGACCGTGCGCGTGCGGCGCGCACCGAAGATCTCGGTGTTCCTGATCGTCGGGGCACTGGTCGGCGTCTTCGTCGCGATGATCCTCACGTTCGCGTTCAACGGCACCGCCGACGCCAGCCCGAACACCGGGGTCATGTACTCGCAGGGTCAGGTGTTCGGCTTCCTGGCGCTCATCTGCGCCCCGATCGGCCTCGCACTCGGCGGCGTCCTCGCGCTGATCCTCGACCGCCGGTCACGGCGTCACACGCACCAGGTCACGGTCGACCACGAGCAGGTGCACGTCGATCCGGAGCCCGGCACCAACGGCCACGGCCCGGCCCACTGAGCCCGAGAGCTACGCCAGCTCGGCGATGATCGGGTGGATCGCGGCGTCGAACGCCGCGACATCGCCCCGCAGTCCGTCGGTGACGGCGATCGTGAGAGAGCCGATCCACCACACCCCGCGCTGATTCAGCGGCAGCACCTGCACGTTGAGCTCGAACGAGTGCGCCCGCCGGCCGACCTGCCGCTCATGCTCGGCGATCGCCCCCGCGTAGGCGCGGTACGCCGTGCCCGTGCTGTGCGACGCCTCTTTTCGGTACCGCGCGTTCGCCGACTGCGCGAACGCCACCGCCTCGATCGCATGCGGTTCGAAGGCCGCGCGCAGCTCCTCGCATCCCTCGGTGGGGAGGGCGAGCGCGGTGTCGAAGCCGTCGACGAGAGCGAGGGGGACCGGCGACGGATGCGCCTGCGGCTCGACGGTCATCGCCCAGAACTCGCGCCACTGCCGTTCGAGCAGCGCCTGGGCCTCTTCGGACCGGTCGTTCGCGCGGGGAGGGATGCCGCGCAGGTGCGGAAGCTCCTCGGGAGACCGGATGCCGAGCACCTGGCGCAGGTAGAGGGCGAGGAGAACGGGCTGACCGGCGTCTTCGCGGATCAGCCACTCCGGAGTACCGGCGCCGCCCATGTGGCCATTGTAGAACCGGGCATCGACGTCGAGGCGGGGCTGACAAGCGTGATCAGGACGGATGCCGCGACCCGGCGTAACAGCGGCGGTCTCCGGCATCCGTCCAGGCGGCGCGCCGGTAGGCTGGTAGCCGTGGCCTCATCCGAACGCGATGCCCCCTCCCGCCCCGAAGAGCCCGTGAACCCGTACGCGGCTGCCGGCGTCGACACCGCCGCCGGCGACCTCGCCGTCGAGCTGATGAAGTCGGCGGTGCGGCGCACCCACGGCCCCGAGGTGCTCGGGGGCGTCGGCGGCTTCGCCGGACTCTTCGACGCGGCCGCGTTCAAGGCCTATGACAAGCCGCTGCTGGCCACCAGCACCGACGGCGTCGGCACGAAGGTCGCCATCGCGCAGGCCATCGACAAGCACGACACGATCGGGCAGGATCTCGTCGGCATGGTCGTCGACGACATCGTCGTGGTCGGCGCGAAGCCGCTCTTCATGACCGACTACATCGCGTGCGGCAAGGTCTTCCCCCAGCGCATCGCCGACATCGTCCGCGGCATCGCCGAGGGCTGCGAGGCCACCGGTACGGCGCTCGTCGGCGGCGAGACCGCCGAGCACCCGGGTCTTCTGGGCGTCAACGACTACGACGTCGCGGGTGCCGCGACCGGCGTCGTCGAGGCCGACCGCGTGCTGGGCGCCGAGCGGGTGCGCGAGGGCGACGTCGTCCTGGCGCTTGCGAGCTCGGGCCTGCACTCCAACGGCTACTCGCTGGTGCGGCACATCGTGGCGGGCTCCGGCATCCAGTACGGCGACAACGCCGCCGACTTCGGCACGACGTGGGGCGAGGCCCTGCTCGAGCCGACGCGCCTCTACACGCTGCCGCTGCTGCGCCTCATCGAGGCGACAGGCGACGCGGTGCACTCCCTCAGTCACGTCACCGGCGGAGGCATCGCCGCGAACCTCGCGCGCGTGCTCCCGCAGAGCACGTGGGTCGAGGTCGATCGCTCGACGTGGTCGCCCTCGCCGGTGTTCCGCGTCCTCGCCGACCTGGGCGGCCTCGAGCTCGAGGCGACCGAGGGCACCTGGAACCTCGGCATCGGGTTCCTCGCGGTCGTGGCCTCCGACAAGGCCGAGGCCGCAGCATCCGCTCTCTCCCGTGACGGCATCGCGACGTGGCAGGTGGGTGTCGTGCGCACCGGCGACCGCCCGGCCGACGGCCATTGGGAGCAGGGCGCCAAGGGCGTCGACGGCGGCGCGGTGCGCCTCGTCGGCGCGTACGCAGACCACGCGGCTCACTGAGCCGCAGTCAGAACACAGCAGGAGCAGGCAACACCCATGTGTGGAATCGTCGGAATGGTGGGCCGCGGCTCCGTCAACCAGGAGATCTACGACTCCCTCCTCCTCCTCCAGCACCGGGGTCAGGACTCCACGGGCATCTCGACCGCCGAGCGCAACGGCGTCGTGCACATGCACAAGGTCAAGGGGCAGGTGCGCGAGTCGTTCCGCACGCGCGACATGCGCGCGCTCCTCGGCGAGATCGGCCTCGGTCACGTCCGCTACGCGACCAAGGGCACGGCGTCGAACGAGGAAGAGGCGCAGCCTTTCTACGTGAACGCCCCGTACGGCATCGTGCTGGTGCACAACGGCAACCTCACCAACACGCGTGAGCTCACCGAGGAGCTGTTCCACAAGGACCGCCGCCACCTCAACACGTCCTCCGACACGGAGCTGCTGGTCAACGTCCTCGCGAACGAGCTGCAGTCCTCGATCTCGGGCCTCGAGCTCGACCCGGCGCAGGTCTTCCACGCGGTCAGCCGCGTGCACGAGCGCGTCGAGGGTTCGTACGCGGCGATCGCGCTGATCGCGGGCTACGGCCTGCTGGCGTTCCGCGACCCCTTCGGCATCCGTCCCCTCATCCTCGGCACGCGCAAGAACGACGACGGCCACTATGAGTGGGTCGTCACGAGCGAGTCGCTCGTGCTCGAGAACGGCGAGTTCGAGGTCGTGCGCGACGTCGACCCGGGGGAGGCCGTCTTCATCGACCTCGAGGGCAACCTGCACACGCAGCAGTGCGCGACCGACCCGCAGCTCGTGCCGTGCTCGTTCGAGTATGTCTACCTCGCCCGTCCCGACTCCGTGATGAACGGGATCTCGGTGTACGAGGCGCGTCTGCGCATGGGCGACCGGCTCGCCGACACCATCGCGAAGTACACGCCGAAGGAAGCGATCGACGTCGTCATGCCGATCCCCGACTCGTCGCGCCCGGCTGCCATGCAGGTGGCCCGCAAGCTCGGCGTCGAGTACCGCGAGGGCTTCTACAAGAACCGATATGTCGGCCGGACGTTCATCATGCCCGGCCAGGCCGTGCGCAAGAAGAGCGTGCGCCAGAAGCTCAACGCCATGTCGAGCGAGTTCAAGGGCAAGAACGTGCTCCTCATCGACGACTCCATCGTGCGCGGCACGACGTCGAAGGAGATCATCCAGATGGCACGGGATGCCGGGGCCAAGAGCGTCACGTTCGCCTCGGCCGCGCCGCCCGTGCGTTACCCGCACGTCTACGGCATCAACATGCCGTCGCGTCACGAGCTGGTGGCCCACGGCCGCACGATCCCCGAGATCGCGGAGGAGCTCGGCGCCGACTTCGTCGTCTACCAGGAGGTCGAAGACCTCAAGGCGGCGATCCTCGAGGGCTCCGACGTCGCGGATCTCGACATGAGCTGCTTCGACGGCCGCTACATCACCGGCACCGTCACCGACGAGTACCTCGCCTGGGTCGAGGGCTCGCAGGAGTCCTGACCTCCCGCACGCGCCGGGCCGAGGCATCCGTTCCCGCCCGTAGGGTGGACAGGTGACGTCGTCTCCTGCCCGCCCGCTCTGGCAGGGGAGGACCCTCGCGCTCGTCGGGATCGTGCTGTTCGCGTTCTCGCTGCGTTCGGCGGTCGCCTCGCTGTCGCCGCTCTACGACCACATCGCGGCGGACTTCGCGGTCCCGCCCGCGGTCATCGGGCTCATCGGCACGGCGCCGCCCGTGTGCTTCGCGATCTTCGGGCTGCTGACGCCCGCCCTCGAGCGCCGGTTCGGGCTCGAACGCCTCGCGGTCGCGGCCATGGCGGTGGTGACGCTCGGGCTCGTCGCACGCAGCTTCGCGCCGAGCTGGGGGCTGCTGCTCGCCGGCACAGCGCTGGTGTTCGCCGCGGTCGGCACGGGCAACATCCTGCTGCCGCCGCTCGTGAAGCGGTACTTCCCCGACCGCATCGGCCTGATGACGACGATCTTCTCGACCACCATGGCCGTGTCGACCTTCCTGCCGCCCCTCATCGCCGTTCCGATGGCGGATGCTGCGGACTGGCACCTCTCGCTGGGCGTCTGGGCCGTCTTCGCCCTGGTCGCGATGATCCCGTGGATCGGTCTCGCGCTGCGCCACCGCGCCGAGCAGGCCGAGAAGGACGAAGAGGACTTCGAGGAGCCGAGCCCTCAGGCCCTGGGCCGCATGTGGCGGATCCCGCTCGCATGGGCGCTGCTGGTCTCGTTCGCGGTGTCGAGCACGATCGCGTACACCTCGTTCGCGTGGCTGCCCCAGCTGCTCGTCGACATCGCGGGCGTCACGCCCGCCACGGCCGGTGCGCTGCTGTCGCTCTTCGGATTCATGGGGCTGCCGGCATCCCTCGTGGTGCCGCTGCTCGTCACGCGATGGAACGCCACGCGACTGCTGTTCGGGGTGTCGGTCGCGTGCGGGTTCGCCGGCATCGCCGGGTTCCTCTTCGTGCCGACGGCCGCGCCGTGGCTCTGGGTGGTGCTGCTCGGGCTCGCGCCGCTGCTGTTCCCGATGATCCTCGTGCTGCTCGGTCTGCGCACGCGCACCCACGAGGGCTCTGTGGCGCTGAGCGGGTTCGCGCAGAGCGGCGGCTACGCCATCGCCGCGCTGTTCCCGTTCGGCATCGGTCTGCTCCACGAGGCGACGGACTCGTGGACGGGCCCGCTCATCGTGCTGGCGATCGTCGTGGCCGCCGCGATCCCCGCGGGCGTCGTCGCTGCGCGCCCCCACACCGTCGAGGACGACTGGGAGCGCCGGCACGGAGCCTGGTGAGGCCTCCGCGATGCCTGGTGAGGCATCCGGGGTCGACGAACACCGATCAGGCCGCCTCAGCGGCGGCCGACGTGCAAGGTGTTACGCCTGCGACGACGAGAGCGGCGAGGTCTCGTCCTCGTCTTCGTCGTTGTACTGGTCGGCCCACTTGTCGACGTACTCGTCGTCATGGTGACCGAGCTCGCGCTCGAGTGCGGAGTAGTTCACGTTGTACGTGTCGTACTTCAGCTCACGGGCGATCTTGGTGTGCTTCGCCTTCTGACGGCCACGCCCCATGCGAGACCCCCTCATTTAAGGTCGCGGGCTATTTTCGGAGGCTCTCGGCCTCGCAAACCCGGGCATTCACGAATCCGGCTTCGAACCGGTAAGAGTAGCATTCAGGATAACACGGAGCCCCGGTAACCCGGCCGTTCCGACGCCAGTGGTGGACGAGGAGTGCGGACATATGACCGACGAGGCATCCGAGCCGGAAGGCGAGGCGACGACCGATGCGAGCCTGCACGGGGCGGTGATCGCGGGTGTGATCCCCGACCAGTCGCCGCGTGTCCTGAAGGAGGCGGCGCGCTATGCGAAGCTGCTTCAGGCCCCCCTCGTGATCGTGCACGTCGACATCACGCGCTTCGTCACCTACGAGGACCCCGACGGGTACGTCCACTCCGCGCCGATCGACATCAACATCGCGGCCGGCGAGGGTGAGTTCGCGAAGGTGCAGGATGCCGCAGCATCCGTCCTCGGTGATTCCGGGCCGGAATGGACTGTGCGCCAGCTCGTCGGCGACCCTGCGATGGCCATCAAGCACTTCGCCGACGAGATCGACGCGCGCCTGCTCGTCGTCGGCACGCGCAAGCGCGGCTTCGGCGAGTCGGTCCGCGAGTTCTTCACCGGCTCTGTCGGCGCGCGCCTCGCGCACCGCCAGCACCGCCCGATCCTGATCGTCCCGCTCGGCGAGCCCGTGCCCGACGACGAGGAGATCTGGCCCGCCTGAGCCCCGGTTCGGCCCGGCTTCGCGCCGCCCTTCAACGGGTGAGACGACAGCCGGCCGACGAGACCCTGGGTGAATCCCGAGGTCTTGTCGGCCGGCTGTCGTCTCACTGGTTCGGGTTGTGTCCCGATTCGTGCGAGTGGCGGATGCTGCGGCTCAGCCGCGCAGCGCGCGCGTCACGTCGCGCGCGACACGGTCGAGCTCCGCGGCGAGCTGGTCGACCACCTCGGCGGCGAGTTCGCCGCCGCGGGCCACGTGGACGCGGACGTCGCCGCGCACGTTGGCGCGGAACTCGTTCACGAGGGCGTCGACGCGCTGCGCCTGCTCGCGGCTGCGCACCCGCGGGTCGTCCTCGCGCGAGGGCTGCGGTGTCGTCTGGCGCTCCTCGCGCGATGCGGCGGCGAGGTCGGCGCGGAGGCTCTTCATCGCCTCGCGGACGCTCCCGCGCACCTCGTCGGCGATGAGCCGCACCGAGTCGGCGAGGCCGGCCTCGATGCCCTCGAGCTCGCCCGCGCGCGACTGCACCTCGGCGTGGCCGGCCTCGGTGATCGCGTACACGGTCTTGCGACCGTCGACGGCCTTGGTCACGAGGCCCTCCTCTTCGAGCTTCGCCAGACGCGGATAGATGGTGCCGGCGCTCGGGGTGTAGGTGCCCCCGGTGCGGTCCGACAGGGCCTGCATGATGTCGTAGCCGTGGCGCGGCCCTTCATCGAGCAGGTTCAGCAGGTACAGGCGAAGATCGCCGTGCGAGAAGACCGGGGCCATGGTGCTCACAGCCCTTCTCGGTCGAAGCCGTCCGCCGCTTCACCGGCGGCCGCTTCGTCGACACCCGCAGTGGGGGCCGACGACTCGGCGGAAGCCGGAGCCGACGTCGGGGCGTCGACGGACGCGTGGGGCGCAGCATCCGTCACCGGAGACGCCGCGCGGCGCAGCACGGTGATGTCGCCCGAGACGCTGTGGGCGCGCACGTCGGCGAAGCGGCCCGAGAGCTCGCCGACGGAGCCGGCGTAGTTGGTGGTCGGGCCGGTGCCGTTGCCGGAGCGCACGACGCCGTCCACCTGGACCTTGCCGCTCACGCTGCGGATGACGTAGTTGGCCGGGTGGCCCTCGTCGAGGCGCACGGTCGCGGTGCCGCTGACGGTGTTGAGGCCGACCGAGAGGATGTCGCCGGCCGAGTCCACGAGCACCGAGCCCGAGACCGTGTCGATGGTGGCCTTGCGGAGGGTTCCGGTGGCGGCCACGTCGCCCGAGACGCTGTTGGCGTTGAGCGAGCCGACGAGCTCGCGCACCTGCACGTCGCCCGAGACCGCGTTGACCGACAGGTCGCCGGTGAGACCGTCCACGATGATGTCGCCCGACACGGTGTTGAGCGAGGCGTTGTTCTGCAGGCCCGAGACGAGGGCGCTGGCACTGACGACGCCGAGGGTGAGGGCGACCTCGCGGGGGACCGCGACGCTGATCTCGGCCTTCGGGCCGGAGGTGCCGAAGTTGCGGAACACCTCGAGGAAGTTGTCCCATCGCAACTGGGGGTGGTCGATCTCGACGTGGTCGTCGGCGACCTCGATGCGGAGGTCCTTGACGGTGACGTCGTGCACTTCGATGCGGACGCCGGGTTCGTCGTGGGCGATCACATCGATCTGTCCGCCGACGAGGCCGATCTTGAGCGTGCGCACGTCCTCGATGTCGATGACGCGCGTCTCGCCCGGGTGGATGATCCACTTCTCCAGGGTCATGACTGCTTCTCCTGCGTATCTCTGGGTGTTGGTCGGAGTCGCGATATATCGCGTGATGAGAGACTAACACGATATATCGCGTCTGTGTCAAGGTGCGGGCCTCGATCCTCAGGTTGCCCCCAGCCGGACCGTGAGTGGATGCTGCGGCTTGACCTTGACGCAGCGTCAACCTTTAGCGTTGTCAGCGACGACGAACAGACGAGAGGAGGTCGTCATGGACGACGAGCAGGAGTGGTCGATCCAGCAGATCGCGAAACTCGCCGGCACCACCAGCCGCACGCTGCGTCACTACGACGACATCGGCCTGCTCGCGCCGTCGAGCATCGGCCACAACGGCTACCGGTATTACGGTCAGGCCGCGCTCGTGCGGCTGCAGCGCATTCTGCTCCTGCGCGAGCTCGGACTCGGGCTGCCGCAGATCGCTGCGGTGATCGAGCGGGAGACCGACGAGGTGCCCGCCCTCGAGGCGCACCTCGCGTGGCTCCGGCAGGAGCAGAGCCGACTGGCGCGGCAGATCGCGTCTGTCGAGAACACGATCAGTGCAGTGAGAGGAGGTGAACGACTGGTGGCAGAGAACATGTTCGACGGCTTCGACCACACGCAGTACAAGGACGAGGTCGAACAGCGCTGGGGCAAGAAGGCGTACGCCGACAGCGACCGCTGGTGGCGCTCGATGAGCGCCGACGAGAAGGCGACGTGGCAGCAGCGTGTCTCGGATCTCGGCCGTGACTGGATCGCGGCCGCGGAATCCGGCATCGCCCCGGACAGCGACGAGGCCCAGGCGGTCGCGAAGCGGCACGTCGAGTGGCTGAGGGGCATCCCCGGAACGCCCGCGGCGGCGCCCGGCGGCGACGTGAAGGCGTACGTGATCGGCCTCGGCGAGATGTACGTCGCCGACCCGCGCTTCGCCGCGCATTACGCGACGGCCCAGGGCGGCACGCACGGCGCAGAGTTCGTGCGCGACGCGCTCCGCGCGTACGCGGACTCGAACCTGTAGCCCGCTTCGCTCACCCGTCGCGATGTGCCGGTCCGACCGACAATCCGCGACAGCTGAGCGGGAAGAGTGCCGAGCGCGAGAAGACGGACGGATGCCGCGGCCAGCAGTGGCCGCGGCATCCGTCCGTCAACTGAGCCTGTGGTGCAGGGATCAGGTGCGTCGTCCGCCGCTGATCACTCGGAACAAGAAGGCGATCAGGGCGATGACGCCGACGATGATGGCCACCCACAGCAGCCAGCTCAGCGCCGTATTCAAGCCGCCGACGATCGCAAGGATGATCGCGACGACGATGATGATGATGAGGGCGAGGTTCATAGGAGGTTCTCCTTCTTCTTCGTCGATGCATGTGATGCATCGCGTGCCTCGTGGGCACACTTCGACAGTGTCACCCGGAGGGCAGGGTCCGTAGGGGGTTGACGACCCTCGTCGGCCGGTGATACGTCGGGCCCACCGGCGTTGCGCTTAGGGCGGTCCGACGGGCGCTGTCAACCCCCGTGAGCGTTCGGGACCGCGTCCGTAGCTTCGCGGGTATGAGCACATCCGCGACCGATCCGACGACCGCTCACCACGAGGACGGCTTTCCGGCGCAGCGCCAGGAGCAGCCGGGCCTCACCGAGGAGATGCGACCCGAGCCCGACCACGGCGAACGCACGTATCAGGGGGCGCTCCGCCTCTCCGAGCGACGGGCGCTCATCACCGGGGGCGACTCCGGCATCGGCCGGGCGGTCGCGATCGCATACGCCCGCGAGGGTGCGGACGTCGCGCTGACCCACATGCCCGAAGAGCAGGAGGACGCCGACGCCACCGCGCGCTGGATCACCGAGAGCGGTGCGCGAGCGCTGGCGCTCGAGGGCGATCTGCGCGACGAGGGCTTCTGCGCCGAGATCGTCGAGCGGACGGTCGGCGAGCTCGGAGGACTCGACGTGCTCGTGCTCAATGCCGCGTACCAGAAGGATCGCGACGGCATCGAGAATCTCGAGACCGAAGAGCTGGACCGCGTCTTCCGCACCAACCTCTACGCGCAGATGTTCACCGCGCGCGCCGCGATCCCCCACCTGAAGCCCGGATCGTCGATCATCGTCACCACCTCGATCCAGGCGTTCAGCCCCTCGCCGTCGCTCATCGACTACGCGATGACCAAGGCGGCGCAGGTCGCGTTCGTCAAAGCGCTCGCCGAGGATCTCGGACCGAAGGGCATCCGCGTCAACGGCGTCGCGCCGGGGCCGATCTGGACGCCGCTCATCCCCGCCACGGGATGGGATGCCGAGCGCCTGGCGACGTTCGGACAGGACACGCCGCTGGGACGCGCGGGTCAGCCCGCGGAGCTCGCCGGTGCGTACGTCTACCTCGCGAGCGATGACGCGTCGTTCACCTCGGGCGCGATCCTGCCCGTGACCGGAGGAAAGGGCCTGTGACACCCGCCCCCGCGGCGGTGGACGAAGGAGGAAGCCATGCCAGGAGGACGCGGATCGAACCTCAAGGACCGCGAGCTGTACGAGGAGCTCCGCAAGGACGGCGCCTCGAAGGAGAAGGCCGCGCGCATCTCGAACGCCGCGGCGGCGCAGGGCCGCAAGACGGTGGGCAGGCGCGGTGCGAACGCGAAGGACTACGACGATCGCACGGTGCCCGAGCTGCGCAAGCGCGCGAAGGAGCTGGGCTTGACGGGGTACTCGGGCAAGAGGAAGTCCGAGCTCATCTCGATGATTCGCAATCACTGACGCGGCGGGGGACGCGGCCGGCGGGTCACCCGAGCCCGTCGGCCGCCCTCGCGATCCCGGTAGCGTGAACGGATGCCGAAGCTCGCCCGCGTCCGTCCCTACGAGGATCCCGGCTTCCGCAGGTTGCGCGCGGGGTCGGGATTCCGCTACCTCGACGCGAAGGGTCGTACGCCGGCGCCGCGGCATCTGGACCGTATCCACGCTCTGGTGATACCGCCCGCGTGGCAGGACGTGTGGATCAGCACGCGGCCCGACGGGCACATCCAGGCGGTGGGTGTCGACGACGCCGGCCGCCGCCAGTACGTCTACCACCCCGACTGGACTACGGGCCGAGACCGCGGCAAGTTCGCCCGGTCGCTCGCGCTCGCCGAGGCGCTGCCGCGGGCGCGGGCGCGCGTCACCACGTCCATCCGCCGCGAGGCGCTCGACCGCGAGCGGGTGCTGGCCGTGGCGTTCCGACTGCTCGACGACGCCGCGCCGCGCATCGGCTCGGAGCGCTACCTCGCCGCGCACGGCAGCCGGGGCCTCACGACCCTGCAGCGACGGGATGTCTCGGTCGAGGCATCCGTCGTCTCCTTCGCGTTTCCGGGCAAGAGCGGCAAGCACCAGGTGCTCGAGCTCGACGACGCCGACCTCGCCGCCGCGATGGAGCTGCTGGCGGCGGGCCGGCCGCGGTCCCCGCTGCTCGCGTGGCAGCGCAGTGGACGCCGCGTGGCGCTGACGCCGGCGGAGGTCAACGCGTACGTGCGGGCGCTCACGGGCGGGAAGTTCACCGCCAAGGACTTCCGGACGCTCCGGGGAACGATCCTCGCCGCCGAGGCGCTCGCGCGCATCGGCACCGTCGACACCAAGACCGACCGCAAGCGCGCCGAGGTGCTCGCCGTGCGCGCGACGGCCGAGGCGCTCGGCAACACCCCGGCGGTCGCGCGGGGGTCATACATCGACCCGCGGGTCTTCACGCGGTACCGCGAGGGGAACCTGCTCGACCTCTCGATCACGCCGGAGTCCGCGATCCGCGGGCTGCTGCGGCCCGGGCGCTGAGCCGGCGTTGCGACCGCGCTCGGGACGTTTCGACTCGCTCGTTCCTCGCTCGCTCAACGAGCGAGAATTCGCTCGCTCAACGAGCGAATTTCCCGCGGAGCGCGCTCTGGCGCGCGAAGTCGAAACGCCCTGGATATCCGGGATCATCGGGCGAGTAGCGTGAAGGGATGCCGCAGCCCGTCGATCCCCGGATCCTCGGGGTGACGGTGGCCGGCGGGGCGATCGGCGTCCTCGCCCGGGCGCTCGTGCTCGACCCGGTGACCGAACCCACGGCGGTGCCGTGGGTGACGCTCGGGATCAACGTGGTCGGATCCCTCATCCTCGGGGTCGTCGTCGGCTGGCTCGATGATCGGCGGCCGGTGCTCCGCTCGTTCCTCGGGACGGGGATCATGGGCGGCTTCACGACCTACAGCGCGTTCGCGGTGGCCACTGCGCTGTGGGTCGCGACACCGTGGATGGCGGCGGGGCTGGCGGCAGCATCCGTCGTCGCGGGTGTCGTCGGCGCGATCGTCGGACTGTTCATCGGACGCCGGATCGCCGACCGCCCGGGCGAGATCGAGCACCCGGAGGACGCCGAGTGAGCCCGTGGCTGCTCGTCGCCGCGCTCGCCGGCGGCGTCGGCGCGGGGCTGCGGTACGTCGTCGACCGGTGGCTGACCCCGGCGGACGGTGCACGTTTCCCGGTGGGGATCCTCGTGGTCAACGTGTCGGGCTCGTTCGTGCTCGGCGTGATCACCGGGCTCGGCACGGCCATCGCGCCGGAGTTCTCGCTCGTGCTCGGGCTCGGCCTGCTCGGTGGATACACGACCTTCAGCACGGTCTCGGTCGAGACCGTGCTGCTCGCTCAGCGGAAGCGCTGGCGGCACGCCGCCCTCAACCTCTTCGGCACGCTCGCGCTCGCCGCCATCGCGGCGGGTCTCGGCCTCCTCCTCGGGGGAGCGGTTTCATGAGAGCCGCATGAAATACTGAAACGCGATACATCTCCGTATCGAGCGGGCTCGCGCCCTCCCCCTGCATCACCTCACCAGCGAAGGCCCCCGTGTGTCGAACCTCGCCGTTCTGAGTCTCAAGAACCGCGCGCTCATCGCGCTCATCACGATCGTCGCCGCCATCTTCGGCGGGCTCGCGCTCACGAACCTCAAGCAGGAACTGATCCCGTCGATCGAGTTCCCCGCGCTCATCGTCGTCTCGACGTACCCGGGCGCGTCGCCCGAGGTGGTGAGCAACGACGTGTCGGTGCCCATCGAGACCGCCATCCAGGGCGTTCCAGGGCTCGAGTCGACGAGTGCGACGAGCACGACGAACGCCTCGATCGTGCAGGCGTCCTTCACCTACGGCACAGACCTCGCGACCGCCGAGCAGAAGATGACGCAGGCGATCAACCGCATCAAGTCGCAGCTGCCGACGGGCGTCGAGCCGAGCGTCATCTCGGCGAGCATCGACGACTTCCCCGTCATCCAGCTGGCCGTGACCGGCTACGACGACGAGGCGACCGTCCAAGCGCAGCTCGAGGCATCCGTCATCCCGGATCTCGAGGATGTCGCGGGTGTCAACGCCGCGCAGATCGTCGGCGGCGTGGGCCAGCGCGTCACGATCACGCCCGACCAGGCGAAGCTTGCCGAGGCCGGCTACACGCAGCAGGCGATCCGCGATGCGCTCGACCAGAACGGCGTGCTGTTCCCGGGTGGCGAGATCACCGAGGGCGACGAGACGCTGACGGTGCAGACCGGCTCGAAGATCTCGTCGGTCGACGAGATCGCGGCGCTGCCGCTCGTGCCGTCGACGGCTGACCAGTTCGTCGCAGGCCCGAAGTCCATCGGCGACGTCTCGACCGTCGCCGAAGAGGCCGACCCGGTCACGACCATCTCGCGCGTGAACGGCGAGCCGGCGCTCACGATCGCGGTCACGAAGCTGCCCGCCGCGAACACGGTCGACGTGTCGCGCGGCGTGCTCGCGGTGCTGCCCGACCTCGAGGACTCGCTCGACGGCGCCGAGTTCACGGTCGTGTTCGACCAGGCGCCGTACATCCAGGAGTCGATCGACACCCTCGCGAAGGAGGGCCTGCTCGGCCTCGTCTTCGCGGTGATCGTGATCTTCATCTTCCTGCTGTCGGTGCGCTCGACGCTCGTCGCGGCGATCTCGATCCCGACCAGCATCCTGATCACGTTCATCGGGCTGCAGGCGTTCGGCTACTCGCTCAACATCCTGACGCTCGGGGCGATCACGATCGCGATCGGGCGTGTGGTCGACGACTCCATCGTCGTGATCGAGAACATCAAGAGGCATTACGTCGGCGATGCAGACAAGGGCGACTCCATCCGCCGGGCGGTGCGCGAGGTGGCCTCGGCCATCACGGCGTCGACGATCGTGACCGTCGCGGTGTTCCTGCCCATCGCGTTCGTCGGCGATGTCACGGGCGAGCTGTTCCGCCCGTTCGCGATGACCGTGACGATCGCCATGACCGCGTCGCTCTTCGTGGCGCTCACCATCGTTCCGGTGCTCGCCTACTGGTTCCTCAAGCCCGGCAAGCCGATCCTCGACGCCGAGGGCGTCGCGGTCGACCCGGAGGACCCGGCCGCGCCGCCGAGCCGCCTGCAGAAGTCGTACCTGCCGATCCTCCGCTGGACGCTCAAGCACTCGTGGATCACGCTCGCCCTCGCCGTGCTGGTGCTCGTCGGCACGATCGCCGCCGCTCCCTTCATGAAGACGAACTTCCTCGGCGACTCGGGCCAGAACACCTTCACGATGACGCAGGAGATCGGCCCGGCCCCCTCGCTCGAGGCCGAGAGCGCCGCCGCGGAGCAGGTCGAAGAGGTGCTCCTCGACATCGACGGCATCGAGACCGTGCAGGCGTCGATCGGCTCCAGCGGCTCGGCCCTGCGCGACGCCTTCTCGGGCGGCGGCAGCGGCATCACGTACTCGATCACCACCGACCCGGGCGTCGACCAGGTCGCGCTGCGCGAAGAGGTGCAGGACGCGGTCGCCGACCTCGACGACGCCGGTGAGATCACGGTCGCCGCGGGTGGCGGCGGCTTCGGCTCGACCGACATCGCGATCGACGTGACGGCCCCCGATTCGTCGACACTTCAGGACGCGACGGATGCCGTCATCTCGGCCGTCGAAGGAGCCGACGGCGTGGGCCAGGTCACGAGCAACCTGTCGGCCTCGCTGCCGTACATCGCCGTGACCGTGGATCGCGACAAGGCCGCGGAGCTCGGTCTCTCGGAGGTCGCGGTCGGCGCGCTGGTGTCGAACACGATGCAGCCGCAGTCGATCGGCACCGTCGAGATCGACGACACGTCGCTCACGGTCTACCTCGCGGCGTCCGAGACGCCCGCGTCGCTCGACGACCTGCGCCGGCTGCAGGTGCCGAGCGCCACCGGCCCGATCCCGCTCGAGCAGGTCGCGACCGTCGAAGAGAGCGAAGGCCCGACCTCGATCACCACCGAGGGTGGCCAGCGCACCTCGACCGTCACGGTGACCCCGTCGACCGACAACCTCCAGACCGCGACGGCCTCGGTCACGACTGCGCTCGCCGACGCCGACCTTCCGCCGTCGGCCGACGCGACGCTCGGCGGTGTCGTGACCCAGCAGCAGGACGCCTTCTCGCAGCTCGGCCTGGCGCTGCTCGCGGCGATCCTGATCGTCTACATCGTGATGGTCGCGACCTTCAAGTCGCTGCGCCAGCCGCTGCTGCTGCTCGTGTCGGTGCCGTTCGCGGCGACCGGCGCGATCCTGCTGCAGATCATCACGGGCGTGCCGCTCGGCGTCGCGTCGCTCATCGGTGTGCTGATGCTGATCGGCATCGTGGTGACGAACGCGATCGTGCTCGTCGACCTCGTGAACCAGTACCGCGAGAAGGGCCTCACCGCGCACGACGCGACGGTGGCCGGCGGCTCGCGACGTCTCCGCCCGATCCTCATGACGGCGCTCGCGACGATCTTCGCGCTCACGCCCATGGCGCTCGGCATCACCGGGCAGGGCGGCTTCATCTCGCAGCCCCTCGCGATCGTCGTGATCGGCGGCCTCGTGTCGTCGACCGTGCTGACGCTGCTGGTGCTGCCGACGCTGTACAACCTCGTCGAGGGTGCGAAGGAGCGGCGCATCGAGCGGCGCAAGCGCCGCGACGAGGGCGAGGGCGAGGGCGGTGGCCCGGCTCCGGAGGGCGATGGACCGGATGGCGGGACGGATGCTGCGACCGCGGGTGTGCTCGTGGGTGCGGGTGCCGCTGCCGGTGCGGCTGGTGCCGAGGGCGCGAGTGACGTTGCGGGTTCGGGTGCAGGCGGTGATGGCGATGCTGCAGGGGTTGCCGGCGGTGCAGCGTTCGAGACCCGGCGGCAGCGTCGTCAGCGTGCGGTGGGCGGCTCGGCCGCTGCCGAGACCGCCGAGGTAGCCGTGCCCGAGATCGAGGAAGGCCCCGACATCGAGGTGTCGGACTCGACCCCGGCACCGGTCGAGGCCGGGCCAGCGGGCGAGGTCGAGCCTGGCGTCGCGGCCGGGGTTGCTGCGCCGGAGGCGGACGCCGAGGTCGCCGCGCCAGCGGGCGAGGTGGAGCCCGATGTCGAGGCCAGCGTTGCTGCGCCGGAGGCCGAGGTCGAGCCGGAGGGCGAGCTTGCTGCGCCGGAGACCGAGGCCGATCCGGAGGTGGGGGAGCCCGGCGTGGCATCCGCTCCGGAGGTTTCGGATGCTGAGCGTGCGGACGTGAATGAGGCTGACGCTGCTCAGCCGTCCGATGCGGACGCGTCGGACGACGCCTCGGCGCCGGAGAGCACGGAGTCGGGGGACGGCGACGGGCTGGGCGGCGAGGCGGCCGAGGCCGCGGACTCCACGCCCGGAGCGATTGATGAGGCGGCGTCGGGGGAGACTCCCGATGAGCCGGAGCCCGTCGCCGAGCCTGAGTCCGTCGCTGCGTCGGACGAGATCGGTGAGCCGACGAGTGGCTCTCTGGAAGAGACGAGCACCGAGTCGGAGCCGGTGGACTCGCACGCCTCCACAGAGCGCTCAGCGGAAGACGGCGACAGCGCTGCGGGACCTGACCAGGCCGACGTCACGGTCGAGGAGACGGAGCCACACGCCGGTGATGCCTCACCCGCAGGCGACGTGTCCGGCGGGGCCGAGAGCAGCGAGGACCGTCCCCGCGACGACCGCTGACACAGGTCGGCGTCCTAGCCGGATTGCCGACGCGACTCTCGGTGTGGCCGTGCTGGAGGACCGCCCATCGGTGCGCCCGAGACCAGCTCGCAGGGAGAGGGGGTCGCAGCTCGACGACCCGAACGCCTGGCCTGCGCCCCGAGGAACGCATACCGCGGGGCGATGCGTGGTGGTTGTGGAACCATTGAACGGATGACCGAAGACGCACGATCTCTGTGGGATGCGGAGGCGGAGGGCTTCGATGATGCGGCCGACCACGCAACTGACCGGTAGACGACCCTCCTTTGCACATCGACCTAAGTGTCTTGCCTCGGCGGGTGAGCGCCGATTGAATCGGCTCGGCGGTTCGGAGGGTCGCGCGAGATGATGCCGTGTGACCAATTCGGCCGAGCCTCACTCGCGTCGCAGCCGCGGCATCCTCCTCATCGCGTTCGCGGTGTATCTCGCACTGCTGGCATGGGTGGTGCTCTGGAAGCTCGAGGCCCCCTGGATCGGCGATGCCGTGGGCCTGTACCGGCCGATCAAGCTGGTGCCGTTCGTGCCGAGCGGACAGGCGGGAGCAAGTACGCCGACGGAGCTGCTGATCAACCTGGTGCTGTTCGTGCCGTTCGGTCTCTTCACCGCTGCGCTGGCGCCGTCCTGGGCGTGGTGGAAGTCCGGCGTCGCTGCGCTGGCGGCGAGCCTCGTGCTGGAGACGGTGCAGCATCTCATCTCGACCGGAAGCTTCGATACCACCGACCTCATCGTCAACACCGCGGGCGCGCTCCTCGGATGGGCGATCTTCGTCGCCGTGCGCAGGCTGTCGGGAGCCCGCACGCCGGCCGTCATGACACGCATCTGCGTGATCGTCTCGGCGCTCGCTCTCGTCGCAGCCGTCGCTTTCGTCGCCTCCCCACTGAACTACGGCCCCCAGCGCGACGTCGTGGTCGAGCATCCGACACCGGCACGCTAGCGCCCACCACTCAGCAGTTCACCGACTCGCATTGACGACGTGGGTACGGCGCGTTCATGGACCGTGATCCGGGGGCGGCCCGCCGTCGCGTCGAAGATCGAACGTCCGTGGGTCCCCTTCGTGATCGGGGCCAGCCATAGCCATCGTCGACCGCGACCGATAACGTCGGTGTTGGAATCCGCAAAGGAGCGGCGATGAGCACCTCAATGCACGGCGTGTCCTTGCTGGAAGATCCGGTCGCGCAGCAGTTGCTCGCGTCTCCGCTCCTGGCCAGGCTTGCGTACAACTGGTCCGATGGAACGCCCCGGGTCGTGCCCATATGGTTCCACTGGGACGGTCAGAACGTCGTCGTGGCCAGTCCGCCCGGCGCGCCGAAGGTGAAGGTGTTGGGCAGCCGGCCCGAAGTCGCCGTCACCATCGACACCGAGACGTTCCCCTACCGAGTGCTGTCGATCCGAGGGCGAGCGGAGATGGACATGCTCAATGATGTCGCACCCGAGTACGCCGCAGCGGCGGAACGATACTTCGGCGAGGAACAGGGACGAGCGTGGGTCGGGCAACTCCGCGGCCGGCCGATGTGTCGAATTCGTATCGTGCCCGAGTGGGTCAACATCCTCGACTTCGAAACGCGTCTGCCGAGCGCCCTGAGCTTGTAGTGGGCTGTGGCTAGGCACTCCGCGTCCCGTCAAGGCAAGCGCCAGGCTGGGACCGATTCCTCGCCGGGGAACGCCGTCTGATGTTCGCCGACCGATCACGACGCTGGCGCGCGGTTCTCGCCGGCCTCGGAGGACTGTGGTCGCTGGCGATCCTGCCGTTCCCGGCGACGGAGTTCGGAGTGCCGCTGTGGAGCTGGGTCTTCCACTACCGGGCGTACTTCTGGGCGCGTGAGGCCGTCCATGATCCGTACATCGTCTTCGGGGCGCTGTCGGCGTTGTCCTTCCTGGCCATCGGACTCGCGATGCTCCCGGATCTCCGGCGAGCCGGATGGGGCGGCGCGGTCATGGCATGGCTGGTCATCGCCGGGGCGCCGGTCACCGCGCTCAGCTACCTCAATACCCCGAAAGAAGCGCCGATGCACTTCCTGTGGGGGGCAGAGGGATACGTGCTCATCGCCGTCGGGCTGGCCGGCATCCTCGCCGCAGTGACGGCCGGACCACGCTGGCATCGGGGGGTGCGGATCATGCTGGGACTGACCCTGCCGCTGCTCGTCGCGGGCACCCTCGCCACGGGCTACTGGCCACACGGCCCTCTCGTCGTGCTCGGAATCGAGGCGATCGTGATCATCCTCACCGCCCCGAAGGCCGCGGATTGGACGGAACCAGCGCCCCCTGGCTCACGCATCGAACGGCTCGCAGCCGGGGACGCATGATGGCAGGTCCGGCGGCCCGTGGTCCGCCGGACCTGCGCATTCATGGTGTGACGATGTTGAAGGACTTGTCACCGGGGTCGAGCACGTCCTGAAGCTGCCGCACTACTCCGATGTCGCCGACGATCTCGGCTCCACCGGAGGTGGTGTCGCCGTTGAACAGGGCGAGCAGGCGCGGTTTGGTCAGCGTCAGGCGGAGTTGTGCGTCGTCGGCCGGCGCCTTCTGGACATATGTCAGCAGCCCGTTGCGGAGGGTGAGCCGGAAGGACTGGCCGAGATCAGTGAGGGTGATGTCGATCGCGAGGTGCAGATCCCAGGCTTTCGGTCCGTTGACGGTGATCGCGATCGCGTCGAACAACTGCTCGGGAGTCAGCCGCGCGAGCACGCCGGGTGCGTTCGTCTCGGTCGGGGTGCCGAAGTTGCCTTCGCGGAGCTCGGTGGCGCCGGCGAGGAAGAAGTTCCGCCAGGTGCCGTTCTCGGCCCCATACCCGAGCTGCTCGAACGTGTCCGCCAGCAGCGCCTTCGCGGCGGTGTTGTCCGGCTCGGCGAAGACGGCGTGGTCGAGCAGGGTCGCCGCCCACCGGTAGTCGCCCTCGTCGAATGCTGCCTGCGCCTGCGCGATGACCTGGTCGATTCCGCCGAAGCCCTTCACGTAGCGCTTCGCGGCTTCGACGGGCGGGTGCGGCCACAGCCGGGCAGGGTTGCCGTCGAACCAGCCGAGGTAGCGCTGGTAGATCGCCTTCACGTTGTGGCTCACCGAGCCGTAGTAGCCGCGCGAGCTCCAACCCTCCAGGGCCGGCGGGAACTCGATGACCTCCGCGATCTCCGGTCCGGTGAGCCCCTTGTTCAGCAGTCGCAGCGTCTGGTCGTGGATGTAGCCGTAGAGGTCGCGCTGCGACTCCAAGAACGTCCGGATGTTCTCGGTGCCCCAGGTGGGCCAGTGGTGGGAGGCGAACAGCACATCGGTGCGGTCGGCGTACAGCTCGATCGCCTCGGTCAGGTACTGCGACCACATGTGCGGGTCGCGCACCACCGCACCGCGGAGGGTGAGCAGGTTGTGGAGGTTGTGGGTCGCGTTCTCGGCCATGCACAGCACCCGCAGCTGCGGGAAGTAGAAGTGCATCTCGGCGGGCGCTTCCGTGCCGGGCGCCATCTGGAACTCGATGTCCACCCCGTCGACAGTGTGCGTCTGACCGGTGGTCGTGATCGTGAGGGTCGGCTCGATCAGCGTCACCTCGCCCGTCGACAACGTCATCCCGAGTCCGGCACCGAGCTGTCCCCGCGGGCCCCGATCGAGAGCCGCCCCGTACATGTATCCGGCGCGACGGTTCATGGCGACACCCGCGTACACGTTCTCCGACACCGCGTGCTCGAGGAACCCGTCGGGCGCGATGACCTCGACCGCCCCCGAGGCGACCTCCTCCTCGGTGACCACGCCGAGCACGCCGCCGTAGTGGTCGGCGTGACTGTGGGTGATGATGACCGCCTTGACCGGGCGTTCGCCGCGGAACTTGCGGTACAAAGCGAGGGCTGCGGCACCGGTCTCCTTCGACAGCAGCGTGTCGACGACGATCACGCCGTTGTCGGTCTCGATCAGTGTCATGTTCGACAGATCCAGACCACGCACCTGGTACACCCGGTCGGCAAGCTCGAACAACCCGTGGGTTCGCATCAGCGTCGACTGCCGCCACAGGCTCGGATTCACACTCGACGGCGCCTCACCCTCGACGAAATCGAACGACGACGCATCCCACACGACCTCACCGGCCGCGTTGCGCACCTCCGGGGATTCCAGTGTGCCGACGAAGCCCCGCGCATTCGCGTCGAAATCCGCAGTGTCATCGAAGGGCAACGTCGACATCAACGCGCCATTGTTCTGCGCGATGGTCGCCGAGGGATCCAGCTGGTCCATAGTCATCCTCTCTCGCGGGCGGATACGCCCACTGCCACCCTCCCGAACCCACGCGCGGGGTGCAAGTGAACGCGCCACGACGGAGGAATTACGCGCAGGCGCGACCAGCGTCCGCTGTCGCGCCGCCGCACGCAAGCGGAGGGGTCTCGAGCATCGACTGTCTGTGCCGAGCCGGGGTCATGCACGCAGCGCCTCGGCCACCAAGCCGCTGCGGCTTGGCTGCAGGCAGGCGTGAGTCTCAGCGACGAGCGATCGAACGCACGATCACGCCCAGCAACACCACAGCGCCCGCGGCTGCGGCGATCACCACGCCGGGACGCTCACGGTAGGTCTGCTTCAGCTTGTCCGTCCACTCCGCTGCGACCGTCTTGGTCTGGGCGACAAGGCCGTCGAAATCGACGTTGTCGGCCACCTCCTGAATGCTGGCGGTCGCGGCCTTCGCGGCATCGACGGCGGCATCAGCGGCTCTTCCGGCCGCAGCCTTCGCATCGGACGCAGCGCTCTTGGCTCCATCGACGACGTCCCCGACCTTCTCGCTCACCGTGTCTGCGAGGTCGCTCACGGTTCCGGCGACGTCGCTCTTCGCGGCATGCGCGCCGGCCGAGACCTCGTCAGCAATCTGCTCCGCCGTGGCGCCGAGCGATTCTGCACCGTCGGCGGCCGACATGCGCACTCGCTCGGCGGCGTCGCGCGCCGCCTGTGTGGCTTCGGAGTCTCCCTGGGTGTCGGTCATTCTCGTCTCCGTTCGTCGTGCGGTCGCGCAATCGTATGCGCGCCACCCGTGATCGAGCATGAAATCGAGGTGGGGTTGCCAGCGGCGCAGACGAGTGCTAGTCCCCGGGGTGGCCGCTGCCTCCTCGCGGCCCGACGACTGCAGGCTCATCCGCGATGGGAGCCAGTTGTAAGAGACCGTCGGGTCGGGCGATGATCTCTATGGCGTAGGAGGCCAGCAAGAGGATGGCGGCGAGGGTGAGCGGCCACCCGACAGCCTTCCCCACTTCGCGGTGCGTTCCTGGTACATGGTGCGACTAACCCAATCGAATCACCACGCCCCGCCTAGATCATGGACACGGTTCCCGATACGGGGAACGCAAGCTGTTCGATCTCCCCGTGCGCGGTAGGCGGCCCACTTGCGGGCGCCGCTGCCGACACCGTCGACGAGGGCTGGACGCGATCGAGCTCAATGCGCGCCCACGGCTCCGCTTTCGTTCGCCGCACGCATCGAATCCCGAGGCGGCGAGAGCATATCCGCTGAGTGACATGGCCCGGTCCGGACCGTTGCCCCTGCAGGCGCTGGAGTTCACGTTGCGCACGCCGCGATTCAACGAGTATCCGTCACCCGAATAGGCACAACTCTGACGAGGCGCACCTCGCGGCGCTCAGTGCTCAGGCTTCAGCACTGATTAAGTCGGAGTCCCGCCGCGGGACGACATCGCCCCCGGGACTTCCGGGGGCGATGTCGTCAAGAGGGAAGTTACTGCACGGCCACAAACACGGTGTCGGTGACCATGCCTGGCCGGACGGCGAGGACGCCGTCGACGGGGGAGGGGACCTGGATAGCCGTGTTGCCGGTCGCGGACCCGCCGTTGTACAGCGTGCTCATGGTCGCCATCTGCGGCTCAGGCGCGACGAGGAGTTTGTCGAGCGAGTTGACGGTGGCGCCAGCGCCTGTCACGTAGTCGACGCCAACGAACGCGGGCAGCTGTCCGTCGGCATCGGCGCCGACGTAGGTGACCGTGTAGTTGATAATGATGTACTCGGTGCCAGCGTCGGGTGCCTCGTTGAACGGGTTGGCGGCGAGCACGGCGTCATTGGCGCCGAGCTGGACCGTGTTGATCACGACCCGCCACTCGTCGTTCTCGATGACCGAGCCGATCGGGTAGGGGTTCTCTCGCGTGCCTTCTTCCGCAACGGCTGGTTCCTCCTCGGCCGCGGCGTCTTCGCTGTCGGTCTCAGCAGACTCCGTGGTGACCGTGGTCTCGCCGCTGCCGAACGCGTCGTCGAACGCGACGGAGACGAAAGTGAAGAACACAACAAAGCCGACGACGGTGCCGACGATTGACACGATCAGGCCGGCGATGCCGAGGCCCTTGCCGCGTCCCTTGATGAATAGGGACACCAGGCCCAGGATGAACCCGATGGGCAGAAGCACCCATCCGATCACGAGCGCGCCAGGGATGCAGGCGAAGATGAAGCCGATACCGGCGACGATCAGGGAGACCAGACCCAGAACGTTCAGCGGCTTTTTCTGCTTCGGCGGCTGCGGCGCCGCACCGTCCGGCGCCGGCGTGCCGTAGTTGGGTTGCGAATAGGGCTGTGCAGGTGCAGGTGCAGGGGCAGCCGGCTGGCCGGCTCCCGGATCCGCCCCCACGGACTCAGGTGTTGTCATGATCGCAGTATGGCAGGCGTTGGGACGGTGTGTCTCATGTGTCGAGGCAATGGAGCCGGAGATGTTGCCGCAGCTGAGCGTGCGCCCGGGTTGCGGGTCATCGTGTGCGCAACGGGCGTTTGGTCAAGCTCTTTTCACGTAAAGACCGGCGTTCATGTCCACTCGCCGTTCGCAACCTCGGCGCGTCGCTCTCCAGGTCTGATCAGTGCCATTCCATGTTGATGAGCCGCTGGAACGTGCCGTAGCCCGAACGGGCGAACGCATTCGCCATGGGCCGGTTGCCGACGTCTGTCGAGGCGCGGATGTGGGGGGCGCCCGCCTCGGCCAGAACACGGGTGCCTTCGGCGAGGATTCCGTCGATGTAGCCGTTGCCGCGGTGCTCGGGCAGCACTGCCACATAGGCGACGATGTGGTGGTAGGAGTTGCGCGCCGGGAAGACGAAGCCGACGGCCTCGCCCGCGGCGTCGACGGCC
The DNA here is from genome assembly GCF_057656735.1 of Microbacterium sp. Soil_C_42. Classification (NCBI taxonomy): domain Bacteria; kingdom Bacillati; phylum Actinomycetota; class Actinomycetes; order Micrococcales; family Microbacteriaceae; genus Microbacterium; species Microbacterium sp. Soil_C_42. The sequence goes on from NZ_JBDGJU010000016.1 coordinate 24,396, forward strand.
ACCCGCCACCACTGCCGGGGCGTCGTGTACCGCGCGAATTCCTCGTCGAACTGGGCGCGCGCGACCTCGTGCGGCGAGGCGTGCCCGAGCTCGCTGCGGCTGTGCGCGTCCAGCGTGCCGGTGAGGGCGCGCGTCGTCAGGTCGAGCACCTCGTCGTCGCCCCCGAAGTCGCGGAAGGTCAGGCGGGGATCCGGGGCGGGGACTCCTGTTCTCGGCTCCCATTGGAGGCGGAGCCGCTCGACGACGAATCGGGCGCCGGATGCCTCGAGCAGGGCCATGATCGTCTCGGTCGCGCGTCGCTCGGCCGGGTGCTCGCGCCAGTCGGCCGGAAGGTAGCGGGCGAACTCGGGCGGTGCCTCCTGACCGGCGATCACCTCGCGGTGCGCCGTTTCGAGCAGCGCCGCCCCGACCTCGCGCTCCTCGGCGTCGGAGAGAGCGTCGTCGAGGTCGAAGAGGTCCAACTGCGTGGCAGCTGTCGAACCTGACGGGATCCAGAGTGCGAGTCGTCCCAGCAGGCGGTCCTCGCGGATCGCGAGCCAGGTCCACTCGACCCGCCGGCGCCCCTGCTCGAGGTCGTCGGCGATCTCGTCGTTCAGGGCGTACGGGATGCGGTTGAAGAGCTCGATCTCCTGAGTGCCGCCGAGGTGGCGGATGTCGAAGGCGATACTCACGCGGCATCCGTTCGAATCCGGGTGTACCACTCGACCACGTTGCCGCCCTCGAACGAGCGCACCTCGTCGAGCGCGAACGCGGTGGGGCTGAACTCGGGGCCGAAGGCGGGTCTGCCGGCACCGGCCACCACCGGGTACCGCTTGATGACCAGCCGGTCGATCTCGTCGAGGAGCTGTCCGGCGAGCACGCCGCCGCCGGCGAGGTAGATGTCGAGCGGCGAGTCCTCCTGCTTCAGGGCGCGCACGGCGGCGATCGGATCGCTCGCGACCATCGTGACCGCCGGGTCGAGCTGTTCGAGGCCGCGGGAGACGACGAACTGGCGCAGGTGCGCGTACGGCGAGGTGATCCCGAGCTGGAGCCCGGGCTCGTAGGTGCGGCGACCCATCACGATCGTGTCGAACCGCGTGAGCGGGGAATCCGAGATGCCCAACTGTTCGCGTGCGTGCGTGGGCAGGGCGTCGCCGTAGTCGCCCACCATCCACGCCATGTATTCGTCGGAGCCGGGGAAGAAGTCGACTTCGTCGTCGGGGCCGGAGATGAAGCCGTCGATGGAGAGGGAGATGTAGTACGTGAGGTTTCGCATGGGTCCCTAGAGTTGGAGTACGGTATCCACTATATCCAAAGTGGTTTGAGAATGAGAGCGGGGATCTGCCATGGTGAGGAACGTGGAGCGGCGGCGCCACCTGCTGGATGCCGGGGTCGAGGTGATCGCGGCCGAGGGCGGCCGTGGCCTCACGTTCGGTGCCGTCGACCGCGCGGCGGCGGTGCCGACGGGCACCGCGTCCAACTACTTCGCGTCGCGTGACCAGCTGCTGGCCGAGCTCGCCGAGCACGTCTTCGTCCGGCTCGCTCCCGACCCCGGCGAGGCCGCCGAGCGCATGTCCGTGGAACCGACCCGGGAGAGCGAGCGAGGGCTGATGATGTGGCTCGTCGAACGAGCCCTCGCCGATCGCGCCGCGCACCTCGCGCTCTTCGAACTGCGGCTCGAGGCGACCCGCAATCCGCACGTCGCGCCGACCGTGACCCGGCAGTTCGCCGGCAACCTCGCGATCGCGACGTCGGACCACGTCGATCACGGCTTCCCGGGGGACCGGTCGACCGCTCTCGTGCTCTATCTTGCGATGAGCGGACTGCTGCTCGACCACCTCACGATGCCGCAACTGCTGGGCGCCGATGCCATCGCGGCGATCGTCGACACGATCGTCACGGCCGTGGTGCCCGAGCAGGGGATCGGCTGAGCGCCTTCCGCGACGCCCGGTCCTGCTGTGGTCGGCCGCAGCCCACGGCGGAGGAGCGTGCGCGCGTGCACTACCGGCGACAGGGCGCGCGGGAGTAGCTTCGCGATAGCCGGTTCCTGCGTGTGAGGCGGGTGTCAGATGATCCTGGTGATCGTATGCGGGGCGCTGCTGATCACGGGGGTGGCGCTCGCGATCCTGTGGAATGGCGAGCGGCTCACCGTGCCGCACTTTCCCGGGTCGGATGCACCCACACGACTTCATCGCGCCGGCTTGCGCTACTACGTGTGGTGGGTGTCGGTCTTCTTGGTCGCGGCCACGGCCTCGAGCATCCTCGTGACCGGCGCGGGCGGGCGGCTGGTGATGCGTCTGCTGGCTGTCACCTCGCCGCGGGCCAGGGGGCGGCTCACGGAAGCGGGGGAGCTCGTCGGGTTCATCACATGGGAGGGGACGCTCGCCTATCTTCTCTTCGGCGCGGTGCCGTTCGCGTTCGCATCGGCGCTGCTGTATCTCCTCGTCGAGCCGTGGCTTCCTCCGGGTCGACTGCGGGGCCCGGGTTTCGGTGCTCTGCTGCTGGTGACGGTGTCGCCCTTCGTCGATCCTCTGCGCTCCGACAACATCGACTTCGACATCGTCGGGCCTGGATGGCTCGCGGTTCTCCTCTTCGCCGGGCTCGCCGTGCTGCAGGGCGCGTTCCTCGCTGCAGTCGCGGGGCGATTGAGTCGCAGCCTTCCGCTCATGTCGCGACGCAACTGGCCGGCGACGACCGTCCCACTGCTCCCGGCGGTCGTGCTGTGGCCGCTCGGAGTCCTGCTCGCTCTGGCCGGACTCGTCGCGCTGGCATTCCCCCGCTTGCTGCCGGCATTGCTCGCAGCCCGCGCGTCGAGGGTGGGGGTCATCATCGGATGGATCCTGCTCGCGATCGCAATGCTCGCGGCGCTTCCGGCCTTCATCGCGTCGGTGGTCGCGATCTGGGCCCGATGACCTCCGCGAACCACGCCGGCCCTCCGAGTGGACGACATGGACTGCGAGGGCGGACGTCGAGCCCGCCCTCGCCGTGGATCAGCCGGCGGCGACCGCGATCTCGTTCGGTGTGACGTCGAGCGTCGTCGACGCCACGATCTCGCCGGTCGTGACGTCGACGGCGTGGATCGTGTCCGTGGCCGGCTCGGTCACATAGGCGATGTCGCCGAGGACGACGATCGCCGGGTGCGGGTCCTGCCACTCGGCGGGACCCTCCCATGCCTCGATCACGGGGAACGCGTCGGTGATCTCGCCGGTGGCGGGGTCGAAGACGTGGATGGATCCGTCGCTCGCGAGGATGTAGGCGAGGTCCTCGGGCCCGCGGGCGATGTCGCGGAACGTGTACTCGACGCCGTCGGGCAGGTCGACGACGTCGAGGGTGCCGGCCTCGGTGTCGATGACCGTGACCGCGTCGAGGAGGTAGCCCTCGGCATCCGGGTCGTTCTTGTAGTCGCCGACGACGAGCGGGCTCGTCTCGCTGACGTACGCGTTGCCCATGCGGCCGTAGGGCTGGTCGCGGGCGTCGAGCTTGAGGATCTCGCCGTCGCGGTAGAGGAGTGCGCCGTTCTCGCAGCCGAAGACGATGGCCTCGTCGGCGGCGGTCCCTTCGCCGTGCACGCCGGGGCAGGCGTCGCTCGTGGCGATCACTGCGCCGGAGGCATCGCTCGCCGAGATGCCGGTGCGACCGTCGGCGCCGCCCACGGTCGTGAGGAAGGTGCCGTCTTCGAGGACGATCGAGACGCCGTGGTGCGCCTCGGCGCCGGGCACTGTCTCGGCGGCGGGCAGCTCGTCGTCGGCTGAGAGCAGCGCATCGGTGTCGAAGATGGTGGTGTCGCTCGTGCCGTCGGCGTAGAGGATCGTCTTGCCGCCGTGGCGGACGACATGGCCCGCGGTGTCGGCAGCGAAGATCAGATCGGTGAGTTCCGGCTCGTCGGCGCTCCCCGCCGCGGTGTCGAGCACCTGGAAGCCCTCGCTCATCGTGACCAGCACGTGGCGGCCGTCACCGGCGTGGTTGAGGCGCGTGAACTCCTCGGAAGGGAGGTCGGCGACCGGCTCGAGGGTCTCGCCGTCGAGCACGAGGATGCCGCCCTCGTACGAGAGCGCGATCCGTGGCCCTGCCGCGGTGGCTCTCGGCGCCTCGGCTCCGGCGTCGACGGGCGCCGCGGGGGTGGATGAACAGGCCGCGAGGGTCGCGACGGCACCGGCGGCGACGGCGATCAGGCCGGCGCGACGCATCGTGCGTGTGCGCATGGGGTGCTCCTCTTTCTTGGTGGGGCTCACCGCGTGAGCCCGGTGGTGATGCGCTGCGAGTTCTCGCGCATCATGGTCAAGCAGTCCTCCGCGCCTTTGCGAGGACGGATGCTGCGAGCCCAGCCGGCAGCAGGGCGGCGGGCGCTGCGGGCACCCGCCGGCTCATCGACCGGTCGCCGCGAACAGGGCGGGTTCCGTCGGCGTCGCGAAGGTCCGCGAGATGCGGGCGGCGTCGGCGAAGTCGATCTCGTAGACGACCTGCTCCGCCGGCCCGTTGAGGTAGGCGTGGGCCTGGCCGGCGATGAGCGTCGGGCTGCCGGCATCCGTCGCGAGCGAGTCCGCGACCAGCGGCGCGGTCTGCGACAGCAACGTCCCCGTCTTCCCGTCGAACACCAGCACCCGCCCGTCCTCGGCGAGCGCGAGCACGTGCTGGGCCTCGTCGTCGACGGCGGTCGCCTGCACGATCGGCCGGTCGACCGCAAGCAGCGTCCAGGTGCGCTCGCGAGTGTCGAGCAGCCAGATGGCCCGGTCTCCCGCCGGCCCTGCGACCGTGGGCCGGCCGTCCCGTCCCGCGAACGCCGTCGCCGGCGGAGCCGTCGTGCCCGCGGGGTACGGGATGCGCTCGAGCTCGACACCGCCGTCGACGAGGGTCGCCAGGAGGGCGCCGTCGGCGCATCCGATGACCGCACCGACACGGGTCGTGACAGTGCCCCGCGCATCGGCGCAGTCGGCAGTGGCGCCGGGCTGCGGCATCCCATCCTCATCCAGAACCGAGACGGATGCCGCCACCCCGGCCTGCGGCTGTGTCACCAGCGCGTACCCGCCGATCGGCACGACCATTCCGTCGTGGGGGTCGACCTCCAGGCGGAATCGCTCGACGAGTTCGCCCTTCGACATCGCCGCGGTGTCGAGGAGCACCGCATCGCCGCTGTCGGCGAAGAAGACCCCGGTGCCGCCGGTGGTCGAGGACGAGGTCGTCGCCACGGTCGCAGGCCCGCGGCCCGGCACCTCGCCCAGCATCTTCGGTGCGGCGAGATAGTAGTGAGAGTGGTCGACGTGGTCCCACGTCCACCGGCCGCTGTCGACGATCGAGAGCCCGTCGCCGCCGTCGGCGAAGACATAGCGGCCGTCGCTGCTCGCGCGAGACGCCACCGGCACATCGCCGAGCTCCGCGACGGACTCGTCGAGCAGATCGAGCTGACGCACGGTGCCGCCCGGGTCGATCGTCACCACGGCCAGCGGAGGCTCGTTCATCTCGGTCGCCCTGGCCACGGCGCCATGGCCGGTGGATGCGGGACTCGCGGCGGGCGCGTCGGCCTCGGCGCTCGCGCAGCCGGCGAGTGCGAGCGTGGCGAGCGTGAGCATGGCGGTCAACGGGACAGATCGGTCGGGCAGCACAAGCGACGACCGTAGCGTTAATGAGAACGATTCTCAAAATCAGTTAGACTGAGTTCGTGCCCTCCGAACGTCGTTCACCGCGCTGTCTCTGCGCGCGGCCAGACCGGTACCCCGCATCAGCTCACGGAGATGAGGGACCTCTGCCAGCCCGATGACCCGTTCGGCGCGATGGGTGCCACCTCTTCGCGCTGCAGCTCGCCGTTCTTGTTCGTCGCCCGCACCGAGACGTAATGAGTTCCGGGTGCGGCATCCCATTCCAGGAACCACTGCACCCACGTGTCGGTGTTGATCGGAGTCGAGAGCGTCGCGGGCTGCCAGTCGCCGTCGTCGATGCGCACTTCGACACTTCGGATGCCGACGGATTGCGCCCATGCGACGCCGGCGATCGGGATGCGGCCCGCCGCGACCGGCTTGCCGATCTTCGGGGTGTCGATCCGCGACGAGAACTTGATCGGCGCCTGCGCGCTGTAGCCGCGGGGCGTCCAGTAGGCCTCGTCCTGCGCGAACGTGGTGACTTTGAGTTCGGTCAGCCACTTTGTGGCCGAGACGTAGCCGTAGAGACCAGGCACCACCATCCGGACGGGGAATCCGTGCTCGAGTGGCAGCGGCTCGCCGTTCATCGCCACGGCGAGGATCGCGTCGAGCCCGTCGTCGGTGAGCGCAGACAGCGGGGTGCTGGCGGTGTAGCCGTCGACGCTGCGGGAGAGCACCATGTCGGCGCCGGATCGCGGCCCGGCGAGGCGGAGGACGTCGCGCACCGGCACGCCCAGCCACATGGCGTTTCCGACGAGCTCGCCGCCGACCACGTTGGACACACAGGTCAGCGTGATCGCGTACTCGTCCAGCCCCATCGCCAGCAGCTCCTCGAAGCCGAGCTCGACACGTCGGTCGACCATGCCGTCGACCACCAGCCGCCAGCTGTCGGGATTCACGGTGGGTACGGTGAGCGCCGTGTCGACGCGGTAGAAGTCTCCATTGGGGGTGAACAGGGGCGTGAGGCCGGGGATGTCGAGCTCCGCGCCCGCAGGCACCGTCACGGTCGATCGTGCGGCGGGGAGGCGCAAGGCCCGCCGAACCGCCTCGACGGATGAGGTGGCCATGCTCACGGCTCTCGCTGTCACGCCGGCGATCACCGCGGACGCACCGGCGATACCGGCGATGACGAAGAACCGGCGCCGATCCACACCCGGGCGACTCGTGCTCGCCTGCTCACCAGGCTCCGGCGGAACGATCGAACTCCGCCATCCGCGAAGGCGCCGACAGAGCACGACCAGCACGATCGAACCCGCGACCGCTCCGATCACCGGCGGCAGGAACGCGAGCGGGGTGGCGCCGGCCCGTGTCACGATCGCCGCGACAGAGAGCGCCCCGGCGACACCGAGCGCGACGACGCCGAGGGGCGGCCGCACGAATTGCAGCACCCCCGCGATCGCGGAGGCGATCATGACCGCGAGCCCGAGTCCCGCCAGCAGGGCGACTTTGTCGAACTCGCCGAACGTGGAGATGGCGAGTTCCTTGAGCGGCTGCGGAACGACGTCGATCACAAAGGATCCGACGGCCAGGATCGGGCTGGCATCCGGGGCCACCGCGAGAGCGAGCACTTCGGCAGCCGCGAGGAAGACCGTCGCGCTGACCACGCCGGCGAGCGCGGCCAGCGCGAGGAACCTGCGCGGGCGACGTACGGTCACCGTGCACCCCCATCCACGAGCCGAGTGCTCGACGGTTGTTCGGAGCACCGTCCCGATCGGATCGGGGCGCGCAGGTTCAGCGGGGCGCGGCTCGCGCTCTCCTCCGACCGGTGTGCGACGAGGAGGTCGCTCCGTCGCGGCTCATGGTGTCAGCACGGACGATTCGCATCGACAGTCCCGGCCGTGCGCGGCGAGCGGGCGAAGATCCAGCTGATGAGCCAGGCGAACAGCAGCGCCCCCACGATGATCAGTCCGAACGAATCGAGGTCGGTCCCCGCGATGGCCTCCACGGGCGCCCACTGGACTCCGGCGGAGTCGACGAGCACGCCGCACAGGCCGACGGTTCCGACGATGAACGCGACGGTGACCGAGAGCAGGATGAGGGCGGCGTTGTAGCGGCGCCGCCGCTCGGGGCGATCCGCCGACCAGCGGTAGAGCCGCGCCGTGACGATGCTGTTGAGGCCGTCGCACGTCACCATCCCCGCGGTGAACAGCAGCGGCAGCACCATGGCGGCGTACCACGGCATGACGATGCCCGCCCCGCCCGCGATCAGGAGCAGCGCGATCGTCGAGGCGGTGTCGAACCCCAACCCGAACAGCAGGCCGACGATGAACATCTTCCACGGGGCATCCAGGGCCGCCGCGGTCCGCGCGATGAGCAGCGAGATCACACCACCGGGCAGGGGCCCCTCAGCGGCGACGTCCCCCCGCGCGCGACGGAGAAGCCGAACGAGGATGACCAGGTTCGCCGTCGCCATGGCCAGAAGGAAGATGCTCGACACCGTCGGGCCCCAGACGCCGGTGAAGATCTCCAGCGGAGAACCCTCCGCCCCGATCTGGGCGGTCAGCGCTCCGACACCGGCGGTGACGAGACCGACCGCGACCAGCACGACGGTGGAATGCCCCAGCGCGAACCACAGGCCGACGCTCGAAGGGTCCTTCCCGTCGTCCACCAGCTTGCGGCTGGTGTTGTCGATGGCGGCGATGTGGTCAGCGTCGAACGCATGGCGCATGCCGAGCACGAAAGCGGTGACGGCCAGACCGATCCCGAAGGTGGACGTCCCCGCCTGATAGTCCGCGGGCAGCACCACGATCGTGAACAGCGCCCAGCTGACGAGCAGCAGCGCGCCGGCGACGATCAGCACGCGGCGCGCGGTCGGTGTGATGCGATTCATGGATGCCTCGTTCCCGGCCGCATCGGTGGCGAGAGGCCTCGCTCCCGAGCGTGCCGATTCCTTCGTGTTCTCAACCGACATGCACAGGCTCCCGGTCGAGCTGGGCGGCGTCGAGGAGGACGCCGCCCAGCGGGCTGTCGTGCGCAGACTCGCCGAGGTAGCGCAGCACCGTTCCTGCTCGGTCGAGCTCGAGGCGGGTCACGCCGGGGACGTCGGCGACAGGCGGTTGGGCGCCGACGGAGATGATGCTGTCCATGACCCGGTTCGCTCCGAGGATGCCGGGCATGGGGGAATCGCCGCGCACCTCGAGGGCTTCGCGCACGATGGGGCCCCGCGCGTCCGAGACCTCCGTGTCTGCCGTGAGCCGGCCGCCGCGCTCCCCGGTGCGGCCGAGGACGAGGGTCTCGCGCAGGAGCGCCGACGCATCGCGGCCGAGCGTGATGCTCAGCGACCGCGTGAGGGAACCGGCATCCGTGATCACGGTCGGAAGACCGTCCCAGGCGAGCTGCGCACCAGGCCCGACCTCGACGCGGGCGTGCCACTGCGACGCGTCGCCGGTCTCGCCCGGGCGCCCGTAGACGACGAGTCCGCCGATGTCGACGAGGCGGAGAGCGCAGCTCTCGCCGACGGTGATCCGAATTCGCACGTCGTCGCCGGGGAGGAGCATCGCGCGCCCGGCGACCAGCGCCACCTCGACCGATCTCCCGTGCCGCCGCACGAGGCGTGGCACCACGAGCTCGCCCTCCAGCAGACAGGACACCCCCTCCCCGCGGGGCGAGATGTCGACGACGGTGGGGATCGCGGGGGTCACGGGTGCACGTGATCGGCGTGGCTGTGCGCGTGCGGCGCGTCGCCGTCCCCGTGGGTGTGAAGGAAGCCCGTGCCGTCCTCATCGGCGTGGAAGTGGGGTGCCATGGGGCCCGGGTCCTGCGGGATGTGCGAGCCGGCGCGGTGCGCGTCCAGCACGGAGAGCACCCACGCGCGCAGCGCGGCCACCGACGGGGCGTCGGTGCGCGACAGGGCGAGCACGGGCCGGTCGTCGCGTGCTGCGGTGGCATCGGCGACCATCTGCGGGACGTCCACGCCGACATAGGGGGCGAGGTCGGTCTTGTTGACGACCAGGAGGTCCGCGCGGCCGATGCCGGGTCCGCCCTTGCGGGCGACGTCGCCGCCGCCGGCGACGTCGAGCACGAAGATCTGCGCATCGACGAGGGCGGGCGAGAACGTGGCGGTGAGGTTGTCGCCGCCGGACTCGATCACGACCATGTCGAGGGGCGCGAAGGCGCGCTCGAGGTCTTCGGCGGCCAGCAGGTTGGCCGTGACGTCGTCGCGGATCGCGGTGTGCGGGCACGCGCCGGTCTCGACGGCGATGATGCGCTCGGGCTCGAGAACGCCCGCCGACCGGAGGAAGCGGGCGTCCTCATCGGTGTAGATGTCGTTGGTGATGACGCCGATGCGGATCTCGTCGGCGAGGGCACGGCAGATCGTCGCGATGAGCGATGACTTGCCGGTGCCGACGGGACCGGCGACGCCGAGGCGCAGAGCACGGGATGCGGCGGATTCAGGCACGGAAGAGCCTCCTGTTGGATCGCGCGTGGGCTTCGGCCCACGCTTCGGATTGTGGTGCGGTGAGTGCGGGGATGTCGGCGGGGTCGGTGATCGCGGCGATCGCGCCGAGGCGACCCTCGACGCTGCCGCACAGTTCGACGACGAGCGACACGAGCTCGAGCGGATCGCGCGGCTCGAGCTTGAGCACGGCGGCAGCCGCGGCCTGCATGTCTTCGTAGACGACGAGTCGCGCGAGCTCGAGCGGCGCGATGTCGAGCCCGGCTGCGATGACGCCGAGCACGCAGGGGCGCGGCGGCGGGGTCGGACGCTGCCGCCAGGAGGCGATGGCCTCGTCGCCCGGGAGCAGCATGCCGCCGACCCGGAGGTATCCGCGTGCCAGCAGCCGTGCGGCCTCGCGCTGCGCCTTGCTCGGAGTGCGGGCGGACCACGCGGCCTCGACTGCGTCCAGATCGCCGCCCGCGAGGCGGGCGTGGCGCGCGGCGACCGCGGTGCCGGCCTCGACGAGGGTGGTGGTCGCCGCCCTGCCGTGCAGGAACGCACCGAGGTGCGCAGCATCCACCCCCGCCATCACCGCGGGCTCGACCCCCGCCGAGTGCGCGTGACCGCCCGAGGGCAGTCGCGCGTCGGCCAGCAGCAGGGCGGCGGTGGAGGCGGAGAGAGGCGGCATCAGAACAGCTGGTAGAGCTGGGCCAGGGGCAGGCGTGCAGCGGGCGCAGGCTCCACGCGCTCTCCGTCGATCGAGATGTCGAACGTGTCGGGCCGGATGTCGATGCGGGGGAGCGCGTCGTTGTTGCGCATGTTGGCCTTGCCGACCGCGCGCGTCGAGGCCAGGGGCAGCAAGCGGCGGGTGAGTCCCAGCCGCGCTTCGAGGCCCGCGTCCAGCGCCGCGGGCGCGACGAACGAGACGGAGAGCGAACCGCCGATCGCGTCCGCGAACGAAGGGCGCATCAGCACCGGCTGGGGCGTCGGGATCGACGCGTTCGGGTCGCCGAGCGCCGCCCACACCAGTCCGCCGCCCTTGATGACGACGCTCGGGCGGAACCCGAAGAAGCGCGGATCCCACAGCACCAGGTCGGCGAGCTTGCCTACCTCGACAGAGCCGACCTCGCCGTCGATCCCGTGCGCGATCGCGGGGTTGACGGTGTACTTCGCGACGTATCTGCGGGCGCGCTCATTATCGGCGGGAAGGCTCCCGCCCAGCGACCCGCGCCGGGCCTTCATGACGTGCGCGACCTGCCACGTGCGCGTGATCACCTCGCCGATCCGGCCCATGGCCTGCGCGTCGGAGGACGTGATCGAGATCGCCCCCATGTCGTGGAGGATGTCCTCCGCAGCGATCGTGGTGGCACGGATGCGCGACTCCGCGAACGCGAGGTCCTCGGGCACCCCCGGATTGAGGTGGTGGCAGACCATCAGCATGTCGAGGTGCTCGGCGACGGTGTTCACGGTGTGCGGCAGGGTCGGGTTCGTCGACCCGGGGATGACGTACGGCAGGCTCGCGATCGACAGGATGTCGGGCGCATGGCCGCCTCCCGCCCCTTCGACATGGAAGGCATGGATGCTGCGTCCCGCCATGGCCGCGATGCTCGACTCGACGAAGCCGGCCTCGTTGAGGGAGTCGCTGTGCAGGGCGACCTGCAGTCCCCACTCCTCGGCGGCGCGCAGGCTCGCGTCGATCGCCGCGGGCGTGGACCCCCAGTCCTCGTGCACCTTGTACCCGGCCGCGCCGGCGAGGGCCTGTTCCTCGAAGGCCGCGGCCGACACGGTGTTCCCCTTGCCGAGCAGCAGCACGTTCACGGGCAGCCGGTCGAGGGAGCGGTGCATCTGCTCGAGGTGCCAGGCGCCGGGGGTGACCGTCGTCGCCTTCGAGCCTTCGGACGGTCCCGTGCCGCCGCCCACGATCGTCGTGATGCCGGTCGCGAGGGCCTCGTGGATCTGCGAGGGGGAGAGCAGGTGCACGTGGGAGTCGATGGCGCCCGCGGTGAGGATCTTGCCTTCGCCGGAGATCACGTCGGTGGACGGGCCGATGACGAGCCGCGGGTCGACCCCGTCGGCGATGTCGGGGTTGCCGGCGCGGCCGATGCCCACGATGCGCCCGTCACGGATGCCGACATCCGCGCGGACCACGCCCCACCAGTCGAGGATCACGGCGTTGGTGATGACGGTGTCGAGCGCGCCGTCAGCGCGCGAGACGGTGCTCTGCGCCATGGATTCGCGGATCGACTTCCCGCCGCCGAAGACGGCCTCTTCGCCGCCGACGGTGAGATCCTCCTCCAGCTCGATCCACAGGTCGGTGTCACCGAGCCGGATCTGATCTCCCGCGGTCGGCCCATAGATGCGGGCGTACCGCTCCCGGTCGACGCGCACCATCAGCCGACCTCTGTCGAGCGGATCTGGATGCCGGGAACGCGCCGGTGTCCGCGCAGCGTCACCGCGGCGACGCGCTTCGAGACGCCGGGCTCGAATCGCTCGGACGTGCCCGAGGGGATGTCCAGCCGGAATCCGGCGGCCGCGGCGCGATCGAACTCGAGCGCGGCGTTCACGTCGGCAAGGTGGATGTGCGAGCCGATCTGCACGGGCCGATCGCCGGTGTTGAGGATGACGAGCTCGAGCCGCTCCACGTCGGTGCGGTCCGCGTTGAGCTCGATCCATCCGGGGCGGACCCGGATGGCGCCCGGTCCGGAGGCGGATCCTGATGCCATTGCTGCTCCTCAGTCGATCGGGTGGTGGAGGGTGACGAGCTTGCGCCCGTCGGGGAACGTCGCCTCGACCTGTACGTCGGCGAGCATGTCGGCGACGCCGTCCATCACGTCGTCCCGGCTCAGCACGGTGCGGCCCTCGGCCATCAGCTGAGCCACCTCCGCGCCGTCGCGGGCGCGCTCGATAACCCAGGTGGACAGCAGCGCGACCGCCTCGGGATGGTTCAGCTTGACGCCGCGCTCCCTGCGATCTCGCGCCACCATGCCCGCGACAGCGAGCAGCAGCTTCTCCGTGTCGGCGGGTGACAGGTGCATGGGTGCTCCCTCCTCGTGGATGCGTGTCAGAAGTCTGCCATCGCGCTGGAGCGCCGAGATTCTTTCGCGCGCGCGTAGACAGCGTCAAACCCTGAAAAATCAACGGATTCGGCCACCTCGCACGCCGCATCTTTTACATCCTCGACATATGAGAGCAATGGCAATGTAATGCCGTGACTCCATCGTGGGACCACCCGCAGCGCCCGTGCGCTCGGCTTACCCGCACCGCATCACACCTGACACGCACCGCATCACCCCCGAAACGGAGCACAGCATGATCACCACCCACAGGAAGCGCCTCCGGGCGATCCTGGCCACGGGCGCGCTCGTCACGAGCGCCGCCCTGGTCCTGTCCGGCTGCGGCAGCCGCGCCGGCGACGCAGCCCCGAGCGAGTCGGCCGCGTCCGCCGAGAGCTGCGTGGACACGTCCGGCGACACCATCAAGCTCGGCTTCCTCAACTCCCTCACCGGGGGCATGGCGATCTCCGAGAAGACGGTGTCCAACGTGCTGCACATGGCCGCCGACGAGATCAACGCCGACGGCGGCATCCTCGGCAAGCAGATCGAGTACATCCAGGAGGACGGTGCCACCGACTGGCCCACCTTCGCGGAGAAGACCGAGAAGCTGCTCACGCAGGACTGCGTCGCCGCGATCTTCGGCGGCTGGACCTCCTCGTCGCGCAAGGCCGTCAAGCCGGTCGTCGAGGAGCACAACGGACTGTTCTTCTACCCCGTGCAGTACGAGGGCCTCGAGGCGTCGCCCAACATCTACTACACCGGCGCGACGACCAACCAGCAGATCATCCCGGCGATGGACTTCCTCGCCTCGCAGGGCGTGAAGACGCTGTTCCTCGCGGGCTCCGACTACGTCTTCCCGCGCACCGCGAACGCGATCATCAAGCTGTACGCCGAGGAGCTCGGCATCGAGATCGTCGGCGAGGAGTACGTGCCGCTCGACAAGGACGACTGGACCACCCAGGTGGCGAAGATCGCCGCGGCGAAGCCGGACTTCATCTTCAACACGATCAACGGCTCGTCGAACGTCGGCTTCATCAAGGCCTACTACGACGCCGGCCTCACGCCGGAGACGACCCCGATCATCTCGGTGTCGATCGCCGAGGAGGAAGCCCCCGCGATGGGGCACGAGGTCACGGGCAACTACGCGTCGTGGAACTACTTCCAGTCGCTCGACACCCCGAACAACCCGGCATTCATCGAGGCGTGGAAGGCCTACCCGGGATCGAGCGGCGTGACCAGCGACCCGATGGAGGCCGCCTACATCTCGCTCCACCTCTACAAGGCCCTCGTCGAGGCCGCCGGTTCGTTCGACGTCGACGCGATCAACGCCGCCGCGGTGGACAACGAGATCACCGTCGACGCGCCGGAGGGCGTCGTCACCCTCGACGGCGAGAACCACCACATCTCGAAGCCGGGCCACATCGGCAGGATCAACGCCGACAACCAGTTCGACATCGTCTGGGCCTCCGACGAGTTCATCGAGCCGGACCCGTACCTCGAGGAGTACGACTGGTTCCCCGAGAACGTCCGCAAGTCGCTCGTGGCTGCCGCCGGCTGATTCTCGCAGCGGATGCTGAGGCCCCGTGCCGCACGCACGGCACGGGGCCTCAGCATCCATCCCCCGTCCACACACCCATTCGCACAGAAGGGAGTGACCTCGCATGGATGCACTCATCCCCCCGCTGCTGAACGGCAGCGCCGTGGGTGCGCTGCTGCTGCTGGCAGCGCTCGGGCTCACGCTCATCTTCGGTCAGATGGGGGTGATCAACATGGCGCTCGGCGAGTTCATCATGGTCGGCGCCTTCGTCACCTATCTGACCCAACTGGTCGTGCCCTCCAGCGACATCTCGATCCCTCTCGCGCTGCCTGCGGCGTTCCTCGTGGCCGGCCTTCTCGGGCTGCTGCTCGAAGTGAGCATCATCCAGTGGATGTATCGCCGACCGCTCGACACCCTGCTGGCGACGGTCGGCGTCTCGCTGATCCTGCAGCAGGTCGCCCTCCAGATCTTCCCGGCCCAGGGTGTCCCCGTGGAGAACCCGGGGTGGCTTCAGGGCCAGATCGACGTGTTCGGATACGCGTGGCCGCTCCGCCAGGCATTCACGATCGCCCTTGCCGGTGTGTGCGTGGGCGCGCTCGCCGCCTGGCTCAAGTACACGTCGTTCGGTCGCCGCATCCGGGCCACCGTGCAGAACCGTGACCTCGCAGAGACCGTCGGCGTGCGCACCCGCAACGTCGACCGGATCACGTTCTTCGTCGGGTCCGGCCTCGCCGGGGTCGCCGGCGTCGCCGCATCCCTGATCGGTGGCACGAACTCCCAGATGGGGGTCCAATACATCATCCCGGCCTTCCTGGTCGTGGTCGCCGGCGGGATCGGCCAGATCAAGGGCACGGTCATCGCCGCATGGGTGATCGGCGTCGCGATGGCCTTCTTCGCGGACTGGACGAGCGGCAGCCTCGCGCAGGTGCTCGCCTTCGTCCTCGTCGTGATCTTCCTGCAGCTGCGCCCGCAGGGGCTCTTCACCGTCCGCACGAGGGGGCTCGCATGACCGAGTTGACGAAGATCGATCTCGCGAGCCCCGATCTCGCGAAGCCCGTGACGCGCAATCGCAGCCCGTGGCTGTCGCTCATCGGTATCGCCGTGTTCGCGGTGCTCCTCCTGGTGGTCGCCCCGTCCGTGCTCTCCATGCACTGGATCAACAACCTGGGCAAGTACGCCGCGTGGGCGATCGTCGCGGTGGGCATCGGGCTGGCGTGGGGCCGAGGCGGCATGCTCGTCATGGGGCAGGGCGTCTTCTTCGCGCTCGGCGCCTACTCGATGGCGATGCACATGACGCTCGAGACCGCGGGGCCCGACGCGACGCCGACGTTCATGATCCTCTACGACCCGCTGGCTGCCGTCCCCGCGTTCTGGGAGCCGTTCCGCAGCGAGCTGTTCACGGTCCTGGCGATCGTGCTCCTGCCGGTCATCGTCGCAGGGGTTCTCGGCTTCGCGCTGTTCAAGCGCCGCGTGAAGGGCGCGTACTTCGCCATCCTGACCCAGGCGCTCGCCGTCGCGCTGGCGGTGCTCGTCAGCTCGACGATCCGTGAGACCGGCGGCGACACCGGGCTGAGCGATTTCAAGTACTTCTTCGGCTACGTCCTCAACGACGATGCGAACAAGCTCATGATCTACATGATCACGGTGGGCCTGCTGATCGTGTGCATGCTGGTGGCGTGGCAGCTCTCCCGCAGCCGGTTCGGCGAGCTCCTGCTCGCAACGCGTGATGCGGAGGACCGCGTGCGCTTCCTCGGGTACGACCCGGCCAACATCAAGCTCGTCGCCTTCGTCATCGCCGCGGTGATGGCGAGCATCGGCGGGGCGATGTTCGTGCCCCTCGTCGGCATCATCACCCCGCAGGAGATCGGCGCGTCCGCGTCGATCCTCTTCATCGCCGGCGTGGCCCTCGGCGGGCGCGCCTCGCTCTTCGGCCCGGTGCTCGGGGCGATGGCTATCGGCTGGGGGCAGTCCAGCCTCGCGTCGAGCTGGCCCGAAGGGTGGATCTACATCCTCGGACTGCTGTTCATCGTGGTGACCCTGTTCCTCCCGAACGGGCTCGCCTCGCTCTTCAGCAGGATGTGGACTGCCGTGCGGAGCACCGCAGGCAGGCGCACCAAGGCCGAAAGGGGGCTGGAAGCATGAGCGGGACCGACGCGACGCCGTCCCTTGCCGACGCGGGGGAGTCGCAGACTCCCGATGCCGAGACCTCCGTGAAGGTCACGAATCTCACGGTGACCTTCGACGCGTTCACGGCCGTGAGCGACGTGAGCCTGCTCATGCTGAAGGGACAGGTGCACTTCCTGATCGGGCCGAACGGCGCCGGCAAGACCACGCTCGTCGACGCGCTGACCGGGCTCGTCCCGGCCACGGGCACAGCGATGTACGACGGCATGGACCTGCTGTCCATGAAGACGAACAAGATCATCCGGGCGGGTGTCGGGCGCACGTTCCAGACCGCGACCGTCTTCGACGAGCTCTCGGTGCTGCAGAATCTCGACATCGCAGGCGGGGTTCACCGCAAGGCGTGGCGGCTGCCGCTCACGCGTCGTGGCGTGCCCTCGTACGTCGAGGAGGCGCTCGAGACGATCGGGCTGACCGCCCTGCGCGACAAGCCGGCAGGAACGCTCGCGCACGGCCAGAAGCAATGGCTCGAGATCGGCATGCTTCTCGTGCAGGACGCGAAGGTGATGTTCCTCGATGAGCCCGTCGCCGGCATGAACGCTGACGAACGCGACGAGACCGGGCAGCTGCTGCGCCGCATCGGCGACGAGCGCACGATCATCGTCATCGAGCACGACATGGACTTCGTCCGCAACTACGCGGAGTGGGTCACCGTCATGCACATGGGCAAGCTCCTCACGGCCGGGACGGTCGAACAGGTGCAGGCCGACAAGCGGGTGCAGGAGGTCTACCTCGGGTCGGCCGCGGACGCCGCCGTCGAGGGGAAGGGCGATCACTGATGCTCGAGATCAAGGGAGTCACCGCCGGGTACGGGCGCACCAAGGTGCTGCACGACGTCACCGTGGACATCCCCACCGCTCAGGCGGTGTCTGTCATGGGCCACAACGGCGCGGGCAAGACCACCCTGCTGCGCGTGGCCACGGGACTGATTCCCGTGATGAGCGGTCAGGTTCTGATCGACGGCGAGGACGTCACACGGATGCCGCCGTCCAAGCGCGTGCAGCGTGGACTGGGCTACGTCCCCCAGGGACAGCAGTCGTTCCCGCAGATGACGACGCTCGAGAACCTGCAGCTGGTCGCGAAGCGGCAGTCCGACATCGACGAGGTCTTCGATCTCTTCCCGGTGCTGAAGGAGCTGCTGGGACGGCGTGCCGGACTGCTCTCGGGCGGGCAGCGCCAGCAGCTCGCGATTGCCCGCACGCTGCTGACGAAGCCGAAGCTCCTCGTGCTCGATGAGCCCACCGAAGGCATCCAGCCGAACATCGTCGCCGACATCGAGCGCGTCATCATCGACCTCACCCGCCGCGGCGACCTCTCGGTGCTGCTCGTCGAGCAGCACGTCGGCTTCGCGCTGAGGTCCACGAACACGTTCTACGTGCTGCAGTCCGGCCGGATCACGATCACCGGCCAAGGAGGAGCCGCCGCCATCGACACCGTGCGTGACGCGATGGCGATCTGAATCAGATCGATCCTCCGCGGCAACGCGCACGAAACACGCCTCCGGCATGATCCAGACAGTGGAAGCGCTGGAGGTGAGTGTGCATGCGCTGGGCGTGAGAGCCGGCGCGCGGGGCGGGGACGCACGCTCTGCTGCCGAAGACAGCCTCGAGGACTACGCGTTCCGCTACGTGCCGCGCTCGTTCCGCCGCTGGAGCGCCCTCTCCGTCGGCGGCACCGCGCTCGGTTCCATCGCCTTCCTGGCGGACTTCTCGATCGGCGCCAGCGTCGGCCTCGAGCACGGCACGACGAACGCCGTGCTCGGCATCCTGCTCGCCTCCGTCATCATCTTCGTGGTCGGGTTCCCCGTCGCGTACTACGCGGCGCGGTACAACCTGGACCTCGACCTCATCGCCCGCGGCTCGGGCTTCGGGTACCACGGTTCGATCATCACGACGGTGGTGTTCGCGGGCTTCACGTGCATCTTCTTCGCGCTCGAAGGCGCGATCATGGCCCAGGGCCTGGAAGTCGCGGTGGGGATCCCGCTGCCGGTCGGCTACGTGATCTCGACGGTGGTCGTGATCCCGATCGTGGTCTACGGCATGCGGGCGCTCGAGCGGCTGCAGTTCTGGACCACGCCTCTCTGGCTCGCGCTCGCCCTCCTGCCGCTCATCTGGGTCGTGTTCACCCAGCCCGATGCGGTGACCGAGTTCATCGGGTTCGAGGGCGCCTCCGACGGCACGGTGAGCTTCAGCGCCGTCGTCGCGAGCGCCGCGGTGTGCTTCGCGCTGACTCCGCAGCTCGCCGAGCAGATCGACTACATCCGGGTCATGCCGCCCCGCAGGGCTGCGAACTCGCGATCGTGGTGGGCGGCGTTCGTCTTCAGTGGCCCCGGGTGGGTGATCTTCAGCGGGACGAAGCAGGTGATCGGGCTGTTCCTCGCCGTCTACCTCGTGACGAAAGTCGACCCGGCGCTCACCGATCGCGCCGCCGAGCCGGTCAAGCAGTTCCTCGGCATGTACCAGTCCCTGGTGCCGGACTGGCTCGCGCTCGCGCTGGTCCTGCTCCTCATCGTCGTCGCCCAGGTCAAGATCAACGTGACGAACGCGTACTCCGGCTCGCTCGCCTGGTCGAACGTCTACACCCGAGTGAAGAAGCGCTACCCCGGCCGCACCGTCTTCGTGATCTTCAACCTCGCGATCGCGCTCTCGCTCATGCTGATGGATGTGTTCAGCCTCATCTCCTTCGTGCTGAGCCTCTACGCGAACGTCGTCATGGCATGGTTCGTCACGATCTCGGCCGACATCGTGATCAACAAGCATCTGCTGCGGCTCTCCCCGCTCTTCCCGGAGTTCCGCCGCGGAATGCTCCACAACTGGAACCCGGTCGGCCCCGTCTCGGTGGGCCTGGCCTCGCTGCTCTCGCTGCTGTGCTTCGCCGGCGCGTTCGGGCCGGCGATGCAGCCCTTCTCCGTGCTCATCGCGATCGGCGTCGCCGTCGTCGTCACGCCGCTCATGGCGATCGCGACCCGTGGGCGCTACTACCTGCGACGGGCATCGGACGGCATCCCGAGCCCGATCCTCGACAGCGACGGCAATCCGTCTGGGGAGCGGCTGCGCTGCCATGTCACGGGCTACACGTTCGAGCGGCCGGATATGCTGGCCTCGGCCGAGTCAGGACCACGCGGCGAGCTGCAGTTCGTCTCGTCCCTGGCGCTGACGCTCGATGACTCCGACCGGTACGTCCTCCCGGCTGAGCCGGCCACCACGCTCCATCCAGACGGGCGGGGAAGGATGCTGTGATGGACGAGATCGTCGACACCCCGTCTGCGATCCTCGCGAGCGCGGCCCTGCTGCTGCGGCAGCGCACCTTCGAAGACGTCTCCTACCTCGAGCTCGCCGAGGCCACCGGGGTCTCCGAGCGCACGATCTACCGTCGATTTCCCACGAGGTCGCACCTCCTCGAGGCCCTTGCGCGCTGGATCGAGGCAGAGCACTTCCCGGTCCCGGAGTTCCACACGGCGACGGAGTTCCGCGACGCGGTGCGGGCACGCCTGCGCGCCTACGACGCCGAGCCGGCGTTCGCCTTCGTCGCCGCCCGCGGGGGTGCGCTCTCTCCGACCGCGGACGACCCCGCCGCGCCGATCACAGAGGCGATCGTCTCGATGATCGACGCCGTGGCGCCGGGCTTGAACCGTCGCGACGCGCGGCGGGCCGCAGCATCCCTCCGCTATTTCGTCTCGCCGATGTTCTGGGCGCGGATGCGGACCGGATTCGACATGAGCGCCGACGAGACGTTCGCGGTGTTCGATCTCGCCCTGCGGCGGGTGCTGCCCGCCGCGACCGAGGCGAATCGGGCGGCGTGATGGCGGCGCCTCCATCGGCGTCTCAGGTCTCGGGGACGCAGGCGGCGATCCTCGCCGCCTACGTCGAGCTCATCGAGGAGGTCGGCACCGACGACGTCTCGTTCCGACTCATCGCGCTGCGCGCGGGCGTCGGCGAGCGCACCGTCTTCCGCTACTACCCGACGCGCGTCGACCTTCTGCTCGCGACGTCGGCGTGGATCGAGCGCACGATCTTCACGCGCGCGGAGTCGGAGTCGATCTTCGACGTGCCGATCGCGATACGCGAGGCGATGGAGGCCTACGACCGCCGGCCCGAGCTGGCGCACGTCGTCGCCGAGACGGCGATGCGGGGTGTGAACGGCGCCGACCCGGCACCCCATCGCGAGGACTTCGACGGGATGCTGCGCCGCGAGGTGCCGTCGCTGGGCGACGACGATCGCCGGGCCGTCGTGGCGGCGCTGTGCCACCTCGACTCGTCGGCGACCTGGGTGACGATGCGGCGCGAACTCGGGATGAGCGGCCGCGACATCGCCGACGCCGCGACCTGGGCCGCGGAAGCGATCCTGGACCCGGTCCGCGATCTCGGCGGGTCTCAGGGGACGCGACCGTAAGCGGGGCCCTGGGGCGGACCGGCGGTCGATGCCCGCGCGGACCGAGGTGCTTCCTGCCGTTGAAGGCCTGGCCGACCGTCGCACGGTCTCGGCGTGGCGATCAGTCGTCTTCGTCCTCCCGCTGCTCTTCCCTGAGCCGCTTCTCCTCCTCCTGGGCCTGCTTGCGCTGCTCCCGCTCAGCCTCCTTGCGCTCCTCCTCGGTCACGCCCGAGTCTTCGCCGCCCCCGGTCCCGGTGTTCACCTCGGCGGGCGGGGAGTCGGACGGGTCAGGCGCTGCAGGGGTCGTCACCACAGGCGCCGGCGCGGGTTGCGGCTGATTGAGCGCCGCGATACCGGCGACTGCTCCGACGACAACGGCAATGCTCGCCAGCACCCCCGCAAGTGTGACCATCAGGCGCTTGCGTCGGGCCTTGCTCCCGGCTGCGTCCGGCGCGAGTGCCGCCGCGTCTGCTCCCCCGGACGCGGCAGCGATGGCCCCGCCGGCCGGAGCGATCAGCGTCGGCGCCGTGAACGCAACGGTGGCCCCGGTCGTCGCGGCGAACGTCCCGGCAGCGGGAGTGCGCTGCGCGAGGTTGCCGGCCGCCGCCGCGACCTCGGCGGCGGTCGGTCGTTGCGAAGGATCGGGCTGCAGCATCCGCGTCAGCAGTTCGATCCAGGGCTCATCCAGGGAGGCGGGGATCTCGGGCGGGCTCTCGAGGCGAGTCACCGCGGCAGCCATGCCGCCACCCTGCGGGTGCACCCGTTCGCCGGTGAGCGCTTCGAGGAACACGAGACCCAGCGAGTAGATGTCGGCCGCGGGCGTGGGCGGGTCACCGTGGAGCTGCTCGGGGGCCAGGTAGGCCACCGTTCCGATCACCAGCCCCGGCGAGGTGATCCTCGACGTGTCGAGCAGGTAGGCGATGCCGAAGTCGGCGAGCTTCGCCCGCGGGCGTGCGCCCGGGATCTGCGGCGGGCTCAGCAGCACGTTGGAGGGTTTGATGTCGCGGTGCACGACGCCGGCCTTGTGGACGACGTGCAGGGCCTCCGCGAGCTCGGCGCCGAGGTGGCCGACGATGTGCGGCGGCAGCGCTCCGCCCGAGGCCAGCCGATCACCGAGGGTCGGACCGTCGACGAACTCCATGGCGAGGTACTCGGGCTGGCCGGGCACGAGGCTGGCATCGAAGAGTGTGACAAGCGACGGGTGGTTCAGCGAAGCGAGCACCGTCATCTCGCTGCGCGCGCGCTCCGACGAAGCGCCGTCGATACCGGGCCGGATGAGCTTGATCGCCACCGTGCGGCCCAGCAGGACGTCCTCCGCGCGATAGACGCGGGCCATGCCGCCTTCGCCCACGAGATCGCCGAGCCGGTAGCGGCCGTCGAGCAGCGGCGCCGTGCCGTCGGCGTTCGCTTCTGCCATCGGTTCCTCCTCGCCGCGGCCAAGCCCGCGACAGCCCTTACGACGCTACCCGCTGCGCGCGTCCCGCGCGGTCGACGCAGTCACCTCTGGCCGCTGTGGTGCGACCGCGGTAGAACGGGTTCATGGGATCGCCGCTGGTGTTGGGGCCGATGCTGCGCTACGTCGATGAGACGTCTGCCGCCATCTGGGTGGAGACGCGAGCCGAATGCCTGGTGAGCGTCCGGGCCGAGGGGCGATCGTGGCAGGCCCGCAGCTTCGCCGTGCACGGCCACCACTACGCGCTCGTCGACGTCGACAGGCTCGAGCCCGGCAGCGTCTCGCCGTACGAGATCGAGATCGACGGGGTCTCGGTCTGGCCGGAGCCCGGATCTGCGTATCCGCCATCCGTGATCGCCACACGCACGCCCGGGCAACCGTCGCGGATCGCCTACGGGTCGTGCCGCACCAGCGTCCCGCACGACCGGTCAGGCAACCGAACCCATGGCGTCGACTCGCTGCGCTCCTTTGCGCTCGCGGTGGCCGACGGCCGCGTGGACCGACCGGACCTGCTGCTCTTCCTCGGCGACCAGGTGTACGCCGATTCCACCACGAAGGAGATGCAGGCATTCATCCGCAGCCGCCGCGACATCCGCGAGGAACCGGGCAAGGAGCTCAAAGACTTCGAAGAATACGCCCATCTGTACCAACTGGCGTGGTCGGACGATGCGAATCGGTGGCTGCTCTCCTGCGTGCCGAGCGCGATGATCTTCGATGACCACGACATCCGCGATGACTGGAACGCCTCGCTCGACTGGAAGCGGAAGATGGAGGCCACCAGCTGGTGGCACGAGCGCATCGTCGCCGGCTTGGCGTCGTACTGGGTCTACCAGCACCTCGGCAACTTGTCTCCCCGGGAGCGCGCCGCTGACGAGATGTGGCAGCAGGTCATCGGGCGGCGCCACGACGCTCCTTCTCCCGACCTGAGCGCCGCGCTGGACGAGTTCGCTGACCGGTGCGACAAGGACCCCGACAGCTATCGCTGGAGCTACTCCCGAGACTTCGATGGAACGCGGCTGATCGTCCTGGATTCACGCGTCTCGAGAGATCTCACTCCGTCGGCTCGGGGGCTGCTCGACGGTCAGGAGCTCGCCTGGTTCGACCACCAGATGCAGGGCGGATTCCGCCACGTGCTGATCGCCACCTCGCTCCCGTTCCTTCTGCCGCTGGGCCTGCACCATGTCGAGGCATGGGATGAGGCGATCGCGCAGGGCGCTTGGGGTCGACCGGTCGCGTGGGTCGGGGAAAGGCTGCGGCAGGCCTTCGACCTGGAGCACTGGGCGGCGTTCCAGAACAGCTTCCAGGCGGTTGCGGAGATTGCGACGGAGCTCGCGGACGGCATCCGCGGCCCGTCGCCGCTGACGGTGACCTTCCTCTCGGGTGACGTGCACTACTCGTACCTGGCCGAGGTCGAGCGTCAGGGCGGCAGCCGCATCCTGCAGGCAGTCTGCTCCCCTGTTCGAAATCCCCTGCCCCGCTTCCTGCGTTGGTTCTCCGTGGCGATGTCGTACGGCGCAGCGACGCCGCTGGGCGCTGCAGCCGCGCATTCCGCAAAGGTTCCGGACCCGCCTTTCCGCTGGAAGACGGTGAAAGGTCCGTGGTTCGACAACAACCTCGCGCTGCTGCAGGAAGGACCCGATGGACTCACGATGACATGGCACACCGGGGTGGTCGAGGACGGGGACGAACGGCATCCTCGTCTCGAAGAGGTGGCAGCCATCACGGTGCCGGCGAAGAGGGACTCCAGAGCTTCGTCCTGAGCGGCCGCGGACGGTTCGGCTCGGGTGTGCGGGGCCTCGAACTCGTCGAGCGTCCGCGAGAACCTCTGGGGAGCGGAAAAGTCGGCACTCGCCTCTTGAGAGTGCCGAATCGGCTTCTTATCCTTGAAGTGACCACATTCCGGCGGGAGTGCTCGCGTTCGTACGTCCGGGGTTCTGGGAGTCCGTCCTGCGGGCTGTCGCACGGTGACGTGCGTGCTGCGGACGTGACGTGCGGGCGCTTCCTGCTGGTTGATCCAGATCGGAGGCGAACGATGTCAGAAGAACCGAACCCTCGATTCGACATGCGCAGGGTCACCTCTATCAAATGGCTGATCGAGGACCTCTCTCTGCCCGAGAGCCACCCTGAACGGGTGGTGGCACACGTCTATGAGGTTGACGACCTGGAATACGACGTCGTGTGGCTGCGCGACCTCGGGCTTGCGGAGCACTTCATGTGCCCCTCCGACGTCCTCGACGCGGTCATCGACAGGGTCAGCGTCCCGCGGCGGCGCGCTGCGCGGCGCCCGATTCCGATCCCGCACCTGCCGCCGGTCCGGGAGCGCATCCCCGCCTGAGGCCCGCGGACTGTCCGGTCGTGCCGGCCGCTGTCATCGAGGGCGACGGTGAGGATGCCGCAGTGGCACGTGCTCAGAAGCGCTGTCAACCCCCGACGGCAGGCGGGTGTGGTCGGTGAGAGTGGAACCGTCCGCATCATGGAGGTACCGACATGGCCAGATCAGGCGCGATCGCAGCGAGCAGCTGGGACGAACACGACCACTCCCTGCGTGATCAGGCCGACGATCTCGAAGATGACTTGCGCGCCGAAATGATCAGGTCGGGTCTGATCGCGGATTGGTGATGTCCGACAGGGGCGATCGGCGGGCCCGCCGTGACGGCTGGCCGGCCTCGAGCAGTTCGGCGCCGAGGGCCTCGGTCAGCCAGGCGCACCAGGTCGAGACGGTGCGCCAGTCGTCGGCGATGATGTCGTACGCGTCGGGCGTCCACATCCAGTCGGCGGGAGGCTCGCGCCTGCCGACCGCGAGCCGCTTGAGCTGCAACAGCTCAATACGCGGGTGGTCGGCTCGGTAGCCGCGAGGCGCGGTCTTGAGGGCGTCGTCGCGGAGCAGAGCGGATGCCGAGGGCAATAGTCGGCCGACTCAGTCAGGCGTGCGTGTGCCGGCCGGGGCCGCCACGAACTCGACCGGGCAGCTCCGCACGCAACTGCCGAGATCGTCCAGCCCCTCCTCCACATGGCCGAGGAGCACGAGGCCGGAGTCGGGGACTGCCGAGCCTTCCGTGAGGAAGACCACGATGCTCTGCTCTGCCGCGACGTAGGCGACGTCACCGGCACGGTACTCGTGGACCGCGTCGGCGCCGGTGGCCGCGAGGGGCTCCGGCAACTGCGCGAACACGGCCGTGCCCATCCGGTCGTCGAACATCAGGGCGTCGGGAAGATCCACGATCGACTGTGCGGCGACGCCGGAGCCGGAGATCGCGACGGCTGCCGGCTGCGTGACCGTCTGGCCGCCGTGCGCGAGGACGGGGGCCGTCAGGAGCAGGAGGGCGGCGGCGACGCTGTTGAGAAGACGTTGCGGCGCCAGGCGGAGAACCGAGAGCTGTGGCATGCCACCAGTGAACGACTTCGCACTCGAGGGTGGGAGTCCCGGGCGTGACGTGCCCTGGCAGGGCATCCCAGCCCGGTGGCGGGCCGATCTAGCCTGTGTGCATGGACAACCGCTCCGAAGTCCGCGACTTCCTGACGTCGCGACGCGCACGGGTGGAGCCGGAGGACGTGGGCTTCGTACGGGGCGCCGACCGCCGCGTGCCGGGTCTGCGCCGCGGCGAGGCGGCCGCGCTGGCGGGGGTGAGCGTCGAGTACTACGCCCGTCTGGAGCGGGGCGGGATCGCCGGCGCCTCCGAGGCAGTGCTGGACGGGGTGGCGAACGCGCTGAGGATGGACGACGCCGAGCGCGAGTACCTGTACCGCCTCGCACACCAGGCGGCGGGGACCGCCGCGGGCAGACGCAGGAGCGGGAAACCGGCACCGGTGTGGCGGCCGTCGCCGAGCATCCAGTGGTTCCTCGACTCGATGCAGTCAGCGGTGGCGATGGTCGGGAACGGCCGGACCGATCTGCTGGCGTGGAATCCGCTGGCCGCCGCGCTCATGGATGAGATGCTGGCGACCGCGACGACCACGCCCCCGAACTTCGCACGATTCATCTTCCTCGAGCCCGTCGCCCGTCGGTTCTACCCGGACTGGGAGACGATGGCCGGCATCAACGTCGCGCAGCTGCGGACAGAGGCGGGGCGCGACCCTCACAGCAAGCCGTTGCACGATCTCGTCGGGGAGCTCTCCACGCGCAGCGACCACTTCCGCTCCCTCTGGGGGCGCCACGATGTGTGGGAGCACCAGTCCGGCGTGAAGCGGTTCCACCACCACGCGGTCGGTGACCTCACCCTCCACTTCAACGGCCTCGACCTCGTGGGGCAGGCCGGGGTCCAGCTCACTGTAATGACCGCTGAACCGGGCTCAGCCGATCACGAAGCGCTTCAGCTTCTCGGCAGCTGGGCCTCACCCGCCGCGCCGGCGACGCAGCATCCGGAGCAGTCCGCTACCGAACCGACGAGCAGGAAGGCCGGCGAAACGCCATGACGATCCGACCGGTGCGCATCGCGGTGCAGTTGCAGCCGCAGCACGCGACCTACGAGGTGATCCGCGACCGGGCCGCCGAACTCGAAGAGGCCGGCGTCGACATCCTCTTCAACTGGGACCACTTCTTCCCACTCACCGGCGACCCGGATGGCGCGCACTTCGAGTCGTGGACCATGCTCGCCGCGCTCGCCGAGCAGACCCGCCGCGTGGAGCTGGGTGCGCTGGTGAACTGCAACAGCTACCGCAACGCGCACCTGCAGGCCGACATGGCACGCACCATCGACCGGATCAGCGCCCACGGGACAGGCCGAGGCCGATTCATCTTCGGGACCGGCTCGGGCTGGTTCGAACGCGACTACGACGAGTACGGGTACGAGTTCGGCACCGTCGGGCGGCGGCTGGACGCCCTTGCGCGCGACCTCCCCGTCATCGCGGACCGCTGGGGCAAGCTCAACCCGGCGCCCACGCGGAAGATCCCGATCCTGATCGGGGGAGCCGGTGAGAAGAAGACGCTGCGCATCGTCGCCACCCACGCCGACATCTGGCACAGCTACAGCGACCTCGCCGCGATGGAGCGAAAGCTCGGCGTGCTCGCCGACCATGCACGCGTGGTCGGCCGCGACATGTCGGAGATCGAAGTCTCCGTCGGGGTCATCGACTCCATCGCACACCGGTCCTTCCAGGACGCCGATCGGTTCCATGCGCTGGGTGCGACGCTGTTCACCGTCGGGCTGTCGGGCCCGGACTACGACCTCTCCGTCGTGCCGGACTGGCTGGCGTGGCGGGATCAGAAGAACGCGCGCTGACGGCGACGGTGCCAGACCACGGCGATGACGGGCACCGAGATCCTGGGGTGGGCGGGAACGATCACGGCCGTGATCCTCGGCCTTCCGCAGCTGGTGCGACTGGTGCGCACCCGAAATGTGGAGGGCCTCTCCCTGCCTGCGTGGCAGGCGTTCCTCGCCGTCAACATCGGCTGGACCACGCACGGCATCGCCATCGGCCAGGCGCCGCAGATCGTTGCGAGCGCGCTCTCGCTGCTGTCCACGGTGCCGATCCTGTACCTGATGTCGAGGCAGTTGACACGCAGCTTCCTGTGGACGCTGGCTCCGGGGATCGGCCTGGCCGCGCTCATGGTCCTCGTCGACCAGCTCTTCGGCTCCGGCGCCTACGGAGTGATCGCCATCATCCCCGCCATCCTCGCCAACGCAGGGCAGAGCGTCGCGCTCGTCCGCGAGCGCCATGTCGGCGGCGTGTCCGTGCTGTTCCTCATCCTCGCCGTCGTCAACCAGGTGATCTGGCTGACCTGGGCGCTGATCGTGCCCGACACCGGCACCATCATCGCCGCAGCGACCACCGGCGTGATCGCCCTGTTCAATCTCGCCTGGTACGCGGCCCGAATTCTCGGGCTCCCGCCCCTGCCGACGCGCCTGGCCGAACCAGGGCGTTGAGGCGCCGTCTGGGCCCCGCGTGCGATGTTGCCGGAGGCGGCTCAGGCCTCGGGGATGACGCGGCCGAAGGCCTCGAGGGTGATCGCTTCGGGTTCGGGGCCGCCGCGCTGGCCGGTGTCGAGGGCGTCGATCTGGGCGACTTCGTCGCCGGTCAGGTCGAAGTCGAACACGTCGAAGTTCTCGGCGATGCGCTCGGGCCGGGTCGACTTGGGGATGACCTGGATGCCCTTCTGGATGTGCCAGCGGAGCATGACCTGCGCGGCGGACTTGCCGTACTTCGCACCGATGGCCAGGAGCACCGGCTCGTCGAAGCTGCGTCGGGCGGAGTCGCGGTAGGACGTGATCCCGCCGATCGGCGACCACGCCTGCGTGAGGATGCCGTGCTCCTGGCCGAGCGACTGCAGCCGCTGCTGCTGGAAGTACGGATGCACTTCGATCTGATTCACCGCGGGCACCACATCGGTCCGATCGAGCAGGTCGGTGAGGTGATTCGGCATGAAGTTGCTCACGCCGATCGCGCGCACCTTGCCGTCGGCCAGCAGCGTCTCGAGCGCCTTGTACGCCGCGATGGTGGTGTCGAAGGCGGACGGCAGCGCCTGGTGCAGGAGGAACAGGTCGATCCGGTCGACGCCGAGCTTTCCGGCGCTCTTCTCGAACGCGTGCAGCGTCTCGTCGTACCCGTAGTCGCTGATCCACACCTTCGTCTCGATGAAGACGTCCTCACGCGCCACGCCGGACTCACGGATGCCTCGACCGACCTCGCGTTCATTGCCGTAGGCCGCCGCGGTGTCGATGTGGCGGTATCCCGCGCGGAGGGCGGCCGTCACCGCATCGACGGTCTCGGCGGGCGGCGTCTGGAAGACCCCGAGGCCGATGGCGGGGATCTCGACACCGTTGTTCAAGGTGAAGTTCGGAACGGTCATGCCTCCACGCTAAGCACCGGTCCGGTGCGGCGGGAGGCACTGACACTCACCCTCTCCCGCAGACGGATCGCACCCGACGACGACGGATAGGGTGGCGAGGTGACAGCCTCCGCTTCGACGAGCCCTGCCCCGGTGCCGCGGCCGGGGGCCATCTACTTCCTGGGGCGGGTCGTCCTGCGGCCGTTGTTCTGGCTGATGTACCGCCCGCGCATCGTCGGTCGAGAGAACGTCCCCGAGCGCGGGCCGGTGCTGCTGGCGAGCAACCACCTCGCATCGCTCGACACCGTCATCATCCCGACGTCCGCGGCCCGCCCGGTGCAGTTCCTCATCAAGTCGTCGTACTTCACGGGCTCGGGGGTGCTCGGCCGCGTCAAGCGCTGGTTCTTCACCTCTATCGGCGGTGTTCCGGTGTACCGCGCGACCGGTCGCGATGCCCGCGCAGCGCTCGACGCGGGCAGCAGCATCCTCCGGGCCGGGAGCGTGTTCGCGGTGTTCCCCGAGGGAACCCGCTCCCGCGACGGGAAGCTGCACGAGGGTCACGGTGGCGCGGCGTGGATGGCCCGCGACACACGTGCCGCGGTCGTGCCCGTCGGGCTGATCGGAACCGGCAGCGTCAAGCCGCTGAGCCATCTGCTGCCGGGGAGGCCGCGTGTCGAGGTGCATTTCGGTGTGCCGCTCGATCTCGCCGACCTCGAGGGCGTGCCGGACGGCAAGGCTCGTCGCGAGATCACCGAGCGCATGATGGCCGCCATCGCCCGCTTGAGCGGACAGGAACGATCCGGAAGCGTGAACGCGACGTCGCGCGACTGATGCCCCCGCGGGAGAAGCACCGCCTCGGTGGTCAGTCATCGGGTGGTCGACGGAGCCGCTTGACGTCCGTTCGCTGCTTCTTCGCCTTCAGGCGTCGCTCCGTGGCTCCTCGACTGGGCGTGGTGGGTCGTCGCGCCGGTGGGGGTGGCCGCAGCGCGTCGGCGACGACTGCGGCCAGCCGCGCGCGTGCGGCATCTCGGTTGCGCAATTGCTCGCGGTGCTCGGACGCCGCGATCGTCAGCACTCCGCCGACCAAGCGGCCGTGCAGGTGTGTGAGGAGGCGCTCTCGCTGAACAGGGGAGAGGGCGGCTGATGCTGCCGCATCCCAGACGAGTTCCGCACGGGAGTCGGCGGTGTTCACGCCTTGCCCGCCCGGGCCCGAGGAACGCGAGAACCGCCAGGACAACTCGGACTCCGGGATGGTGACCCGCGCGTTGATGCGAAGTCCGGGACGGTGGGCGGCCGGCATGAGTCCATCATCCCTCTGCCGGGCGAGGGCTCTCACGTGTATGCGTCGGCCGCCCGCGGGCCCTCTCGCGAATCACGCCATCGCGTGGAAGAAGCCCCGGATATCGTCCGCCAGCAGCTGCGGCTCTTCCATCGCGGGGAAATGGCCGCCTTCGGCATGGTCGGTCCAGCGGTCGATTGCGTTCCAGGGATCCATGGTGCGACGGATGAGCGGGTGGCTGTCGAACGCGACCCACGCGGACGGCACCCCGCCGGCCATGACGATCCCGAGGTCGGAGTGCTCGGCCTCGTAGTAGAACTGCGCGCTCGACGACCCGCTGCGGGTGAACCAGTAGAGGCTGATGTTGGTGAGGAACTGATCGCGGTCGACCCCCGGCGCCTGGTGGCCGCCGCTGGTCCGGGA
Organism: Microbacterium sp. Soil_C_42; assembly: GCF_057656735.1. Classification (NCBI taxonomy): domain Bacteria; kingdom Bacillati; phylum Actinomycetota; class Actinomycetes; order Micrococcales; family Microbacteriaceae; genus Microbacterium; species Microbacterium sp. Soil_C_42. Next base: position 55,449 of record NZ_JBDGJU010000016.1, read on the forward strand.
CTTGAACTTCTCGCCGATCCAGGCGAGCAGGCCGACGGGCGAGTCCGTGAGCGCCGGACCGATCGTGTCGGGGCGGTGGTTGTGCATCTCGAGGTAGCCGCGCTCGGCCGCGCGCTCGGCCTGCAGCGCCTCGAGCTGACCGATCTCGTCGTCGGACAGCCCCTCCGGGGCGGGGAACTTGACGCCGACCAGGCCGAGCACTGCGCGGTCGACGCCGAGGTGCATGCCGATGACGCGCTCCGGATACAGGGCCGCGAGTCGGCCGGCGATGCCGGAACCGATATCGGTGCCGTGCACCGCGAACCGCTCGTAGCCGAGCCGCGTCATGACCTCGGCATAGGCATCCGTCGTCCGTCCCAGCTCCCAGCCGCTCGCCGACAGCGGGGTGGAGAAGCCGAACCCGGGCATCGACGGGATCACCACATGGAAGTCGTCGGTCAGCAGCGGAATGAGCCGCTGGTACTCGACGAACGAGCCGGGCCAGCCGTGGTTGAGCATCAGCGGGGTGGCTGCCGTGTTCGCTGATCGGACGTGCACGACGTGGAACGTCTGGCCGCCGACGATGGTCGTGAACTGAGCGTGCTCGTTGAGCTTCGCCTCCTGCGCACGCCAGTCGAATCCCTCACGCCAGTAGCCGGCGAGCTCCTTCAGATACCCCGATGGGATGCCGCGGCTGAAGTCGCCGCGGTCGCCACGATCCGGTGCGGGGATGGGCCAACGGGTGCGCGCGAGCCGATCGTGCAAGTCGTCGAGGTCGGGCTGCGGAATGTCGATGCGGAACGGCGAAAGTGCGGTGGAGTTGTTCATGACCTCGACGATTCCAAGCAATGCGGCAGGATAGCTTCCGCAATATCCGGAATGATCGAAGACATGCTGGAGACGTCGGCCCGCCTGCTCGAGCTGCTGTCTCTGCTCCAGCTCACACGCGACTGGACCAGCGCAGAACTCGCCGCTCGGCTCGAGGTGAGCACGCGCACGGTGCGTTCCGACATCGGCAAGCTGCGATCGCTCGGCTACCCGGTGGACGCTCGCCCCGGCGTGGCGGGCGGGTATCGGCTGGTCGCCGGCACAGCCATGCCGCCACTCCTGCTCGACGACGACGAGGCGGTCGCGGTCGCGGTCGGCCTGGGAGCGGTCGCGAGTTGGCGGCTCGGGGTCGAAGAGACCTCGCTCAGCGCGCTCGCGAAGCTCGAGCAGGTGATGCCCTCACGGCTGCGTCGACGCGTCGACGAGGTGAGGGAGGCGACGAGCATCGTTCCGGGGACGGAGCCGCGACCCGACCTCGCAGCTCTGAGCGCGGTCGCCGCCGCCATCCGCGGGCACGAACGACTGCGCTTCGGCTACACGACGCACGGCGGCAGCACAGGGACGCGCCGCACCGAGCCTCAACGGCTCGTGAGCTGGGGACCGGTCTGGTACCTGTTCGCGTGGGACCTCGACCGCGACGACTGGAGAGTCTTCCGAGTCGATCGCATCGTTCCGCACCCGCCGACGGGCGTGCGATTCCGCCCGCGCGTGATCGCCGAGGACGACCTCGTCCAGCACGTGGTCAGACGCATCGTCCAGGCGAGCTGGACCTACCGCGCCCGGGTCGTGGTCCACGCGCCCGCCGCCAAGGTCGCCGCAGCGCTGCGGATCCCGGTCGACGTCGAGGCGATCGATGAGTCCACCTGCCACGTCGAGCTCGGTTCGGACGATGCCGACGCGCTCGCGCTGCGGCTGTCGCAGATCGGCGCCGACATCGAAGTGATCGAGGGTGACGAGCTGAAGATCGCATTCGAGCGCCTCGCAGCGAGGTTCGCTCGGGCTGCAGGCAACCAGGCGCGCGCAGAGGCGATCAACAGCGACGCGCCCTGACGATGACCGCGGCACCAGCGTCCTAGCCGACGTAGCCGAGGTTCTTCGGAACGATGAGCGCGGCGACGGTGACTCCGGCGATCAGATCCCCGCGCAGCCACCCCCGTTGATACGACCGGAGCTGGCCGACGATCGGGACCCGGGTCGGACGCCCTTCACCTGTCGTCGCCATGGGCATGTCTTACCGCAATGACGGTCGGGTGGACAAGCGAAGTCAAAACCTCCACGTGGAGGTTTTGTGCTAATCTGCCCTCGCACGGTTCAGTCGATCCGCACGAAGATGTACGAAAGGGGTCCGAAGTGACTCGACCCGAGAGCTCGGTGCAGCTCTACACCCTGGCCGCCGCCTTCTCCGCCGACATGTCCGGCTCGCTGGACAAGCTCGCTGCGATCGGTCTGAAGAACGTCGAGGCCTTCGACTTCGTCCGTCGCCCGCAGGAGATCCGCGCGGCACTGGACGCGGCCGGCCTCGCGTCGCCGACCGGTCACGCTCCGCTGCTGTCGGACGAGCTGTGGACTCCGGACGGCTCGATCCCCACCCCCGCTCCGGAGGTCGTGTTCGAGGCCGCTGCGACGATCGGCGCGACCACGGTCATCGACCCGATGGTGCCGACCGACCGCTGGCTGACCGAGGAAGGCGTCGCCGACACCGCGCGCCGCCTGAACGACCTCGTCGACATCGCCGCCGGCTTCGGTCTCACGGTCGGCTACCACAACCACGCGCAGGAGTTCCTGGCCTCGTTCGACGGCCAGACCGCGTTCGAGCGCTTCCTCGAGCTGACCGACGACCGCGTCGCCATCGAGCTCGACCTGTACTGGGCCGCCGTCGGCGGGCAGGACGTCACGGCGCTGACCCGGGCGATCGGCGACCGCCTCGTCGCGCTCCACATCAAGGACGGACTGGTGCCCGCCAGCAACCCGTTCGCTCCCGACGCGCCGGCCTTCACCTCGAAGAGCCTGCAGCAGACCCACCCCGGCGAGGGCGTCGTCGCGCTCTCCGACGCGCTGAACGCCGCCACCTCGGTGAAGTACGCCGTCATCGAATACGACAACGCGCCCGGCGACGTCTTCGCCGACATCGCGGCCTCGTACGCGTTCCTGCAGGACGGCGGCTTCGTCCGATGACCCGCGTCGGAGTCGGCATCATCGGCGCCGGCGTCATCAGCGACACCTATCTCAAGAACCTCACGTCGTTCCCGGACGTCGAGGTCCTGGCCGTGGGCGACCTGCTGCCCGACCGCGCGCAGAGCAAGGCCGAGGAGTACGGCGTGCCGGTGCACGGCGATGCCTCTGCGGTGCTCGACCACCCGGACGTCCAGGTCGTGGTGAACCTCACCATTCCGGCGGCGCACGTCGAGGTCTCCGAGGCTGCGATCAACGCCGGCAAGCACGTGTGGACCGAGAAGCCGGTCGGACTCGACCTCGCCGACGTCTCCCGCATCCTGGCGGCCGCGGACGCTGCCGGGCTGCGCGTCGGCTCGGCGCCCGACACGATCCTCGGACCGGGCTTCCAGACCGCCAAGCGAGCGATCGCGGAGGGCGTCATCGGCGAGCCGCTGTTCGCGCAGACCGCGTTCCAGACGCAGGGCCCCGACCTGTGGCATCCGGATCCCGCGTTCCTCTTCAGCACGGGCGCCGGCCCGCTGCTGGACATGGGCCCGTACTACATCAGTGGCCTGGTGAGCCTCCTCGGACCGGTGGCCCGCGTGTTCGCGGCAGGCCTGCGTGCTCGCAACGAGCGCACGGTCCACCTCGGCCCCATCGCCGGCACCAACTTCACCGTGGAGGTGCCGACGACGGTGCAGCTGACGACGGTGTTCGAGGCCGGCCAGCAGGCGCAGAGCCTGCTGAGCTTCGACTCGGCACTCGAGCGCCACGGCGTCTTCGAGGTGCACGGCACCGAAGGCACGATCGTGCTGCCCGACCCCAACCAGTTCGAGGGTCGCATCGCCTACGTGAAGCCGCTCGGCGTGCTGCGCGACGGTGCGAAGTTCGAGCAGGAGTGGATCGACGTCCCCCAGCAGGGCGCGGTCGTCGGTCGCGGCCTCGGCCTCCTCGACATGGTGCGCGCCATCGCCGAGGACCGCCCGCACGTCGCAAGCGGCCGGCTCGGACTCCACGTGCTCGACGTCATGCTCTCCGCAGAGCAGTCCGTCGAATCCGGCCAGTCCGTCGAGATCGACACGACCGTCGAGGCCGTGCCGTCGGTGCCCGCGGACTTCGATCCGTTCGCCGCGACGCTCTGACACCGCATACGCACACGAGGCCGCGCCGTCCCCTCCAGGGCGGCGCGGCCTCTTGCGTATGGTGACGGATGCTGCGGCGAAGGGCGAACCCCGGGCCGCAGCATCCGTCACCCGACCGCTATCCGGCGAAGTGCGGGTGCGCCGCTTCCTCGCTATTCGTCGGCGGTCTCGCGGATGCCGCGCATCACCAGGCGCGGATCGGGCGTGCCGATGACCTTGTCGTCGCGTCCGTCGTAGTCGAACTGGCGGAGGAAGAAGCGCATCGCGTTCAGGCGGGCGCGCTTCTTGTCGTTGGAGCGCACGATGATCCAGGGGCCGTGCTTCTTGTCGGTGCGGCGGAACATCTCCTCCTTCGCACGGGTGTAGTCCTCCCAGCGGTCCAGCGATGCCAGGTCCATCGGCGACAGCTTCCACCGCCGGACCGGATCGAGCTGGCGGATCGCGAACCGGGTGCGCTGCTCGGTGCGCGACACCGAGAACCAGAACTTGGTGACATGGATGCCGGAGTCCACCAGCATCCGCTCGAATTGAGGCGCCTGCGTCATGAACTGCTGGTACTCCTCGTCGGTGCAGAAGCCCATCACACGTTCCACCCCCGCCCGGTTGTACCAGGAGCGGTCGAACATCACGATCTCGCCCGCCGTCGGCAGGTGTTCGATGTAGCGCTGGAAGTACCACTGCCCGAGTTCCCGCTCGGTCGGCTTGCTGAGCGCGACGACCCGCGCGGTGCGGGGGTTGAGGTGCTCGGTGAAGCGCTTGATGGTGCCGCCCTTGCCTGCGGCATCTCGTCCCTCGAACAGGATGATCGCCCGCCGCCCGTTGTCTTCCAGCCAGTACTGGAACTTGAGCAGCTCGATCTGCAGCCGGTACTTCTCGAACTCGTACGCGTCGCGGTCCATCAGGTCGCCGTACGGGTAGCCCTCCTGCCAGGTGTAGACCGGGTTCCCGTGCGGGTCGATCAGATCCGGATCCGCGGTGTGCCCGTCGCGCACCGAGTAGCCCTCCTGACGCAGATGCTCGATGTACTCCCGCAGACCTTCGACCGGCACGCCGTCCATCACCGTCAGCTCCCTTCATGACGGCGCACCCGCACCGTCATGCACCGCATTATCCCGGGCGCCGGTGACCGACCGATACGCCGCCCGTCGACCGTGGCACCGAGGGCGTCCGCATCGTGGTCACGCCGTTCGGGCGCCCTTCGCCGGCGAGGCTCCGCGGCCGAGGCGCGTTCAGTGCGCGAGCCGCTCCCCGAGCCAGTCGCGGGCCGTCGCGAAGAGCCGGCGCGCCATCGGGTGGCCGGGGGCCCATGCCTCGAATCCGTGCGGCGCGCCGTCGACCACCTCGAGCGTGACGTCCGCGCCCGCCGCCCGGAGCCGGTTCGCGTAGTCGACGTCCTCGTCGTGGAACAGCTCGATGTCAGAGGTGTACATCCACGTCGGCGGCATCCCTCGGAGATCCTCACGGCGTGCCGGTGAGGCGTACGGCGGCAGCGACTCGGCGCCGACCGCCGCACCGAGATACGACGACCAGCCGACCCGGTTCGAGCGGTTGCTCCAGATGAAGTGATCGGTGGAGTCCTGGGTGCGGTCGGCGGCGGTGCGGTCATCGAGCATCGGGCAGAACAGCCACTGCGCCGCGACCGGCTCGTCCGCGTCGATCGCGCGCTGGACCAGGCTGGCGGCGAGCCCGCCCCCCGCGCTCTGCCCGCCGATCGCCAGGCGCTCGCTGTCGAGGCCGAGTGCCTCCGCGTTGGCGCGCAGCCACTGCCACCCGGTGAAGCAGTCGTCGATCGCTGCGGGGAACGGATGCTTCGGCGCGAGGCGGTAGTCGACCGAGACGATCGTCACGCCGGTGTCGCGCGCGGTCTCACCGCAGTGCACGTCGTCCATCGCCGCCGATCCCAGCACGAGCCCGCCACCGTGGATCCACAGCAGGCCCGCGCCGGAAGGCTTCGCGGGAGTGTAGACCCGCAGCTTGACGCCGTCATGGCGGAGCGTGCGGCGCCCGACCCCGCCCACGCGCTTGCCGGGCATGAGTGACGACGCGGTCGCGGCGAGCCACCGCATCGCGCCGTTCTCGATGTTCACCGCGGGCGCCTTCTCCGTCGCGGTGCGCAGTGCCGGGTTCACTGCCGAGATGTCCATGCACGCTCCGTTCTCGCCGGTCATCGTCGACCGCCGCTCCATCGTAGAGCCTGACCGGACAGGCTTGTCCGGCGACTAACCGACCCACACTGACGCGAGGTCGTTCATGACGGTCGGAAGGTGCAGCCCGTCGTGATTGCAAGAGATGGCGATCGTGGTGTGCCGATCGGGGCTTACCGCGAAGCTCGTTTCGTCGCCGGCCCCGGCCCCATCGTGACCCAAGGTGCCATCGTCGGCGACCAGCAGGCCGGGACCGTAGCTCCACCCCTCCTCAACCGGTGCGCCATCACTCAGAGCGTCGTCGAGCGCCGCCTCACTCACGAGCGACGGCGCCCGAAGCTGGTCGCCCCAGCGTGCGAGTTCCGAAGCCGTCATCGTGACGGATCCCGGTCCGACGACGTCCCACGCGAACGGATCAGCGGCTATGAAGTCGTCTACGACGGCTTCATAGCCGACCGGGTCGGAAGGCACCGGCGGCCCGATCCTCGCCTCGAGGTCCAGTGGCCCGAACACCTCGGCTTGCATCCAGTCCGCGAACTCGACCCCGGTGGCCTCGGTGACGATGTCGGCGAGCAGGGTGTAGTTCGTGTTCGAGTACGAGAAGGCGCCGGGCATGCCCGATTGAGCGATCGGGCTCGTTCGCACGAACTCGAGGATGTCGTCGTTGTCCAAAGGGGGTTCCCCGAAGTTGCTCGCCGGCAGATTGAGGAACTCCGCGATCCCGGAGGTGTGGTGAATCAGGTCGTTGAGAGTCAGATCCTCAACCCACGTCGGCATCCCGTCCAAGTGATCCGCGGGCGAATGATCCAACGACAGCAGCCCCTGCTCGTCAAGCATGAGCACGGCCATGGCAGTGAACTGCTTCCCGACCGAGGCGATGTGGATGGGTGTCGACGTCTTCAACTGCTCGCCGGTGTCGAGGTTTGCCACGCCCCGCGCCTGCGCCCACACGACGTCCCCGTCGATGGAGACAGCGGCGGAACACCCCGGCGTATCGTCGGGGACCACCGCCTCGAAGATCTCCGTGCTCGCCGCCCGCTTCTGAGCTGTCGGGTCCGGCGTGCATCCCGACAGGACGAGCGCCGGCACGACCGTGACCACGAGCCACGATCTCCCCACCGACCCCCGGGACATGGCACCATCGTGGCCCCGGCGGAGCGGGCTGTCTACGCACCGCCGGCACCTCCCGATCGAGTCGCGCAGCGCGCGCAGCCCTTCTGCCGTTCGCGCAGCACTCCCCGGGGTCGACGTCGCTGGTGGCGAACGGGGCGCCGGCGGTCGAAAATGACGCACATGACCTCGAAGCCGCTGCGAGAGTGGTCGTCCGAGGAGCTGCGCGTCTTTTCGGACGCGATCGAGATCGAGGTCTCGGCGTCGCGCGGCGATGGCGGCTTTGGCCGCTGGACGACGATCTGGGTCGTGGTCGCCTCGGCCGAGGTCTTCGTTCGCACGTGGCATCGGCGCGAGACCGGTTGGTACGGCGGGGCCGTGCGGTCGGGGGCGGCGCGGGTGCGTGTCGGCGACACCACCGTCGACGTGACCGTTGAAGCGATCGGTGACACGGATGCTGCGACCGTCGATGCCGCGTACCGCAGCAAGTACGGAAATCTCGCAGCCCGGAGCATGGTGACCGCGGAAGCCGCGGCATCCACCCTTCGTCTCATCCCTCGCCGCTGAGTGCGGACCAGGCCCTCGGGTCATCCGTGCAGCGTCTGGAACTCTCTGATCAGCTCGATGACGGGATCGCCGAGTTCGACCTGGGTGAGAAGGATCCCGATCGTGCCGTCGGGGTCGGCGTAGAAGTTCGTTCCTTGTCCGCCGGACCAGGTGAACCGCCCGGCGTGCGGGCCGGTCGCCTCGATGCCGACCCCGAACCCCCATCCCATCTCGTCCCAGAAGGTGGGGGAGAAGAAGCTGTCCGGGGCTTTGGCGGCGGGCGGGGTCTGGTCGCGGATCATGGCGGCGGCGAGGTCGGCGGGCAGCATGCGCTCGCCCCGGGCGTCGCCGGTCTGCGCGATTCCGCCGTGCACGAGCATCCGCAGGAATGCCAGGTAGTCGTTGGCGGTCGAGACCAGTTCGGCGTGACTGACGTCGAAGCGCGGGGCGCCGGCGTAGAACCCGCCTCCGGCCGGTTCGGTCTCGGTCAGCCCGTCATCGGTGTGCCGGTATGCGGCAGGCAATCGATGAGCCTGGTCGAGCGGAACCCAGAACGCCGTGTCCACCATTCCGAGCGGACCGGTCAGGTCGTCGCGGAGATGATCGCCGGTCGGGCGACCGGTGACGCGGGAGATGAGGATGCCCAGGATGGCGAACGAGTGGTGATAGCGCCATCCCTGTCCCGGTTGGAAGGCGAGCGGCAGTTCGGCCAGCCGCGCCAGCCACTCGTCGGCGCCCATCGCGACAGGATCGGCGCCCGCCTCGGTGCCGTTCTCGACCATCGCCTGCTGCAGCGGCGAGGACACGGGGATCATCCCGTATCCGCTCGTGTTGGTCAGAAGATCGCGCACGGTGATCGGCCGCGACGCGGGCACCGTGTCGGAGAGCATCGCGTCCGGCGAGACCAGCACGCGGCGTTCGGCGAGTTCAGGCAGCCAGGGTTCGACGCTGTCGTCGAGGCCCAGGCGGCCGGACGCGACCAGACGCAATGCCGAGACGCTGGTGATCGCCTTCGTCATGGACTGTATCCGCATGATCGCGTCCGGGCGCATCTCTGCTCCGCCCACCGCGGCGCGACCGACCGCGACGGCTTCGAGTGGGTCGTCGCCGACGGCGAGCACGGCGACGGCGCCGGGGACGGTGCCCCACTTGATGTGTGTGCCCAGCAGATCCACCAACGGCGTGGTCATACCGGGAGTCTTCCACCGGCAGTGGCGCCAGGCCATACCGCGCCGTCGACGGTGGTCTCCGGTGAGCGTACTCTGGCGCTCATCATGTGGGGAGGAACCGTGAAGAAGCAGCAGGCTCAGCAGCAGATCACCTCGGACGAGCAGATCGCGCGATACGCGTACGTCCTCGGGAACGTGCCAGCGAGCGTCGCTGACAAGGCGTACGCCGCCGCCTATTCCCGGCTTTCCGCAGCGCAGCGCGAGGCGATCGTCAGCCGGTTGAGCGCAGAGATGCCGGTCACGCCGAGGGAAGCAGCATCCGTCGATCCCGGTGGATTCGCCGCGCGCATGCGCGATCTGCGTGCGCGCGATGCGCTGGTGCGCATCCGCGATGGCCTGGTCGTGGCTGCGGGGTTCGTCGCGAGCCCTCCCGTCGCCCCGTACTTCAGGACCGGGGCCGGGGTGGGTGACGATGGAACAGCAGCCGCCGTGGATCCACCAGCTGGCCGGGCATGAGACGGCCCCCGTCGACGGCGGGCGGACCCACGACCGCCACGGTGTGCCCGGCTTCCTGGGCTTGGACCACGACAACTCGGGTGACTCGCGGGAGTGGTGAATCCGCGACCGACGAGGTGATCGACGAAGAGCAGATCTTCGGCTCGACGGGCACGAACGACGACTTCTGCGATGCCGTCCTGGCCTACTGGGGTGTCTGAGGGGTGACCTCGCGAGCCGTGTCGGCGGCCGGTCTCTGCGCACGGCTCAGCAGGATGAAGGGGACGGCCACCGCAGAGATCACGCCGCTCCAGACCAGCGAGGCGCCGTAGCCGCCCACATCCGCCACCCGTCCGAGCGCCGGCTGGACCGCGACGCCGCCGGCGGAACCCAGGAGCGAATCGAACGAGAGCACGGTGGCGCGCTGCTTCGACGGGATCATGTCGTTGAGATAGGCGCGATGCACGGGGTCGTCGATCGCCGACGCGATGCCCCAGAGTGCGACGAGCACGACGGCGACCCAGAAGTTGCGCACGAGTCCGATGCCGACCAGAACCAGCGCGCTGGTGATGGTCGCCAGGAGGATCGTCGAGGTGCGCCGGCGGAAGAGCCTGCGCACCCAGGGGGCGAGGGTGCCGCCGAGGATGGCGGTGCCCGACACCAGCGCCGCCGCGAGCCCGGCGACGGTGTACGCCTCCTCGTCGCCCCACAGCTCCAGGAGGTAGGGCTGCAGTGCGTAGAACACATAGATGCCGACGCCTGCGGTGAACGGGCTCGCGAGCATCAGCCAGCGCACGGGTGGGTCACCGAGGCCGTAGCGGATCGAGGCACGCAGGACGGTGCGCGTCGCGCGCAACGGGCTCTCGCTCCGATCCGGTGTGAAGCCCACGTCACGCATCAGCAGCGCGGCGACGACGAACATCACCAGCAGGATGGCGCCGCGCAGCAGGAAGGGAACCCCGAGGTTCGTCACCTGGGCGATGACACCGCCCAGCACCGATCCCGACAGCATCGCGACGCCGCCCACGATCTGCGCCCGGCCGAAGACGGTCTCGAGGCTGCCCGTGTAGCGGGTCGCCTTGAGCGCGTCGACGAGCCACGCATCCACCGCGCCGGAGAAGAACGTGAAGCCGAGACCGAGCAGCACCGACACGAGCGCCCACGCCCAGAACGGCGAATGCCAGACCCACAGCATCCAGTACAGGATCGTCGTCACCGCCAGCGTGACCGTGCCGAGCAGGTACGAGGCCCGGCGTCCGACGGTGTCGGCCACGACGCCCGTCGGGATCTCGAAGATGAGCATCCCGGCGCTGAAGAACGCATTCGCCGCGAAGGCCTCGAGGTTGGAGAGTCCGGCGTCGAGCAGGAACAGCGTGTTGACGCCCCAGATGAGCGAGGCGGCAAGCGTGTTGCCGAGCATGAGCGTGTAATACGTGCCTTGCACCCTGCGCGGACTGGGCAGGGAGACCGTGGCATCAGGCCTGGAGATCGCGGCACCGCCTCTTCCAACGGAATCTGACGTCACCGCGACCGTATCCCTCGCGCGCTCCGACGGCTACCCCGATTTCGGTATCCGGAGACACCCGTGCTACAGTTACGAGTTGCCTTCGGGCAACCTCGCGTTCATCTCTCTGCCTCATCGTGGAGATGCAGATTCGAACGTCTCATCCTTCCCGCGGCTTCTGCACGCCGCCCCCGCGAACGCCAAGCTTCGCGCCAACGAACGAAACACATCACCATGCACTCCCACCTCCAGGCGATCGCCTGGCGACAGGCCGACGACGATGTCTATGTCGCGACGCGCTCAGGCGAATACGCTGGCTTCATCGATACGACGTCGAGCGGATTCCGCGCACACGGCCCCCGAGGTGAGGACCTCGGGTTCCACGCGACCCACGATCACGCGCGCGCGGCGGTCGCAGCATCCGCATACTCACCGTTGTCGACTCCGGCACCGGTCCCCATCCGTCCGCACCGCATTCGTCGGCGCGGCACCCCCGGTCGCTCCGGCGGCCCGAAGAATAGGAAAGACACGATGGCCACTGGCACCGTGAAATGGTTCAACTCCGAGAAGGGCTTCGGCTTCATCGCCCCCGATGACGGCTCGGCCGATCTCTTCGCACACTTCAGCGCGATCGCAGGCAGCGGTTTCAAGGAGCTCCGCGAAGACCAGAAGGTGGAGTTCGACGCCGAGCAGGGCCCCAAGGGCATGCAGGCGGCGAACATCCGTCCCCTCTGACGCTCCCGCGTTCACTGGCGCCCGCTCCGGCTTCGGCCGGGGCGGGCGCTGCTGTTCACCTGGGCATCGCCTACGAATCAGGAAGTATTCCCTCCGGATCATGTGGGTCCACGTAACCTGAGGACAGCGATGGGCAACCGCCTCTGGCTTCCAACGGCCCTACGGTCCCCATCGGAACTGGTGCATCATCTCCTCCACCGCTCTCGAGTCCCGGCTCGGTCCCGTCCGTCAGACGTACGCAGGCACAGCTGATTTCCCCCCGATGGCCCGCGCCTACACCGAGGTATCGCAGGTCGTCCGCGAGACCGGTCTCCTCCGCCGTGCCGAGTGGTTCTACGCCCTCGTCGGCGTCGGCATTCTCCTGGGCTTCGGAGGCGTCATCACCGGCTTCATCCTGCTCGGCGACACCTGGTACCAGCTCCTGATGGCCGGTGCCCTCGGCATCCTGTTCACGCAGGTCGCGTTCCTCGCGCACGAGGCCGCGCATCGTCAGATCCTCTCTTCCGGCCCCGCGAACGAGCGGCTCGCGCGCTTCCTCGCCGCCGGCATCGTGGGCATCAGCCTCTCCTGGTGGAACAACAAGCACAACCGCCACCACGCGAACCCCAATCGGGTGGGCAAGGATCCCGACATCGAGATCGACACCATCTCATTCCTCGAGACGGATGCTGCGTCCGCAGGTCGATGGCGCGCTCTGGTGACGCGCAAGCAGGGGTGGCTGTTCTTCCCGCTGCTCACGCTCGAAGGCCTGAATCTGCACGCGCACGCTTTCCGGCACCTGTTCTCGCGGCACGACGTCAAGGATCGCTGGATCGAGCTCGCGCTCATCGCCGCGCGCTTCGCGGTGATCTGGACGCCGGTGTTCCTCTTCCTTCCGCTGGGCATGGCGTTCGCGTTCCTCGGCGTGCAGCTGGCCGTCTTCGGCGTGTACATGGGCGCGTCGTTCGCGCCGAACCACAAGGGCATGCCGATCATCGCCGCGGACGCGAAGCTCGACTTCTTCAGCAAGCAGGTGCGCACCTCCCGCAACGTCAGCGGCGGCTGGTGGGCGACCTGGCTGATGGGCGGACTGAACTACCAGGTCGAGCACCACCTGTTCCCCAACATGCCCCGCCCGCACCTGGCGCGCGCCCGCGAGATCGTCATCGAGCAGTGCCGCACCCTCGGCGTGCCGTACACCGAGACGACACTGTGGCGCTCCTACGGCATCGTGATCGAGTACCTCAACCGCGTCGGCCTGGCAGCCCGGGATCCGTTCGACTGCCCGATGGTCGGGACCTACCGCCGGGGCTGACGCAGGCGCTCCGCCTGACGCCGCAGGTGCTCCTGCTCGAGAGTGCTGGTCGTGCGGCGTGCGGCCTCCGCGGTCTGTCAGCCTCCCCGGCCGCGATGGCCGATGCCGCGCACCCTAGAATCCAGGGATGACCGCGCCGATCACCCTTGCGCGAGTATCGGTTGCGCGGCGCGGGGTCTCGATGCTCTTCATCGCGAACGCGTTGGTGTTCGCGACGATCGTGACCCGCTACCCCGAGTTGAAGGATCGATTCGGCCTGGGTGAGCTGGCGTTCGGCCTGATGGTGGCGTGCGGGCCCGTGGGGTCCGTCGTCGGGAGCCTCCTCGCGGGAAGGCTGGTGAATCGCCTCGGCGCGGTGCCGGTCGCCGTCACGTCATCCGCGATTCTCGGCGCCCTGCTGGTGGGAGCGGGCTTCGCCGGCACACCGGTCGTCCTCGCGGTGGTGCTGTTCGCGATCGGGTTCGGGGATGCGACGGGCGATGTCGGAAACAACGCACACGGGCTCGCCATCCAGCGACTGATGGGCCGATCGATCATCAACGGCCTCCACGGGGCGTGGAGCGCCGGAGCGATCGCGGGTGCCCTGCTCGGCGCACTCGCCCTTCAGTTCGCGATTCCGATCTCCGTCCACCTGCCCGTCATGGGTGCCGTCATCATCGCGGGAAGCCTCGGCGCGCTCCCGCTCGTGCGGCTGCGCACCGAGCCGGCCCCGCGATCGGAGCACCCGCACTCCCGTCGGCATGGTCGGCTCAGCGCGATGCTCGTCGCCGCCTGCGCCATTGCTGCCATCGGCGCCTTTCTCGAAGACCTCGGATCCACGTGGGGCGGCGTGTATGTGGTCGCGGAGACCGGTGCCGGTGTCGCCGAGGCAGCGATCCCGTTCGCCGCGCTGATGGGTGCGCTGACGCTGGGCAGGTTCGCCTCCGACGCGCTCGTCGACCGCATCGGTGCCGTCGGTACGGTTCGGGTCGGCGCTGTGGCGGCCTTCGTCGGACTCGTCACCGCCGTGTTCGCTCCCGAGACCTGGGTCGTCGCCGTCGGTCTCGGCCTGCTCGGGCTCGGAATCGCACCGATGATCCCGCTGGCGATGGATGCCTCCGAACGCGCGCCCGGCCTCGACCCCGGGACCGGCCTTGCCGCCGCTGCGACGGTCATGCGGGTCGGCCTCCTCGCCTCGCCGTTGTTCGTGGGTGCCATCGCCGAGTGGGCCGGGCTTCGGCTCGCGATCGCTGTGTGCCTGCTCGTCCCTGCCGCGGCGCTGCTGCTCGCGGGTCGGCTGCGCCATCCCGAGGCGTGAACCCGGATCCGCTTCGCCGGCGCTGACCGACCTGCCGTCAGTTCACCGTCAGCACGGAGTGCGCGTTGGTGGCGGTGTCGCACGTCGTGATCCGCCAGGCGGGCGTGCCGTCCTCCATGACACGGGCCATCTCGATGATGAGCGGGCTCGGCCACTGCTCTCCGGAGAGCTGAGCTGCGGCGAAAGCGTTGGTGCCCCGCATCCGTTGTTCCGCCTCGGTGAGTTCTGTCTCGTGAGAGGCGATCACCTGCATCGTCCGGACGTCGACGATCGACTCCTTGCCGTAGCTCGGGTCGTCCACGCGCTCGCCGAATGCGTCCTCCTTCGTGTCGACGCTGCGAAGACGCCACACCCACGCGGAATCGACGTACTCGAGGCGCAGGCCGACGATCGTGCCGCCGACCGCCGCGGACTCTCCCGGCAGGGCGTCGAGGAAGTCGGTGGGCCACGAGAACTCCGCCGGCATGCAGGTGCCCGGGTAGTTCTCGCCGACCGCGGCGGGAGGATCGGGAACTGTCGAACACCCTGCGACGGTCAGTGCTGCGGCGAGAATCACGACGCTCATGACCACACGAGGTCGCGCGTTCATCCGTCACTCCCTCGTCCTCGACCGGCAACGGGAGCCTATCGCCGTCGACGGATGCCGCGACCCGCCGACTCAGCGATCTTCGATGTCGACGAGCCATCCGGCGGAGGAGCGTGTCGTCCGCTCAGGTGGCGGGTCGCCGACCGCCGGCGGGGGAGCGTCCTCCGCTGCGGACGCGAGCCGGACGCCGCGAACCGGCTCGAGCGCGGCCGTGTCCGGCACCGGCACGCTCTCGATCATGAACCGCGACGGTCGCGACGCGGCGAACACGCCGCCGCCGAGTTCGCGCCGGACCATCGGCCACTCCTCGCCCTCCGGTGGTATGACCGCGTCCGGTGGCGCGCCGTGACCGGGCCGCCGCAGCGACCGCCGTTCCTCGACGTCGTGAGTGACCGCGTGTACGGCGACGACGCGCCCGCGGACTCGATCAGCGAACTCCTCATGGTGCGACTCGATCGCGTCCACCGTTGCGGCGAGCGGCTGGCCGAGCAATTCGGTGAGGGACGGGTCCGGCGTGCGGGCCCGGATGCCGAAGTCGACTTCGTCGCCGACGGCGAATGCGTTGCCGCAGCATGCCCATTCCCAGTCGGTGAGCCACACGCGAATCATGCCTGCCACGCTACCCAGCCTCGCGCCGCGTCACTCCGCGATCGTGAAGGTCTCAGGAACGGTGTCGCCGCTGTCGGGCACCACTCGGCGGAACTCGTCGCCGTCGCGCTCGTAGAGTCCGGCCACGGCGCCGGTGATGAAGTAATCTTCCGCGGCCTCGCCGGGGAGCATGGAGGGCGTGAGGAACAGCAGGTATTCGTCACCCTGAGTGAGCACGGGTCCGGTGTCCTGTCTGACATCGATGACATCGCCGACGCCGACCGTGGCGAGGTCGCCCTCGAGGTTGGCTCCCAACTGAGGATTGCTGGGAGCGTTGGTCACCTCGACAGTCGACACCGTCGTCGATGCGTCGGCGCGCTGCCCGGTCACGGTGCCGATGACGATGATCGAGCTGTCGGCCGCCATCGCGTCGAGGCCGTCGTAAAGTGTCGCGCGGCTCCCCGAGGAGGAGCCCGCGCAGGCGGTGAGCATCGCCGACATGAGCGCGATCAGCGCCATCCCGATGCCTCGCGTCGGTCCCCGCATTGCCACCGCCTCGTTGCCGGTCGCGAACCGGCTGCCGGTTCTGGCGTCAGCCTATCCAGTGCCGTCTGCGTCAGGCGGCAGCATCCGTCCCCGCCGCCGCCGAGTCCGCGCGCTCTGCCGTGGCGAGCGTGCGCGTGAAGAGCAGCAGCCACCCGACGACGAGGCCCGCGCAGACGATCTCGTGCGTGGCGAGGGTGTAGTACCCGATCCAGAACAGACTCGCCGAGAAGAAGATGCCCGCCGCGACCGCGTAGGCCAGCGCGATCATCGGCCAGCGCAGGCACGGCAGCACCCAGCGCAGGCCCAGCAGGAAGGCGCCGAAGACGATGGCCATGCCGATGGCGAAGATGTTGTGGCCGATCTGGCTGAACGAGACGGGCACGAGCGCGGCGCCGAGGAAGCACCCCGCCAGCGCGAGGAACACGAAGTAGACGATGAGGGCCCGCGTGCGGGTCACTCGGGATTCGGTGCGCGCCCACGCCTGCAGGCTCGTCAAGAGGTACATCGCGAGCAGGGCCGTCACCCCGCCCGCGATGATCAACGTCGCGTTGAACACCGCGGAGGTGATCCCGCCCCTTCCGCCGAGCTCGCTGAAATTGAGCCGGTACCACTCGTCGTCCTGCGTCGTCGCGACGCTCACGGTGAACCCGGTCGCCACGACGGCGAAGAGCAGCAGCACGAGCCGGGTCGCGGTGACGTGGGCCGCGAGGACGAACGCCATGTAGCCGCATCCGCCGGCCACGAGGGCGACGATCATCGTCGCCGTGAGCGTGTCGACCGCGGCACCGGGCCAGATCATCGATGCCGCCTGGAACAGCACCCACTGGACCATGCCGAACACCGCCGCGAGCGAGACCCCGACCGCCGCTGTCATCCACGCCCGCCGAGCACGCGTGACGCCTTTCAGCCACGCCTGCCGCGGATCGCGGGCGGCCAGGCGATAGCTCACCGACGCGGCCGCGAGCGTGACGGATGCTGCGACCACGATGCCTGCTGCGCCGACCGACGCTCCCTCCCACACGAGCGCGGCGCGGCCCCAGAACCCCAGGGCTCCGGCGGCGAGGCCGATGCCGAAAGCGAGTGCCGCGACGACGATCGCCCGGGCCTCGGTGCGCACCGCGAAGTGTCTCGCTTCGACCACCCCGTCACGGTGCAGCTGCTTCTCGACCCGTACCGCGGCAGCTTCGAGGCGTGCTTCCTGCGTCCACGCGCCGCGTGCCATGGCTTGATTGTCCACCCATCGCGGGCCCTTCGGGGGGTGCCGCGATGCGACCATCCGTCAGGCAGACCTGAGGGGTCACGGATGCCGAGACCCGCAGCATCCGTCATCAACGGAGCCGCCCCTTCCGCGAGGGCATGGGGGTACGTTGAGGCTGTGGATGGATCGCCCTCCGCACCAGACTCCGGCCCTGAGTCGCCCGAGCTCACGGAAGGAAGCCCGCGCCCGTCAGACACCGAACGCGAGCTCGACGAGCTGCGCGCGCGGGCCTACGGTCCGGACGCCGACATCGAGGCGGACCCGGCGGCGATCGCCCGGCTCGTCGAGCTGGAGGCTGCCCACCTGGCCGGTGCCACGGCGCCGCGAGCCGGTGGAACGGCTGTCGGCGTCGCGCTCGTGCCGGCAGCCGCGCCCGCGGCGCCGACGAGCGACACGCGACCGGCCACCGCCCGGCGGCGTCCGCGACGTGCGTGGGCTGTCGTCGGGGGGACTGTGCTCGTCAGCTCCCTCGCGGTCGCCGTGTGGAATCTCGTGCCACGTCCCGATGCGACGCTGCAGCAGATCGCCGTCGAGGCGGACAGCGACATCATCCGCGTGCTGAGCGCCCAGGGGAGGGGGCCGGTGGCCTCGACGCTGCGCCGGTTCGAGCCGTACCACGACGTGCGCGTGTGGTCGGTCGAGGATCACGCGGGAAAGGTCTGCTTCATCGTCTGGGACCTTGCCGCGAGCGGCAGGTTCTCCATCAAGTGCGCGCCGCCGGGCACGGAGGTCGCACTGACCCTGAGCGTCGCGCGGGAAGCGGACGAGTTCGGGCGATGGCTGCCCGACGGGAGCAACGTCGACTTCCGATTCCGTGAGAACACGGTGGACGTCTTCGTCCGCCCTCCCGCCGGCTGAGTGCCGTCAGCGGCGCTCGGCGATCGCCCGCACCTGCCGGTCGTGGACGTGGACGAGCCAGTCCAGCGGGGCGGGCGGGCCGATGCGCGAGTCGTCGGGGGCGCGGCCGTCGCGGAGGGCCACGCGTGCGCGCGCGTGAGACGATGCACGAGATGGATGCTGCGACCCTCGACGAGCTGCGCACGCTGCGTGCTCGCGCCTATGGCCCCTCCGCCGACATCGAGCAGGATCCCGCCGCACTGCAGCGGCTGCGCGAGCTGGAGGCGAGCCGCGATGAACCGGCCGCCGCGACGCCGGTCGAGCCGTCCGAGGGGCAGCCGCACGTCGAGCCCACACCCGCTGAGGCGCGGGTGCTGCCGCCCGCCGACGACGGCGCTGAGCTCTTCGCCATCGGCGAGTCGAGCGAGACCGAGTCGGACATGCCTGCGTCCGCCCGGCCTCGAAAGCCCCGTCGCATGTCGAGCCGGTCCGTGGCGCTCTGGGTGCTCTCCGTGCTCGGCGCAGCGGCCCTGGCCGCCGGGCTCACGTACTCGCTGACGTCCGCGCCGCCGGTCGATGCCTCCAGCGGTGCGACGCAGGTCGACACGCTCGAGCCTGATCCGTTCATCGAGGTCCCGGCCGGCTGGTTCGGCGCCGGCCCGAGCTCGATGGCCTTCGAGTACTACGGGCTCACCCTGTTCGAGAGCACCGGCGGCTACACCGGCGCCCTCGGCACCGACTGCTTCGCCGTGGTGGCGACCGAGCAGATGCCCGAGCTCGACGCCGACACGAACTCGTGGTCGATGTCGGGGACCATGTACAGCGGCTGCGGCGCGGGTGCGTTCCCCGCCACCGTCCAGTTCGTCGTCGACAGCAACGCGCCGCAGCAGCTCCGCGACCGCTTCCCCTCCGACAGCGCCCTGCAGTTCGTCTTCGACGGCACCCGCATCGGCGTCTTCCTGGCGCCCAGCGAGTCCTGACCCGAGTCAGTCCTTTCGGCCGGCGACGCCCAGGAAGCGGATGAAGACGGCGATCCAGCCGAAGACCAGCGCGAACACGATGATCTCGAACGCGGTGAGCGAGAAGTACCCGACCGCGGGGATGAAGAGGATCACCGAGACCACCATCGCCGCGAGGAACGTCCACGACGCGACGAAGTAGGTCCGCGGCATCCCCCGAAGGAACCGTGGACCGCCGATGAGCAGCACCAGGTACATCACGGCCATGCCGGAGGCCGACAGGTTGTGCGCCGGCATGTTCACGTCGACGGGGAAGATGCCCACGCACGCGAGCATGATGCCCATGATGACGAAGAGCACCGGGACGATGCGCATTCCGCGAGGGTTCTGGAGGACACCCGCCTCGGTGAGTTCGCGCATGTCGTTGGCGACGTAGACGGCGAACGTCGTCACGAGCAGGCCCGCGGCGATGAGGGTGCCGTTGAACACCCAGCTCGAGAGGTCGTCTTCGAAGGTGCCGAGCTGGCTGAAGTGGAGCGTCCACCAGGTTGGGTCGGGCGTGGTCACCATGGCGGTGAGCGTGCCGATCGCGATGAACGTGAGCAGCAGCGACGACATGCGCTGCGTCGTCATCGCCGACACGGAGAGGTACACGAACCAGGTCGTGAGGCCGAGCGTGATCGCCATCAGCACGACCGCCCAGAACGTGATGATGGGCAGCCCGATGAACCCCATCGCGAGCACGCGTCCCAGCGCGTACACGGCGACGAAGGCCAGCGCCGTGTGCACGATGACGACCGAGATGGTGTTGACGATGTACTTCCACGACGGCAGCGACTGCCGCCACTGCTGGCCGGGGCGGTTGCGGGAGCGCCAGTACTCGATCGTGGAGGCGACGGCGGCGACCACCGCGGCGCCGCAGGCGGCCCAGAATGCGAGCGAATCGGCCTGGCTGCCCAGCTGCACGTCGGGGGCGAGGATCCCCACGAGGAGGCCGTAGATCGCGCCGACGATGCCGGCGGCGAAGGCGGCGTAGACCGCCTCGGATTCTGCCTTGCGACCGGGCGTCGGGGCAGCGGCGTCCGGCACCGGCGAGGTGTTCACAGTGCTCACGAGGTCAGAGTACGACCGCGCGAGAACGTCGAGGGTGATCGGCGCAGGAAGATTCGGTCACAGATTCGTCAAGTGCCGCGCTGGAGCCAGGGGCGCAGCATCCGTGTCACCCAAGGAAGCACCGCGTAGGTCATGACGGGGGTGAGCAGCACCGTCGAAAGGAGCACGCGAGCGATCAGCGGCCACTCCGCGAAGCCCGGGACGAACCCGAGAAGCCACGACGCGAGGAGGTTCGTGGGGAAGAAGCCGAGCCAGATCGTGACGGCCTGCTTCCAGCGCGGCGGAGCGGCCGGGATGGGCTGCTGCACCGGTCCGGTGACCGGTGAAGTCGCGTGACCCGGATGCCTCGACTCGACGTGCGTGGCGAACGGGGCGTCGAACCATCCCTCGATGCCGGTGCGTCGTTCGACCCTGACTTCGCTCGCGAAGGCGCGGCCGGAGTCGAGCCACCATGCCCGCTGCGGTGAGTCCTCCCAGGCTTCGAGCGTCGGGATGTCGCGGAAGCGGTAGAGCATGTACCAGAGGTCGGTGCCTTCGCCTGCACGTACCCAGCCTGAGCCGAGGAAACCCGCGAAGCGCGCGGCGAGATCGGTGCCGGCTTGCATCCAGCTCGTGGCTTCGACGGTGCGAGAGGGATCGATGCGCCGTTCGATCGCGACGGTGATGGGATGGGCCACGGGTTCTGCCATGCCATCCATTCTGCGGACGCCGGAGCGGTGGTGGTCACCGCGACGGGTGCCGGCGCGGGTGCGTAGGCGAGGGCGCGCGGCAGCGACAGCAGCCAGAAGCCCATCGTCACGAAAGCGACGAACTCGAAGAGCGCGAGAGTGATGAAGCCGGCGGTGAGCACGCCCATGCCCGTCGCGAGGAGCGCGACGCACAGCATGGTCGCCCGGCGGAATCGGCGACTGCGACCGGGAATCGCAAGTCCCGTCGCGACGGTCGCGACGAACGACAGCCCGAGCGCGATGGCGATGACGTCGTGCAACACCGGGCTCACCGGGATCGGGACGAGTCCGACGCCGGTGAGGAACAGTCCCGCCGACACGATCGATCCGCGGAACGCGCGTGACGCACGACGACGGATGCCGCGGGGCAGCGCCACCGCGATCAGCACGCCGTACGCCGCGAGGAAGAAGCCGGAGAAGATCGTGATGCTGTTGAAGGCGCGGCCCGAGAAGTCGGTGTGCGTGCCCAGCTGCGAGAAGTGGAGCTGCCACCACGTGGCGTCGTGCGTCGTCAGGATCGCGACGGCGACCCCGACCGGGAGCGAGAGCACGGCGAGCCGGCCGATGCGATGTGCGATGTATCCGTTGTCGGTCTTCGGCGCCGCGGGTCGGGCCGGGGTCGTGGGGACGGCGGTGGTCGTGACGGTGGTGGCTGCGCCGGTGGCTGCGACGGCGGTGGTCGTCGTCACCGAAAGGGATGCTGCGCCCGTGGGGATGCTCGTCGCGGCGTGCGAGAGCGCCCGCGCCACGGCGGGTTCGGGGTCGACACGGGTGAGCGTCGACGCGCTGACGGCGACCGTCGCGCGGGACGGCGAGACGGTGACCGGTGGAGCGTCGGAAAGGGTCGTGGGAGGCATTCGACTCACGATCGGTTCTGCACGGCGTCCCCGAAGCCGGATATCCCCCCAAAGAACCCCCGGTCCGGGGCCCGTTGGTCAAGACGGCAATTCCCCAGTTCAGCGGCGAACCGCATACCGAAACTGTATCCCGCTGAGCCGGGAAAGCGCTGGTCGGTGGTATAGAGCGTTTCCGTGGTGTAGGGATCGCGCCGGGTACGCTGGACGGACCGGTCCACGCGCCGCGCCGCGTGGACGGCGCGCGGGTGCCGCGGACCCGCACCTGGAGGAGCCGGATGCCCAAGAACAAGAAGCCCGGCGGCGGTCGCGCGGCGAAGAACTTCGACCCCCGGTACAACCCGAAGTACCGGGCGGCGAGCGAGGGCCGCGACGCTCAGGACGGCAAGCGCCGGCCCGGCGAATCGTCGGCGGGCACGCAGGGGAGCCGCAGCGCCGGGCACCGCGGACACCGCACCGAATCCACGGACGCCGCGGCGCCGAAGCGCCGCTGGAGCGAGCAGGAGCGGGCAGGCCGGGATGAGTCGCGGGCGATCCGCACGCACTCGCGGGACGACCGCGGGCGACCGGGGCGTGACCGCGACGACCGTCGTGACTCCGGGCGCGGCGAGGCGCCGCGGAGGGACACTCCACCTCGCCGCGACGAGGGTGCGCGGCGGGACGCCGGTGCGAGGCGGGATGCCGCTCCGCGCCGGGATGCCGCTCCGCGCCGGGCCAACGCTCCGCGCCGGGAGGAGCCGGTCCGCCGCGATGTCGTGCACGAGCGGCTGGAGGCCGCCGCTGTCGCACCCGCCGAGGTCGGGGGCGTGACGTTCGCCGATCTCGGCCTGGGACAGAACATCGTCAAGACGATCGCCGAGCTGGGGGCGCAGCATCCGTTCCCCATCCAGGCGGCGACGATCCCGGCGATCCTCGCCGGTCGCGATGTGCTGGCGCGCGGCCGCACCGGGTCCGGCAAGACCATCGCGTTCGGCGCCCCGCTCGTCGAGAGCGTGCTGCGATCGCAGGCGCGCGAGAAGCGCGAGTTCGGCCGTCCGCCGCGCGCCCTGATCCTCGCGCCGACGCGCGAGCTCGCGCTGCAGATCGACGCGACGGTTCAGCCGATCGCGCGCAGCGTCGGCCTCTTCACGACGCAGATCTACGGCGGTGTGCCCAAGGCGCGTCAGCTCGGCGCGCTGAAGCGAGGCATCGACATCGTCATCGGCACGCCGGGGCGCATCGAAGATCTCGTGGAGTCGCGCGCTCTCGACCTCTCGCAGGTGCGCGTCGCGGTGCTCGACGAGGCCGACCACATGTGCGACCTGGGCTTCCTCGAGCCGGTGCAGCGCATCATGCGCCGCACGTCCCGCGACGCGCAGCGCCTGCTGTTCTCGGCGACGCTCGACGGCGAGGTGTCGTCGCTGGTGAAGGAGTTCCTCAGCGAGCCGGCGGTGTACGAGGTCGCCGGCGAGACCCAGCGCACCGGCACCATCGATCATCGTGTTCTCGTGGTCGACCATCGCGACAAGCGCGACATCCTGCGCACGCTGGTCGATCGCAGCGGCAAGACGCTCGTCTTCACGCGCACGCGCGCGTTCGCCGAGATGCTCGCCGACCAGCTGGACGACGTGGGCATCCGCGCGCTCGCCCTCCACGGCGACCTCGACCAGGCCCGCCGCACGCGCAACCTCGAGAAGCTCACGTCGGGTCGCATCGACGTGCTGGTCGCGACGGATGTCGCGGCCCGCGGCATCCACGTCGACGACATCGATCTCGTCGTGCAGGCGGACGCCCCCGACGAGTACAAGACGTACCTGCACCGTTCCGGCCGCACGGGTCGCGCGGGACGCCCGGGCACCGTCGTCACGTTGGTGACGCGCGCGCGCCGCGAGCGGCTGGCCGACCTGCTCGACCGGGCCGACATCGAGGCGCCGTTCGACGAGGTGCGTCCCGGCGACGACCTGCTCGAGGAGCTCGCCGGGCGCTGACGTCACGTCGGTCACCGCCCCGACCGGGCCGCGAGCCCTTCGAGCAGCTGGGCCGCACGCGGCGCTCCGCCGAGCGACCTGCGCTCGGCGGCGACGCGGGCGGCGGCATCCCTCATCGCGGCGTCTGTCGGGCTGGGGTCAGGCGGCGGCCGCGGCGCCGATCGTGGCGATGAGTTCGGGGGCGCCGCCGAGGGACGTGAGGCGCGCGCGGAGCGCGACTTCGGCGCGACGGTAGGGCTCCTCGCTCGTGTGCAGCAGTGAGCGGGTGTTCGCCGCCTCGAGGAATGACACCATCTCGAATGTGAGCTGGCGCGCGTCATCGAGGAGGGGCAGCTCGCCTCCGGCCATCGCGTACTCGATGCTCACGGTGAGGTAGTCCTCCCACCCGCTCGACGCCGCGACGATCGCGTCGCGGACGACGCCCGGCTTCGCATCGAACTCCACGGAGGTCGCGGCGAAGAAGCAGCCGCCACGGAACACGCGATCGCGGGAGTAGTCCAGCCAGTCGCCCAGCAGCGTGCACACGCGGATCAGGCCGCGGGGGGTGCGGGCGCGGGCCGGCGCGACGACGCGGTCGATGAAGACCTCACGCGCGGCCGCCACCACGGCGAGCTGCAGCTGCTCCTTCGAGCCGAACAGCGTCGCGATGCCGCTCTTGCTGTGGCCCGAGGCCTCCGCCAGCCGCCCGATCGTGAGGCCGTCGAGGCCGTCGACCGTTGCGGTGTCGACCGCGTGCGACAGCACGGCGCGCCGCGACTCGTCGCCTCGGAGGCGCCGTCGGTCGATGGGGCCTTGTGTCACACATCGAGATTACCGTACGATCGTTCGTGTTTATAAGTACGATCGTTCGTATTCTTCTGATCGGAGCATGATGAATCTTGCGCTCGCCGCCGCAGGCACGTCCGTTCGCGCCGCGGCCGTCTTCTCGTCGCGGTGGGGAGCCGCCGTGGCCATGCCGCTCTTCGGTCATGTCGCGAAGCCGCGACCCGTACACGCCGACGACGAGGCCACGATGCTGCGCGCGCGCCTGCATACGGTGCGCATCGCCGGCATCGACCGCCGCGGTGTCGACGTCGACACCTACGAGTGGGGCGACGGTCCGCGAACCGTCGTGCTGTCGCACGGCTGGAACGGCCGCGCCAGCCAGTTCTCGGTGCTCGTGCGCGAGCTCCTCGCCGACGGGTATCGCGTCGTCGCGTTCGACGCGCCCGCCCACGGGGGATCGCGCGGACGCCACACGTATCTCGTCGACTGGCTCGACGTCTTCGCCGCCCTCCAGGAGCGCCACGGCGGGTTCGACGCCATGGTCGGGCATTCGTTCGGCGGGCTCGCGGCGCTGGTGGGCGTCGCCGGCGGCATCGATGCGGCGCGCGTCGTGACCATCGCCGCACCCGCCGACGCCGACCTGCTGCTGAGCCAGTTCCAGGGCATGCTCGGCTACTCCGACGCGGTCGCGGCGCGCATGCGCGAGCTCTTCGCGACCCGGTACTTCCCCGGCGAGTCCGACCCGCTGGCGCGGCTGTCGAGCGTGCGGCGCCCGCTGCCAGGCGGGGTGCCGCTCCTCGTCGTTCATGACCACGGCGACCGCGTCGTGCCCTTCGCCGAGGCGAGACGCGTCGTCGCCGCCAACCCCGGGGCGAAGATGTTCGCGACGAACGGCCTCGGTCACAACCGCATCCTCACCGACGACGCGGTGCTCGACGCCGTGCTGGACCACGTCCGCACTCCGCTCGTCGACGTCGAAAGGGTCGAGGCCGAACGTGCCGAGATCGAACGTGCCGAGGTCGAACGTGCCGAGGTCGAACGTGCCGACGCGGCGGCGTTGGGCGCGGTCGCGGCGTAGCAGCGCCGCGTGCACAGAATCGGAGGTTCTGTTCGACGCGCCGGGACGCGGATGCTGCCGCTCGGCGCGTCGCGCGAGACCTCCGATTCTGTGTGCACAGATCCCGGCCATCTGCGCATCTGCGACGCAGCGCGCAGCGGCGAACTCTCGCCGGGCGGGGCTCAGAAGAGCCGGCCGGATGCCTCGGCCCCCGGCTGCGGCCGGGAGGACGCCGCCCGCAGCGACGTCGCGGCGGCACGCCCGCGCGAGGTCGTGATGATCGGCGGCGCGCTGCGGGCATCGGCTCGAGCGGCGAGACCCGCCACGGGGGCGCCGCGCGGGTTCTCTTCCTCGGCCTGCCCGTCGAGACCGTGCACGCGCAGCAACGGGCGTACCCGCTTGGCGAGCCACGAGCGGTAGGCCTTCGGCGCGTATGCCGTCGCGCCGGGGTAGAGCCCTCGATATGACGACACGAGCTCGGGGTGCCGCTCGGCAAGCCACTCGAGGAACCACTGCTTCGCGCCGGGCCGCAGGTGCAGTGCGCCATAAACGACCCGCACCGCTCCCGCCGCCTTGATGCGGGCGAGTGCGTGGTCGATCGCCGCGATCGAGTCGGTGAGGTGCGGGATGATCGGCATCAGGAACACCGTGACGCGGAATCCCGCCTCGGTCGCCGCGCGCACCGTCTCGAGGCGCGCGGTCGCATTGGGCGTGCCGGGTTCGATGAGATGCTGCAGCTCGTCGTCGAACACCGCGATCGACATCGCGAGCGTCACGTGCACCTGGCTCGCGGCATCCTGCAGCAGGGGCAGATCCCGCCGCAGTAGCGTGCCCTTCGTGAGGATCGAGAACGGCGTGCCCGACTCGGTCAGGGCCGACACGATCCCGGGTATCAGCTTGTAGCGCCCCTCCGCGCGCTGGTATGGATCGGTGTTCGTGCCGAGCATGACGGGATCGTGCTGCCAGGTGCCCCGCCGCAACTCCTTCTCGAGCACCTCGGCGACGTTCACCTTCACCACGACCTGTGTGTCGAAGTCCCGGCCCGCATCGAGCTCGAGGTACTCGTGGGTCCCGCGCGCGAAGCAGTTGTGACTGACAACTCCGTTCGCGATGAAGTCGCCGGTCGACGTCGTGATGTCGACCATGTCGATCGTCTCGCCGAGATCTTCGATCGAGACGACCCGAAGCGGCGCGTCAGACTTCACGGCATCGCTGATCCGATTCAGCTTTCGGGTGATCGCCGGCCGTGTGAGCTCGAAGAATCGTCGACGCGCCGGGAGACCGCCGAGAAGACGCACGCTGCTCACCCCGTTCGGTCGCGGAGGTTCCTGAACGAACGCGAAGCCGTGGGCGCGCAATGAGGTCCCGATCATTGCGAGGATCTCGTCGTCTGAGTTGGAGAATCGCAGAATCCCTCGGCTGCAGCTTCCTTCTGCGTCGAAGATTCCGGCCAGGTAACCCCTCATCCATTCGGGTGATGCCGACGCGGGCCATTGGATGAGGGCACCGATTGCTTCGTAATCCGCTGCTTTGGACGTGAAGATCGCGTCCATCCGTCGACGTTCGGCAGTGGCGGGAGTGAACTGACGAAGCGTCGTGGCCACCCCAGCTGTCCGAAGATACTCGCGCGAGCGTTCCAAGGCCTCCGCATCTGCCAGGGCGAGGCGGAATCGATGCGCTAGAGAGGTGCCGTTGCGATTCGACCGCGGGTACGGTCGCTTCAGCATCATCCCGTCATTGCGGATCATCCCGCACAGATATCCGTTCCGGTACGCGTCGGTCTCTGTCGTGTCTGCCATCATGCCGCCGGTGCCGAAGCCGATCAGCTTGTTGTTCGTCGTCAGGAACGGGCGCTGGGGCGGACCAGTCGGCGACGGCTGCACGTACTTCCACCCGCGTTCGGTGAGGAATCGGTGATCGCCGCTCGCGACCAACACGGTGCCGTCGGCGAGCGTCACGCGGTAGGCGCGCTTGCGCGTGCCCCACTGGGCGGACACGGTAGCTCGCACATACCGGCGGTACGAACCCTCACGCCGCGTGCCGATCACCTCGTCGCCGGCGCGCACGTCGCCGATCCGCTTGCTGCGGCCGTCGGCCATCAGTACCTGCGTGTCGGGATGTAAGCAGTAGACGCATGCATGGCTGCAGCCCCGATAGGGGTTCACCGTCCAGTCGAAGGGCATCGCGGAGGCGCCCGGCACATGGTTGAGGGCGGACTTGCAGAGCACCTCGTGGAATGTCACGCCCGCGAACTCGGGAGTCGTCACCGAGCGCACCAGACCGTTCAGCTGTTCGAGGCCCGGCAGGGCCGCAGCATCCGCCACGCCCAGTTCCTGACCCTGCCACCGCATGCATCCATGAGAACAAAGCTTCGAACTTAAGTCAAGACCAGCTTCGCCGTGTCTAGAACATCGACGAGACGGATGCCGCCTGCCTGGCCAAAACCGGCCGTCGCGGGTAAGAATGGCTGACGTGACGGAGCCTGGCAGGCTCGCTACCCCCCGAGCCGCCCCCGAGACTCGCCGCGCCGCCCGAGCGATGCGCGAAGAGGCGGCGAGGCGTGCCCGCGCGGCGGAATCCGCCCCCGCCGGCGCGCCCGCGTCGGCCGCCGATTCCGCCGACGACGTCGTGGCGTTCGAGTTGCCGAGCGACGAGTTCGAGCCGGGTTCGGTCTCGGCGGGCGCACCGTCCGCGCTGCCGCTCGACCTCCGGCCGACCGACCCCGCTGCGCAGCGGACCGACTCGACGCCCCACCGTGTCCCCGAGGCGCGCGTGCGCGGACGCCGACGCGCGGTGCGCTCGCCCCGCCCCGTCGTCAGCGAACGCCGCGCGGCGCGCGCCGACGGACTGCTCGAGGCCGACGAGAGCGCGCGGCCCGTGCGCCATGCGCGGCCGCGTCGACTGACGAAGCGGCTGATCCTGGTGGCGGGGCTCGCCACCGGTGCCGCGCTGCTGCTCGGGTCGGCGGCGATGACCGCGATGATGCTCCCCTCCGAGGGGGAGGCCGCCGGCGCCGATGCGGCGCTCACGACGACGATGGAGCTGCCCGAGATCGAGCAGCTTCCGGTCCCGCAGGTCGAGGAGTCCCCGCCGGCGGCCGACATCTGCTCGCTCCCCGACGTGGCGGCCGCCGTGCAGCGCGGCGACGACGAGGGTGCGATCGTCGCGGCCGGCGGCAGCGAGGCGTTCCGCGCCGCGGTCGTCGAGGGTCGGGCGCCGTGCGTGGACCTCGGCGACTCCGCCCGCGTCTGGACCGTCGTGGACAAGATCCGGCCGGCCAACCCGATCGACTACCGCCCCAGCGCACTCGTCCTCCCCGACGGGGTGCGCAACATCGAGGGCGGCGCGCTGCGCGCTGACGCGGCATCCGCTCTCGCCTCGCTCGTCACCGCGGCCCGCGACGCCGGCGTCGGCGAGATCGCGCTCGAGAGCGGGTTCCGCTCGTACCAGACCCAGCAGCAGACCTACGGGCGCCACTTCGCCGAGAAGGGCGAGCGCGCCGACCAGGTGAGCGCGCGGCCCGGCTACAGCGAGCACCAGCTGGGACTCAGCGCCGACGTCGTCGCGTGCGCCGGCTCGTGCGGCACGCTCGATCAGCTCGCCGCGACGCCCCAGGGTCAGTTCGTCGCCGGGCACTCGTGGGAGCACGGGTGGATCGTGCGCTACGTCGAGGGAGCCACGCCGGTGACCGGCTACCTCCCCGAGCCGTGGCACCTCCGCTACGTCGGCCCTGAGCTCGCGAAGGCCTATCACGACGGCGGCTGGACCTCGCTCGAGGAGTTCTTCGCCCTCGACCCGGCTCCCGGCTATCTCGGCTGACGTCGGGCGTCGGCACTACTCTGCGGATCACGGATGCCGCGACCCGCAGCATCCCCGGAGTGAAACTGAGTACCATATACGGTGAGATGCAATTCCACCGGGGTGCGTCTCCACACAGACTCGAAGACGAGAGGAAGGCGCATCATGGAGCGCGAGATCTACGACGAGGACCACGAGGCGTTCCGCGACGTCGTCAAGGAGTTCGTCAAGCGCTACGCGTCGGACGAGAAGCGCAAGCAGTGGGACGCGGACGGCGAGATCGACCGCGCGACCATGCTTGCCGCGGGCGAGGCGGGCATCATCGGCCTGTCGGTGCCCGAGGAGTTCGGCGGCGCGGGCATGCTGCAGGACTACCGCTTCCGCTCGATCGTGCTGGAAGAGACGATCGGCGCCGGCCTGGGCTCGCTCGCCGGCGCACTCGGAATCCAGGACGACCTCGCCGTGCCGTACATCGTGCACATGGGCACGCAGGAGCAGAAGGAGAAGTGGCTCCCCGGCATGGCGACCGGCGAGATCCTCGGCGCCCTCGCGATGACCGAACCCGGTGCGGGCAGCGACCTGCGCGGCATCAAGACCACCGCCAAGCGGGTGGAGGGCGGCTACATCGTCAACGGCGCGAAGACGTTCATCTCGTCGGGCAAGACCGCCGACATGGTCGTGACGTTCGTCAAGACCGGCGAGGGCAACCGCCCCGACGCCTTCAGCCTGCTGATCCTCGAGGACGGCATGCAGGGCTTCGACCACGGCAAGAAGCTCGAGAAGATGGGCTTCCACGGCTGGGACACCGCCGAGCTCTCGTTCAGCGACGTCTTCGTGCCGGAGGAGAACCTCATCGGCGGCAAGGAGGGCCTCGGCTTCATCCAGCTCATGATGAACCTGCCGCTCGAGCGCCTCTCGATCGGCGTCGCCGCGGCGGCCGCCGGCGAGGCGGCGTTCGCCTGGACGCGCGACTATGTGCTCAGCCGTGAGGCGTTCGGCGAGCGGATCGCCGACTTCCAGAACACCCGCTTCAAGCTCGCGGACATGGCGACGACCGTCGATGTGATGTGGGCCTACGTCGACCGCGCGATGCTGCTCTACAAGGACCAGAAGCTCACCGCCGAAGAGGCCGCCAAGGTCAAGTTCTGGACGACCGACCGCGAGGCCGAGCTGCTCGACGTCGGCGTGCAGCTGCACGGCGGCTACGGCTACATCACCGAGTACCCGATCGCCCGCGCCTACCTCGACGCCCGCGTGCACCGCATCTACGGCGGCACGAACGAGATCATGCGCGACCTGGTCTCGCGCCAGATCGTCGGCAAGCGCTGACGCTCACTCGATAACGGATGCCGCGACCCGGCGCCTCCGCGGAGGCACCGGGTCGCGGCATCCGTCGTGTGTGTAAGCGCTGCTTCCGCAGTCACTTTCGGCGGGTGCAGTCCGTTCCGTTCCGCACGAAGTGACTGCGGAACGCAGACACCCGTCGCTGCGCAGTCAGTTCGGGTGGGTTCGTGGTGCGGGGACGCGCCAAAGGTGACTGCGGAACCTCGGAACCTCGAGGCGGCGAGGCGGCGGGAGCGGCGGAGCGGCGAGGCGGCGGGGGCGGCGGAGCGGCGAGGCGGCGGGGGCGGGGCGG
>NZ_JBDGJU010000017.1:0-82418 GCF_057656735.1 Microbacterium sp. Soil_C_42
GGCGGCGGCTGCCGCGCCGACCGCGGCGGGGTCGACGCCGCGCACGGTGACGCCTGAGCGCAGCACCTCGAAGGGCACGTCGGCGGCCTTCAGCGCGGCGCCGAGCGCCGCCCGGTCGGGTGAGTCGACGACGGTGGCGTACTCGCGCGGGTCCGTCAGCTCGTCGACGCCGCCCTGGAAGACCAGGCGCCCGCGCGAGATGATCAGCAGCGCATCGACGGTCTGCTGCACCTCGGCGAGCAGGTGCGACGAGACGAGCACGGTCCGGCCCTCGCTCGCGAGCTGCCGGAGGAACCCGCGCATCCAGCGGATGCCCTCGGGGTCCAGTCCGTTCGCCGGCTCGTCGAGCACCAGAACGCCCGGGTCGCCGAGCAGCGCGTACGCGAGGCCGAGGCGCTGGCGCATGCCGAGCGAGTATCCGCCGACCTTGCGGTTCGCGGCATCCGTCAGTCCCACCAGGTCCAGCACCTCGCCGACACGCGACGTCGCGATGCCGGCGGCCTGCGCGTAGATCGTGAGGTGCGCGGTGGCGGTGCGGCCGGGATGGAAGCTGGATGCTTCGAGGACCGCGCCGACGCTCTGCAGCGGCTTGTCGAGCTCGGTGTAGCGCTTGCCGCCGATCGTGGCGTGGCCGTCCGTCGCCGTGACGAGCCCGAGGAGGATCCGCAGCGTGGTGGTCTTGCCTGCGCCGTTCGGGCCGAGGAATCCGGTGACCAGTCCGGGTTCGACCCGAGCTGTGAGGCCTGCGACCGCTGTGACGGCGCCGAAGCGCTTCGTGACACCTGAGAACTCCAGCGACTGGCCTTCGGGCATGCCGAACCCTCTCGTTGGTCGTGGGCGACACTCCGCGGGGCAAGGTACGGGGCCGCTCCATTGCGGACTCACAGCAGAACTCCGTCCCATCCTGGCGGAAATCCGGTCTCAGCGTGGGAGAAGTTCGCCGTGCCGGTAACGTTGCGCTCGTGACCGACCTCGCCGAAGCCGCCGCGGAGCCCACCGTCCTCGTGAGCACGAGCGGAGGGCTCGGGCGCCTCACCCTCAACCGGCCCCGCGCGATCAACGCGCTCGACCTGGGTATGGTCGAGCAGCTGCACGCGGCGCTCGACGCATGGGAGCACGACACCGAGGTCGACGTGGTGCTGCTCGACGGCGCCGGCGCGCGCGGGCTGTGCGCCGGCGGCGACGTGCGTGGTCTCGCCGAGCAGGTCACGAGCGGCCGCGCCGACGACGCGGCGGTGTTCTTCCGCGCCGAGTACGCGATCAACGCGCGCATCGCCGAGTACCCGAAGCCGTTCGTCGCCTTCGCCGACGGCATCACGATGGGAGGCGGCATCGGCGTCGCCGGTCACGCAGCGATCCGCATCGTGACCGAACGCTCGCAGCTGGCGATGCCCGAGACCCGCATCGGCTTCACCCCCGACGTCGGCGGTACGTGGCTGCTCGCCCACGCGCCGGGCCGCCTGGGCGAGTACCTCGGGCTGACGGGCGCGGTGATGGATGCCTCGGACGCCATCTACGCCGGATTCGCCGACCACTACGTGCCCCACGAGAACCTCGACGCGGTCCGCGACGCGCTGGAGACGCGGGCCGATCCCTCCAGCCCGACGGAGCTCGTCCTGCTGTTCGACGAGACCCCCGCGCCCTCGAAGCTCATCGCCGCGCGGGAGTGGATCGACGACGCGTTCGCGGCCGACACCGTCGCCGAGATCGTCGAGAGGCTGCGGGCGCGCCCCGAGCCCGAGGCATCCGCCACCGCCGACCTGCTCGGTGAACTGTCGCCGACCGGTCTCGCTGTGACGCTCGCCGCGGTCCGCCGCGCGCGGGAGCTGCCGGGGCTCAGGGACGCGCTCGACCAGGAGTACGGGCTGGTGATGTGGTTCGCGACGACCCAGCCCGACCTGCCGGAGGGCATCAGGGCGCAGGTGATCGACAAGGACCGCACGCCGAAGTGGCAGCCGGCGACCCTCGCCGACCTGCCCGACGATGTCGCCCAGACCGCCCTCGGCCACCGACCCGGCGTTCCGCTCTGGGACTGACGCGGGCGTCGGCGGCGAGGAGGGATCGTGAGCACCCGGCGGCGGAGGAGCTACTCGATCGGCGTCGCGATCGACTGGTTCTTCTTCGTCTTCGCGGGGCTCGCGGCCCTCTGGCTCGCGTATCTCAGCCTCACCGAGACGTTCCACGTCGGGTGGTGGGGCATCCCGTTCTTCCTCGCGTTCTGGGTGCTGCTCGCGTATCTGGTGCTGCCGCGGCTGCACCGCATCCTCACCACGATCTACGTGCCGGACTACTTCATCGGCCGCACCCGGACCAGTGACGGACTGCTCGGCGACCCCGTGAACCTCGCGTTCCACGGCACCGGTGACCAGATCCGCGCATCGCTCGAGGCCGCCGGCTGGACCGAGGCCGACCCGGTGACCCTCGGCTCGTCGTGGCGCATCATCACGTCGACGCTCACGCGCCGCAGCTACGACGAGGCGCCGGTGAGCCCGCTCTTCCTGTTCGGACGCCAGCAGGACTTCGCCTACCAGCAGGAGGTCGACGGCAATCCCGCCCAGCGCCACCATGTGCGGTTCTGGCGGTGCCCCGACGACTGGCTGCTGCCCGGCGGGCGCCGCGTCGACTGGCTCGCCGCCGGCACCTTCGACACCAGTGTCGGGCTGTCGCTGTTCACGCTGCAGGTCACGCACCGCATCGACGCCGACACCGACGTCGAGCGCGACCACATCGTGCAGACGGTGACGGATGCCGACTCCCGCGTCGCCGTGGACGTCATCCCCGACTTCGCCACCGGCTATCACGCCCGCAACGGCGGCGGCGACAGCATCCGCACCGACGGGGACCTCCCGATCGTGGACGTGCGCGCGGTCGAGCCGATCGTCGAGAGCGCGGGGGAGGTGCCGGCGTGAGCGCGGGGGAGGAGCCGGTCGCTGAGGGAGGAGCCGGCGCGGCGGGCGCACCGATGCCGGCGCCCCAGAAGCGCCCGGCCTACGAGCCGGCGAAGCGCCTGCTGAAGCCGCCGCGCTACGACCCTGGGATGAAACGGCCGATCTCGACGATCGCCGGAACCGGTCTCATCCTCCTTCGCGTGCTTGCGGGGGTGGTGGTGCTGGCGGGCATCGCCACCGGCTGGGACGCGCTCCTGTCCGACCCTGACTCGGTTCTCGAGGGCTTCGACCCTTCTCCCGCCGGCGCTCAGGCCGCGCTGTGGTTCGTGCTGGCGGCGGGCGCCGCGGTGCTCCTCATCGACCTCCTGTTCGCCGTGTTCGTCTACCGCGGCCACAACTGGGCGCGCGTGATCGTCATGATCATCGCGGTCGGCTCCATCAGCACCTCGTTCGTGGCCTGGTGGGCGCAGGGGCAGGAGATCACGCTCGACACGACCTACGTGTCGCTGAGTCTCGACATCCTCGTCCTGCTCGCGCTGTCCAGTCGCAGCGCCGCCGCCTACGCGCGCCGCAACGAGCACCGCTGACTCCGCTCCTCACTGCTCGCCTGTCACCAGGCGTCGCGAGGTCCGGCGCTTCGTGACGGGGGAGCGGTCGGGTCGAGGACGACTCCAGGTGACGTAACCTGAATCCCGCCGCAGGCAGCGGCGCGCAGCATCCGTCATCGCAGTCCCGGGGGAGGGCACGTGTTCGACAGTCCGCTCTCGGCGTCGGCGTACGAGGTGCTCGCGGTCGCCCCCGAGGTCGACGAGGAGACCCTCCGCAAGGCCTACCGACTGCGCCTGCGGCAGACGCACCCCGACACCGGCGGCGACGCGGCGGTGTTCATCCAGGTGCAGCGGGCATGGGAGCTCGTCGGCACGCCGGAGGCCCGTGCGGCGTACGACCGCGGGCACGGCTTCGGCGAGGCGGCGGCTCCGGAGTGGTCGGGCTGGCGCCCGCCCGCAGCGCGCACCGACACGCGTCCGCGCGCCCGCTCCTACGGGCATCCGGGCGGCTGGCGCCGCGAGCGCTACCTCACCCTGATCCGCGAGTGGGCCGGCCGCGGCGTCACGCTCGAGGACCCGTACGACCCGGCGCTCGTGCGCTCGGCCCCGGTGGCGCTGCGCCGCCTCTTGGCCGACGCGCTCGCCGAGGAGGCGACGGCCCGCATCGTCGCCGACCTCGGCATGGGGTACACGGTGTGGCACGACGTGGCGGCCGCGGGGCGCGACGCCGACCCCGACGCGAAGATCGACCACATCGTGCTCGGCCCGAGCGGCCTGTACGGCGTGCTGTCGGAGGACTTCGGGGGCCCGGCGCGCATCCGCCGCGGCGAGTTCGTCGGCGACGGCGTTCCCGGCGCCCCGCTCGCCGAGCTGCTCTCGCGCATGCGCGGGATCGCACGCGCCGCCGGGGTGCGCTTCAGCGGCGCGATCGTCGTGCTGCCCGACGAGGACGTGCTCACCCCGCTCGACGAGATCGGGCGCGTCCGCGGCGTGCGAATCGCGGTCGTCTCGCGCAGCGCCCTGGCCACGGTGCTGCGCCGCGGCATCTCGGGCGCCCGCGACATCGGCGGCAACGAGGTTTTCGACTACCGCACGCGCCTGCAGCAGACCGTGCGCTTCGCGTAGCCCGCCGGCGTGAAGCCGCGGCGGCGTCGCGGGTGTGCGCATCGTGTGCTCTCACCGAGTGCACGCGTTGTGCGCGTGCACAGCGTGTGCACTCGGTGAGATCGTGTGCAGTGGACGGATGCTGCGCCGGGGCGTCGCCGGACGGGCTCAGGCGTCGCGGGCCTGGCGCAGCCAGCGCTCGATGCCCGAGATGTGCACCTGGGCCACCGAAGTGGCGAGCTCGACATCGTGGTCGGCGATCGCGTCGAGGATCGCGCGATGCTCGGCGAGCGTCCGCTCGACCGCGCCCGCCTGGGTGAGCCCGCGCCACACGCGGGCCCGGACCGTCTGGCTGGTGAGGCTCTCGAGCAGGCTCGCCAGGTAGTCGTTGCCCGCGAGCCGTGCGATCGCGCTGTGGAAGCGCACGTCGTGCTCGACCAGGGTCTGGATGTCGGTGTCGGTCGCGACGCCGCGGATCTCGGCATCCAGTCCCGCCACGTCGTCATCGTCGGCACGCTGCGCCGCGAGCCCCGTCGCGTGGGACTCGAGGACGCGACGAACCGCGAAGATCTCGAGCAGCGAGTCGTCGTCGTGCAGGTCGACGACGAACGAGATCGCCTCGAGCAGCAGCTTCGGCTCGAGGCTCGTGACGTACGTGCCGTCGCCGCGCCGCACGTCGAGCACCCGGATGACCTCCAGTGCCTTGACGGCCTCGCGCATCGAGTTGCGCGAGAGGCCCAGGCGCTCGGCGAGGTCCTTCTCGGGAGGCAGGCGCGACCCCGGCACCAGCTCGCCGCGGACGATCATGTCCTTGATCTTCTCGATCGCTTCGTCGGTGACGGCCACCGGCCCATTTTAGACATCGGATGTCAGGGAACACGGGCCCCGCTCGCCCTCGCTCTCCGGGGGCGGGGGCCCCGCTGTGCCCACCGCGCGTCGGCGGCATGATGGTGGCATGCGAGTCGTGGACGGACACCTCCATCTCTGGGACCCCGAGGTCCTGACCTACGAGTGGCTGGAAGGGCCTCTGCTCCGATCTTTCGGACCCGACGAGCTCGATCTCGCCCTGCAGGACGCCCCCGACGCCGACTGCGGCTTCGTGTTCGTGCAGGCCGAGTGCGCACCGGAGCAGGCGGTCGCCGAGGTCGACTGGGTCGCCTCGCTGACCGACCGCGTGCCGGTGCGGGGGATCGTGGCGCGCGCGCCGCTGGAGGACCCCGCCGCCACCGAGCAGCACCTCGCGGCGTTCGCGGAGCGGCCGCTCGTCGTCGGGGCGCGACGGCTGCTGCAGTCCGAGCCCGAGGGCTTCTGCCTGCGGCCGGGCTTCCTGCGCGGGGCGGAGGCGATGGCCGCCGCCGGACTCTCGTTCGACGCCTGCGTGCGGTGGGAGCAGCTGCCGGACGTGGTCGCGCTCGCGGACGCGCTGCCCGACCTCGCCATCGTGCTCGACCACCTCGGCAAGCCCGAGGTGGGCTCGGCCGGCGACGCCGAACCCGCCGACGGCACGCCGTGGGCGCAGTCTCTGCGCGACCTGGCCCGGCGCCCGAACGTGGTGTGCAAGCTCTCGGGCCTGCCGGCGGAGTCTCCCGGCGAATGGACCGACGCCCAGATGCGGCCGTTCCTCGACGTGGCGCTCGACGCCTTCGGCCCCCGCCGGCTGCTGTTCGGCAGCGACTGGCCCGTCTCGGGTCCGTACGGGCGGTGGCTCGACACGGTGACGTCGTGGCTGGACGACCGCGTCGACGAGCGCCACCGGAAGGCGGTGCTCGCCGAGAACGCGGAGCGCTTCTACCGGCTCGGGTAGCGGCATCCGTCCCCGCCGGAAGCGTGGGGCCCCACGCGCGCCCGCGCCCGTCCGCCCGCCCGCGTGCGCGTTCGACCGCGTGCGCGTTCGACAGGTCAACCAGGGTCTTACAGGAGACCCGGCGGGCAATCGTCCTGTAGAACCTCGGTTGACCTGTGGGACGGATGCCGCGGCCGGGAGCGCGATCTACCGCCTGGCGCGATGAGTCAGGAGCCGGCAGGGCGGAGGCGGAGCGGCGACATCCCGCCGTCCACCTCGATGTAGGTGCCCGTCGTCGAACCCGACGACGGGCTCACCAGGTACAGCACCGCGCCGGCGACCTCGGCGGCCGACACCAGGCGGC
The DNA here is from genome assembly GCF_057656735.1 of Microbacterium sp. Soil_C_42. Lineage (NCBI taxonomy): Bacteria > Bacillati > Actinomycetota > Actinomycetes > Micrococcales > Microbacteriaceae > Microbacterium > Microbacterium sp. Soil_C_42. Next base: position 6,688 of record NZ_JBDGJU010000017.1, read on the forward strand.
CGTGGGGCTGGCGCGCCTCCAGCGCGGCGCGCTCGGCGACGGGGTCGGGGGCGCTTGCGAGCAGGCGGCCGATCCACGGGGTGTCGGCGGTGCCGGGATTGACGGCATTGACGCGGATGCCCTCCCGCAGGTGATCGGCGGCCATCGCGCGGGTGAGCGAGAGCACGGCGCCCTTCGAGGCGCTGTACAGCGCGCGCTGGGGCAGGCCGGCGGTCGCCGCGATCGACGACGTGTTGCAGATCGCCGCGGACGGCGAGTCCCGCAGCCACGGCAGTGCCGCCGCCGTGACGCGGGCGATGCCGGTGACGTTGATGGAGAGCACGCGCGCCCATTCGGCGTCGTCGTTCGCCGCGATGTCGCCCTGCGCGCCGATCCCCGCGTTGTTCACGAGGATGTCGATGCGCCCGAACCGCTCACCGACCGCGGCGATCGCCCGGTCGACCGCGGCGCGGTCCGACACGTCCGCGGCGAACGCGGCGAACCGCGGGTCGGCGCCGGACGGATCGAGGTCGAGCACCGCGACCTCGGCGCCCTCGTCCGCGAGTGCGGTCGCGATCGCGGCGCCGATTCCCGACGCGCCGCCGGTGACGACGGCGACGAGGCCGTCCAGCTGCCGGCCGCTCATCGCGAGGCCTCCCATGCCACGAACTCCTGGCGCTGCGCACCGAGACCGTCGATCTCGATGTCGACGATGTCGCCGGCCTTCAGGTACGGGAACCTGCCGCCGAACGCCACGCCCTGCGGCGTGCCGGTGAGGATCAGGTCGCCGGGCTCGAGGGTGACGAACTGCGAGAGGTGGTGCACGATGGCGCGCACGTCGAAGATCATGTCGCTGGTGTTCGAGTCCTGGCGGGGTTCGCCGTTGACGAAGCTCCTCAGGCCGAGGTTCTGGGCGTCGACCTCGTCGGCCGTGACCAGCCATGGGCCCGTCGGGTTGAAGCCGTGGGCGATCTTGCCCTTGGACCACTGCCCGCCCGAGATCTCCATCTGGAACGTGCGCTCCGAGACGTCGTTGGCTACGACGTAGCCGGCGATGTGCGCGCCGGCCTCGTCGGGGCTGTCGAGGTAGGCGGCGCGACGGCCGATCACGACGCCGAGCTCGACCTCCCAGTCGGTCTTCTCGCTGCCCCGGGGGATCGTCACCGCGTCGTTCGGCCCGACGACGGTGTTCGGCGTCTTGAGGAAGATGATCGGCACGGTCGGCGGCTCCGCACCGGACTCGCGCGCGTGCGCGGCATAGTTCTGGCCGATGCAGATGACGGCGCTCGGACGCGCGATCGGGGCGCCGATGCGCAGGTCGGCGGCTCCCTCGAGCTCCGGGAGGAGTCCCTCGGCGATCGCGGCAGAGGTGCGGCCGGTCGGGTCATCGGCGAGGAATCGGCCGTCGACATCGGATGTGAGGGGACGGAGATCCAGGTGACGGCTGCCGTCGATGACGACGGGGATCTCGCTGCCGGACTCGCCGAGGCGGGCGAACTTCATGGTTCTCCTGGTTTCTCGATGTGGGGCGGCGTCGGTGCCGTCGCCTCCTTCGGGCATGATTGACAGTATAGACATCGGATGTTTACACTTCGAGCGGTTCGACACCCCGAACCGCGAACCGCTGGAGAACGCCCCGTGAGCCGCATCGTCGCCTTCGAGACGACAGACATCCGATTCCCCACGTCACTGAGCCTCGACGGCTCCGACGCGATGAATCCCGACCCGGACTACTCCGCCGCCTATCTCCGCATCGTGACGGATGCCTCGGACCGAGTCTCGGGACACGCCTTCGTGTTCACGATCGGGCGCGGCAACGATGTGCAGGTCGCCGCGCTCGACGCGCTCGCCGCCCACCTCGTGGGTCGGGAGCTCGAGCCGCTCCTCGACGACATGGGCGCGACCAACCGCGAGCTCATCGGCGACTCGCAGCTGCGCTGGCTCGGTCCCGAGAAGGGCGTCATGCACATGGCCATCGGCGCCGTCGTCAACGCGCTGTGGGACATCAAGGCCAAGCGCGCCGGACTCCCGCTGTGGCAGCTGCTGTCGCGCATGAGCCCCGAGGAGCTCGTCGCGCTCGTCGACTTCCGCTACCTCACGAACGCCCTCACCCCCGAGGACGCGCTGCAGATCCTCCGCGACGCCGAGCCCGGTCGGGCCGAGCGCGAGCAGGAGCTCCTCGCCACCGGCTACCCCGCGTACACGACGAGCCCCGGCTGGCTGGGCTACTCCGACGAGAAGCTCGCGCGCCTGTGCCGGGAGGCGATCGCCGACGGCTTCGGCCAGATCAAGCTCAAGGTCGGCGCCGACCTCGATGACGACATCCGTCGCCTTCGCGTGGCGCGCGAGGTCTGCGGCGAAGGCTTCCCGATCGCGATCGACGCCAACCAGCGCTGGGAGGTGTCCGAGGCGATCGCGTGGGTGAACGCGCTCGCCGAGTTCGACCCCGCGTGGATCGAAGAGCCCACGAGCCCCGACGACGTGCTCGGTCACGCCGAGATCGCGCGTGGCGTCGCGCCGGTGCGGGTCGCGACGGGGGAGCACGCGCAGAACCGCGTCATCTTCAAGCAGCTGCTGCAGGCCGGGGCGATCTCGGTCATGCAGATCGACGCGGCGCGCGTCGGCGGCGTCAACGAGAACATCGCGAACCTGCTGCTGGCGGCCAAGTTCGGCATTCCGGTGTGCCCGCACGCGGGCGGCGTCGGTCTCTGCGAGGCCGTGCAGCACCTCTCGATGTTCGACTTCGTGGCCGTCACCGGCACCCGCGAAGGTCGCATGATCGAGTACGTCGACCACCTGCACGAGCACTTCGTCGTGCCGACCGAGGTCCGCGGAGGCGTGTACGTGGCACCGACGGCGCCCGGCACCGGCATGGAGATGAAGGCGGCCAGCCGGGCCGAGTACGAATTCGGGACGACGGATGCCGCGGCCTGAACTCCGTGCGCTCACGCGGCTCGGGTACGGCGCGGCGAACATCGGCAACCTCTTCCGCGAACTCAGCGACGACCAGGCCTGGGCCATCCTCGACGCGGCCTGGGAGAGCGGCATCCGCTACTACGACACCGCTCCCCACTACGGCCTGGGGCTGTCGGAGCGGCGCCTGGGCGCGTTCCTGCGGACCAAGCCGCGCGACGAGTTCGTGATCTCGACGAAGGTCGGGCGGCTGCTGCGCCCCAACCCCGATGACGACGGCGGTCTCGATCTCGCCGCCGACTTCCACGTCCCGACCGCGCTGCGCCGCGAGTGGGACTTCTCCGGGGCGGGCATCAGGGCGAGCCTCGAGGAGTCCCTCGAGCGCCTCGGCCTCGACCGCGTCGACGTGCTCTACCTGCACGATCCCGAGCGCCACGACCTCGACCTCGCGCTCCGCGAGGCGTTCCCCGCGCTCGAGCAGCTGCGCGCCGAAGGCGCGGCCCGCGCGATCGGCATCGGCTCCATGGTGAGCGAGGCGCTCGCCGCGGCCGTCGAGAGCGCCGATCTCGACCTCGTCATGATCGCGGGCCGCTACACGCTGCTCGAGCAGCCGGCCGCCGACGCCGTGCTGCCCGCCTGCCATGCGCGCGAGACCGGGGTGGTGGCAGCATCCGTCTTCAACTCCGGCCTGCTCGCCAAGGACGAGCCGGAGAGATCCGGCCGTTACGAGTACGGACGGATGCCGGAACCGCTGTGGGAGCATCTGCAGGCGATCCTCGCCGTATGCCGCGCGCACGACGTGCCGCTGCCCGCCGCGGCGGTGCAGTTCGCGCTGCGAGACACCGCGGTGCGCTCGGTCGTCGTGGGCGGGAGCAGGCCCGAGCACGTGCGCCGGAACTCCGAGCTCATGGCGATCGACATCCCCGCCGCGCTGTGGGACGATCTGGCCGCGGACGGCCTCATCCGCTGACGAAGGGATCCTCATGCTCGAGGGCATCAACCCCCTCCTGACCGGGGAGCTGTTGCTCCACCTGGACCGCATGGGCCACTCCGACGCGGTCGTGATCGCCGACGCGCACTTCCCGGCGTGGGCCATCGGTGCACGCGTCATCGATCTGCCGGGAACGACGACGCCCGAGGTGCTGGCGGCTGTGCGCAGTGTGGTGCCGCTCGACGACGCACCCGCGCTGGATCTCATGGCATCGGCCGACGGCGAGGTGCTCGACGTGCAGCGCGAGCTCGCCGCCGCGGCGGGCGTCGACGATCCGCGCTACGTCGACCGGTTCGAGTACTACGTGCTCGCGAAGACCGCGTACGTCATCGTGCGCACCGGCGAGACGCGCGCCTACGGCAACGCGCTGCTGCGCAAGGGCGTCGTGGGTCACCCGTCCGCCTGAGCGGGTCTCTCCCGCGGCTCAGCCGTTGAGACCGAAGAGGTCCAGCGGGTGCGTGAGGCGCCACCACGGCGACGGATCCGCGATCTCGGCCGCGAGCGTCAGATCGACGGTGGTGGCGTCGAGCGGTCCGGTCACGCTGAGCGAGCCGACGACATCGCCGGCGTCGCGGCTGTCACCGAGGTCGTAGCTGGTGGCGACGGTGCCGCTGCCGCCGTTCCAGAGGATCACCGAGGCGTCTGCGGACGTGACGATGTCGACCTTGTCGCCCCACAGCGTCTCGACCTGGCCGGCCACGGTGCTGGCCGCCACAGAGGGCTGGGGCTGCAGCTCCGCCTCCATCTGCGCGTACAGCGCGCGCGATGCGGCGAGGCGGGCCTCGTCGTTCGGCTGACCCAGCACCGACGCATAGAGGCGCACGGTCTGGTCGCCGATCGTGACGTCTTTCGCCGAGAGCAGGTTCCAGGCGTCCAGCGTGCCGGTCTTGATGCCGACCACGCCCGGATCGGCGAGGAGGCCGTTGGTGTTCTCGACGCGCCCGGCGCCGGGGAGGTCGACGGACTGCTTCGCGACGATCTCGGCGATGACCGGGTGGGCGAGCGCCTTCTGCGCGAGCGTCACGAGTGCCTCGGGGCTCGCGGCGTTGCGCGAGTCCATGCCGGTGGGTTCGCGGACGGTGATCCCGGGAACGCCGTGGGCGGTGAGCCAGGCGTTGGCGGCGGACGCGAAGACGGCGTCGGAGGGCCAGATGTCCTGCGCGAGCCGGTCCGCGTAGTTGTTCGCCGAGCCGATGAGCATGCCCTCGAGCATCTGGTACTGGGTGAGCGAGCCGCCGACGGGGACGTCGAGCGCCGACTCGCCGCCCGCGCGGTACTGCCAGTAGCGCGAGCGGTCGGCCGGTGTGAAGCGGTACTCCGGTCCCTGCTCGCCCACGGCGAGCGGCATCTCCTCGAGCACGACCAGCGCGGTCACGATCTTGGTGATGCTGGCGATCGCGTCGGGATCGGCCGTGGAGGCGAGCGTTCCCGTGATGCCGGCGACCGCTTCGGCCGCGCTGCCCTCAGCGGGCCACGCAGGCGCGGCGGCGGGCGCCGCGATCGGCTGCACCTCCATCGCGGTGACGGTGGGGGCGACAGCGTGCAGCGGCCACAGCAGGGTCGTCGCCGCGTACGCGCCGACGACCGCCGCGATCGCGAGCGTCGGCACCACGACGGCGGCGCGGAACGGGGAGCGGCGCGGGGCGTCGGAGAGGAGGTCCGCCTCGACCGCCACATACGGCGTCGCGGCCGCGGTGAGGTCGGCGGGGGCTGCGCCGTGCGCGACGACGGACTCGTCGACCCAGGCGAGTGCGGTGTGCCCGCCGGTGACCGCGGCGACGGTCGGGGTGCCGACGTCGGTCGGGAGCGCGAAGCCGGACGGCTCGACGGGCTCCGCGGGGTTCCACGTCGCGACCGACGGCGCCTCGGCGACGGGCACGGTGGCGATCGTCGGAGCGGCCGCGGTCACGTCCACCGCAGCGGTGCTCGACGGCGGGTAGACCGTATCGGTCTCACCCGTCTGGATCGTGAGGATGCCGCCGTCGGGCGCGTCTTCGGAACCCGCGACCGGGACGGCCCCGGTCTGCACGCGTCGCGCGCGACGCGTGGGTGCGGGGGTGTCGTCCGAAGTCACCCCCCCAAAATACCTGCTGAACCGGCGGTATACTCGTCGCCAACACCACGGGAGTCCGGTGAGCCGGGCTGAGAGGAAGCGATCCACGCTTCGACCGTCGAACCTGATCCGGATCATGCCGGCGCAGGGAGGAGCTCATATGCACGCGTCCACGTCCGCATCCACCCCCGTTGCGGCCCACTCGAAGGCCCCGCGGAGCCTGCGCTGGCGGGTCGTCGACATCGTCGTCGCCGCGGTTCTCGGCGTCGCGATCGGCCTGGTCTTCTGGGCCTGGAACACCGTCGGCTACGCCTGGTTCACCACGATGGACGCCCTCACGCCGGGCCTGGGCGGCATCGCCGTCGGCATCTGGCTCATCGGCGGCGTCATCGGCGGTCTCGTCATCCGCAAGCCCGGGGCGGCCCTCCTGGTCGAGGTGATCGCCGCGATCGTCTCGATGCTCATCGGCAACATGTGGGGCGTCTCGACCCTGCTGTCGGGACTGGTCCAGGGTCTGGGCGCCGAGCTCGTGTTCGCGATCTTCCTCTACCGCCGCTTCACGCTGCCCGTCGCGATGCTCGCCGGTGTCGGCGCCGCGGTCGGCGCATGGGTGTTCGAGCTGTTCTACGGCAGCTCGCCCAACATCCTGAAGACCCTCGAGTTCAACGTCATCTACCTGGTGTCGCTGGCGGCCTCGGGCGCGCTGCTCGCGGGCCTCGTCGGCTGGTTCGCCGTGCGCGGGCTCGCCGCGACCGGTGCCCTCAACCGCTTCGCCGTCGGACGCGAAGCGCGCCGCGAGGTCTGACGTGACGGCGACCCGCCCCGGCCGCATCACGGCGGCGGGCTGGGGGTGGCGCTACGGCGGACGCCGGGCCGCCGCCGTCCACGACGTCTCGTTCACGATCGAGCCCGGGGAGCGCGTGCTTCTGCTCGGCGCATCCGGCGCGGGCAAGTCGACGCTGCTCGCCGGCATGGCAGGTCTCCTCGGCGGCGCCGACGAGGGTGACGAGACCGGCGCGCTCCTCATCGACGGTGGACGCGCCGAGGCTCACCGCGGTCGCGTCGGGCTCGTGCTGCAGGACCCTGACGCCGGGGTCGTGCTGTCGAAGGTGGGGGACGACGTCGCCTTCGGCTGCGAGAACCTCGGTGTTCCGGCCGCCCGGATCCCGGCTCGGGTCGCAGAGGCGCTCGACGCCGTCGGGCTCGACGTTCCGCTGACCCGGCCCACCAAGGCGCTCTCCGGGGGGCAGAAGCAGCGCCTCGCCCTCGCCGGGGTGCTGGCGATGCGGCCGGGGGTGCTCCTGCTCGACGAGCCCACCGCCAACCTCGATCCGGACGGAGTCCGCGAGGTGCGCGACGCCGTCGAGCGTGCGGTGCGTGAGACGGGCGCGACGCTCGTCGTGATCGAGCACCGCACCGCGGTGTGGGCCGATCTCATGGACCGCGTCATCGTGGTCGGGGCCGACGGCGGCCTCCTCGCCGACGGGACGCCCGCCGAGGTGTTCGCGCGCCACGGCGCCACGCTCGCGGCGGCCGGCGTGTGGGTGCCGGACCACCCGGTCGACCTGCCCGTCCTCGCTTCCGCCCGGGCCGACGCGCCGGCGGCGGTGGCGGCATCCGCTCTCTCGATCTCCCGTGACGGCCGCACGATCGTGCGCGCGGGGCTCGACCTCGCCGTGCCGCGCGGGGCCGCGACCGTGATCACCGGGCCGAACGGCGCCGGCAAGTCCACGCTCGCCCTGACGCTCGCGGGGCTGCTGCCCGAGGCGGCGGGTCGCGTCGAGTCCGCGCCGGAACTCGCGGGCCGCTCCGGCCGGCGCCCGTCGAAGTGGACGTCGCGCGAGCTGCTCACGCGCATCGGCACGGTGTTCCAGGAGCCCGAGCACCAGTTCCTCGCCGCGACCGTGCGCGACGAGCTCGCCATCGGGCCGCGTTCGCGCGGCGTCGACCCGGCCGCCGTCGACCAGATCGTCGACGAACTGCTCGAGCGTCTGCACCTGGCACCGCTCGCCGCCGCGAACCCGTTCACCCTCTCGGGCGGGCAGCAGCGCAGGCTCTCGGTCGCGACCGTGCTGGCCGACGCGCCCCCGGTGATCGTGCTCGACGAACCGACCTTCGGTCAGGACCGCCGCGGCTGGATCGAGCTCGTGCAGCTGCTGCAGTCCGAGATCGCCGCCGGCACGACGGTCGTCGCCGTCACCCACGACGAGGACGTGCTGCGCCATCTCGGCGGCCACCGCATCGAGCTCGGCACTCCCGTTCCGGCGGGGGTGGGATCGTGACCGCCGTCGACGCGCGCACCGCCGAGGTCGACGCCGCGCCCCGCGCCTGGCTCGACGGGGTGAACCCGGTCACGAAGATCGTGCTCGCGCTGCTGCTGTCGGTGCCCCTCTTCGCGTCCATCGACGCCACGAGCGCCCTGGTGGCCATCGTGCTCCAGCTCGCCTGCATCCCGCTGACAGGCCTCGCCGCCCTGACGGTGCTGAAACGGATGCTGCCCATCCTGGTCTTCGCGCCGGTCGCGGGCCTCAGCATGCTGCTGTACGCGGAGCCCGGCGGCACCGTCTACTGGTCGTTCTGGTACGCGACGATCAGCGATGACTCCATCGCCCTGGCGATCGCGGTGTGCCTGCGCGTGCTCGCGCTCGCCCTGCCGACGATCCTGCTGTTCGGCCGCACCGACCCGACCGAGCTCGCCGACGCGCTCGCCCAGGTCGCGAAGCTGCCGTCCCGGTTCGTGCTCGGCGTACTCGCCGGCACCCGCACGCTCGGGCTCTTCCTCGACGACTGGCGCAGCATGGGGCTCGCGCGCCGGGCGCGGGGCGTCGGCGACAGCGGCGCCGTGCGCCGGTTCTTCTCGATGGCCTTCGTGCTGCTCGTGTTCGCGGTGCGCCGCGGCACCAAGCTCGCGATGGCGATGGAGGCGCGCGGCTTCGGCTCGGGCATTCCGCGCACGTGGGCGCGGCCGTCGCGGCTGCACCCGCGCGACGCCGTGGCGCTGCTGGGCGGCACCGTGATCATGGCCCTCGCGATCGGTGCGGCGGTCGCGGCGGGCACGTTCCGGTTCGTCTGGTCCTGAGCGCGGCGCCGGTTCGACGACGTTTCGTCTGCGGGCGCCAGTGCCCTTCGCTCAACGACTGGTGCTTCGACCCCGGTTCAGCCTCCGGCGACCAGCCGCTCGTAGCCGGGCTGCAGCGCGGGGAAGTAGTCGTCCCAGTTCACGGTGCCGACGTCCACGCCCGCCTGGGCCGCGACCAGGCGGTCGAGGTAGTACTCCCACCCCGGTCCGATCGAGCCGACCTCGTCCTCGGGGCCCAGGCGCTGACCGAACGTGAGCACGGTGTCGCCGTGCTCGTCCGGGGCGAGCTCGAACCACAGGTGCCACGCACCCGATCCGGCCGAGGTGTCGCCGGCGAAGCGCCGCGGGCGGTCGCACTCGAGGATCGTGTACTCCTCACCCGAGGCATCCGGATCCTCCGCCGTCATGAAGAACGTGACGTGCCCGGTCGCGGGATCGCCCTCCCAGCGGCCGATCCACCGCTCGAGCCGCGCGGACTCGGTGAGCTCGCGCCACACGTCGTCGGCGGTCGCGCGGAAGCGGCGGAGGATCACGAGGGTCGGCTTGCCGTCGATGTCACATACGTTCCCGGTGATCTCGGTCATGTCGCGTTCCACAGCTCCCGGTAGTACGACAGGCGCTCGCGATCGGGCTCGATCCCGTACGCCTCGATGAGGGCGTCCTCCCATCCCTCGCCATAGTTCCACGCCGTCGACATCGACGCCACGGCGATGTCGGCCCACCGGTCCGCGACGCCCAGCGCGCCGAGGTCGACGTGCCCGCTCCATCGGCCGTCGTCGCCGATCAGCGTGTTCGGGCAGCAGGCGTCGCCGTGGCACACGACCAGCCGGTCGATCGGCGGGGCGTCCCGGAGCTCATCGGGAACACGGATGCCGCGCCCCCGGGCGTTCGCGATGCGCCCGGGCACGCCCCAGTCGAACGGGCAGCCGTCGACCGGCAGCGCGTCGTGGAGCGCGCGCAGACCCTCGCCGACCGCGCGGACGGCGGTGCCGGCATCCCGGATCCATCGCGGGTCCACCGCCGACAGGCCCGGAAGCGCGGCCGTCACCAGCCATTCGTGGGTGTCGTCGCCTCCGGCCTCGAGCACCTGCGGCACGACGGTGTACTGCGCCGCCCACCGCAGCCGTTCCGCCTCGCCCGCGAACGATGTCTCGGCGTTGCGCGGGCCGTACTTGAGGTACCTGCCGTCGTCGGTGCGGAACGTGGTGCCGCCGAGCCCGTTGAGCCAGACGGGGGTGAGCCCGGCGCCGCGCGCGAGCGCGCTCACGCGTTCGGGGACGGCGACGTCGGCGACGGGGATCGACACGAGTTCCATCCTCCCGCGCGCGGGCCCGCCCTGCGAAGTCCGGACTTCGCGGGTTCTGGACTCCGGAGTGATGCGTTTCCTGGACGGTCTCCTCCAGATCCGGGGCGCGCCGACGCTCGAAGTCCGGACTTCGCAGGTCCCGGACACCGAATCGATGCTTTTCCCGGACGGCACCGCGGGGAGAGGACCGGCACGACTCAGGCCTCGAGCGCCTCGCGGAGGATCACGGCGTGGTTGTGGGTGTCGTCGTGCACCGCATGAACGAGCATCACGGCGAGCGCAGCGCACCCACCGCGCCGGCCGTGGGTGCGGCGAGCTGGGCCCGGTACGCCGCCTCGAACTCCGACCACGACAGGTCGTCGTGGTGGAAGGCCTTGCGCAGCTCGGTCGAGGGCGCGACCTCCTTCGCCCACAGGTCGAGCGCCGCGCTCCTTCGATAGGCCACGCGGCCGGAGACGGTCGCCCCGGACGGGGAAGCCGTCGCCCGGGGGGCGGGTCGTCGCAGACGCGCTTCAGCCGGATCTCCATCCGCCCATGCAACCCGCCTGCCTGGGGGTGCGCCACCGGCATGGTGGGATGGGGGCATGCCCACCACGCGCGCGACCCGCCGCCGAGGACCACTCACGGCGCTCGAGGGCGCGGAGCCCGCGGTCGCGATCGGGGACACCACGGCGCGGCACGTGCGGCTGTCGCCCGACGGGCTCTCGCGCCACATCGGCGATCCGCGGTCGCAGTTCGTGCCGTGGTCCCAGGTGCATACGGTCACGGTGGATCCGCCGGCGACCTGGTGGCCGTACCCCGCGATGTCCGACATGGCGGCGGCGCTGCTCGGCGGCGTGGCCGGCGGGCTCGAGGCCGGCGAGGCGGCCGAGACCCCCACCTTCCTCGTCGTGATCACGACGCTCGACGGGGAGCGGCTGGAATGGCGCGCTACTCAGCACTACCTCTCGGGCTACCGTCGCGGGGACGCGCAGGCGACGACGCGGCTCGTGGAGTACCTGACCGCGCGGGGCGAGGCGCGGCTGCTGCTGGCGCGGCCCGCCGAGCTGATCGATCGCATCTCGGCCCTCACGCGCATCGGCCCGCAGATCGGACCGTGACGGTCTCCACGACCGCCCGTTAGCCTGGTCCCGTCGCGTCGCCGGCGGATGAGCGATGGGACTGAGTCCCGCGTATGCTGATACGCGGTTCCGCAGAATCCGGACTTCGAAGGAGAATCCATGGACCTCACGGGCACCGCCGCACTCGTCACCGGTGGCGCGAGCGGACTCGGCCTCGCCACGGCCCGGCGTCTCACCGCCGCGGGCGCGACCGTCACGATCGTCGACCTGCCGACCTCGGCGGGCGCCGACATCGCCGCAGAGCTCGGAGGATCGTTCGCGCCGGCCGACGTCACGAGCCCGGAACAGGTGGCGGCCGCTGTCGCCACGGCCGCAGCATCCGGTCCCCTCCGCGTCGTCGTGAACTGCGCCGGGATCGCGCCGCCCGCCAAGGTGCTCGATCGCGAGGGCAACCCGTCGCCGCTGGACGGGTTCGAGCGGATCATCCGCGTGAACCTCATCGGCACGTACAACGTCATCTCGCAGGCTTCCGCCGTCATCGCGAAGACCGAGCCCACGGCCGACGGCGAGAGGGGCGTCATCGTCAACACGGCCAGCGTCGCCGCGTTCGACGGCCAGATCGGCCAGCCCGCGTACTCGGCATCGAAGGGCGGCGTGCACGCCATGACCCTGCCGATCGCGCGCGAGCTCGCGCGCTACGGCATCCGCGTCGTGACGATCGCGCCCGGCATCATGGAGACCCCCATGCTGATGGGCCTGCCGCAGGCGGCGCAGGACTCCCTCGGCGAGCAGGTGCCGTACCCGCAGCGCCTCGGCAAGCCCGACGAGTACGCGCGCCTGGTGATGTCGATCGTCGACAACGGCTACCTCAACGCAGAGACCATCCGCCTCGACGGCGCCATCCGCATGGCCCCGAAGTAAGGAGACCGCATGAGCGACTCGATCCTCGTCACACGCGACGGCGCCCTCGCGCGCGTGACCTTCAACCGGCCGGCGTTCCTCAACGCGATGGGCTTCGAGATGGGCGCCCGCTGGCGCGACGTCGCGCACGAGCTCACCTCCGACGCGTCGGTGGGGGCCATCATCCTGGATGCTGCGGGCCCGGCCTTCTGCGCCGGCGGCGACGTCCTCGAGATGGCGACGTCGGGGGCCTCCGGCGCCGACGTGACCGGTGCGGCCCACACGATCCACGACGGCATCCGCACGTTCGTCGAGTCCGACAAGCCCATCGTCGCGGCCGTCCAGGGCGCGGTCGCGGGCGGCGGACTGGGGCTGATGCTCGCCGCCGACTACATCGTCGCGTCGGAGCACGCGAAGTTCGTGAGCAAGTACGCCAACATCGGGCTCACCCCCGACCTCGGCGTCTCGACGCTGCTGCCCGCCGCGGTCGGGCAGCGGCGAGCGCTGCAGCTCCTGCTGCAGGACCTCACCATCGACGCCCCGACCGCCCTCGACTGGGGCCTCGTGACCGAGGTCGTCCCGGCCGCCGATGTCGCTTCGCGCGCCGAGGCGGTGGCCCGGTTCTGGCTCGACAACGCCACCGGTGCCTTCGGGCAGGCCAAGCGCCTCGTCCGCACCGGAGCCGGGCGCTCGTTCGCCGAGAACCTCGACGACGAAGCCCGATCCATCGGCGCCCGCTTCGACACCGGCGAGGCCAAGGCGCGGGTCGCGGCCTTCGCCGCAGCATCCGCCAAATCCCGTTCCTGACTTCCTGACCGAGGAGATCCTGAGATGAGCGACAAGCCCCTCGCCGGCAAGACGATCCTGATGTCGGGCGGCAGCCGCGGCATCGGCCTCGCGATCGCGCTGCGCGCGGCGCGCGACGGTGCCAACATCGCCCTGCTGGCCAAGACCGACACGCCCCACCCCAAGCTCGAAGGCACCGTGCACTCGGCCGCGGAAGAGATCCGCGCGGCCGGCGGCAACGCACTGCCGATCGTCGGCGACGTGCGCAACGACGACGACGTGACCGAGGCCGTGCTCAAGACGCAGGGCGAGTTCGGCGGCATCGACATCGTCGTGAACAACGCCTCGGTCATCGACCTGTCGCGCTCGCTCGACCTCGACGCCAAGAAGTACGACCTCATGCAGGACGTCAACGTGCGCGGCACGTTCATGCTCTCGCGGGCAGCGGTGCCGATTCTGAAGGATGCCGCGAACCCGCACATCCTCTCGCTCTCGCCGCCGCTCAACCTGTCGCCGAAGTGGCTCGGCGGGCACACCGGATACACCCTGGCGAAGTACGGCATGACGATGGTCACGCTGGGGATGGCCGCGGAGTTCGCCGAGGCGGGGATCGCCGCGAACACGCTGTGGCCGCGCACGACGATCGCGACCGCCGCGGTGCAGTTCGCGCTGGGCGGCGACCGCATGATGAAGGTCAGCCGCACCCCCGAGATCTACGCCGACGCGGCGTACGAGGTGTTCACCCGGCCCTCGCGCGCGTACACCGGGCAGACGCTCATCGTCGAGGACGTGCTCGAGGCCTCCGGCGTCACCGACTTCTCCGGGTACGCCGCGGTTCCCGGCACCCCCGACGAGGCGCTGTTCCCCGACATCTTCCTGAACTGACGTCGCCGGCTCCTGAGCTGACGTCGCCGGCGGATCCGAGGTCTCGCCGAGGCCGAGGATTCGCCGCGAGGCCGGGGCCGTCGTCGTCGGTCTCGGCGGGGATCCCCTGTCTCGCGCGATCGCGGCGGCGTAGCGTGGGGCCATGGCGGTGCGGAGCCTGTTCCCGATCCTGCTGGCACGCGAGCTCCCCGAGCTCGTGAGCTTCTACGAGCGCGCGCTCGGCGGGGTCGTCGACTACCGGTTCGCCGACGAGAACGGCGCCGACGCGTACGTGTCGCTGAAGATCGACGGGGTCCCGCTCGGGATCGGCCGCGACGAGGACGCTCTGCCGCCCGGCGGCGGCGAGAGGGTCGCACTGTGGTTCTACGTCGACGACGTCGACCGCGCATTCAGGGCGTGGGTGCGCGCCGGCGGTCACCCGATCCAGCCGCCGGAGGACATGCCGTGGGGCGAGCGCGTCGCGCAGGTGCGCGACCCCGCCGGCAACCTCGTCAACCTCGGCGCAGAGGCCCCCGCGGCCGAGGGCTGAGGCACGCCGCGCGCGGCCGCGACGCCGGCGCCGCAGCATCCGCCCCCCTCCGCGCCTTCCGCACGCACGCCGAAGGCGCCGTCGGCGACCTTGCGCGACGGCGTTGGCGAGGATGATTCTCAAAAAGTAAAAATCCGCTGAAACACTGGCGTGGTGACGTTACCAGTGTTAGCTTTCGTTCGGAATCAGAGGACGGCCTGCTCACCGGAGAGCACAACGATGCGACGCCGCATCGCCGCGGTACTTCCGGATGTGTCTCTGTTCGTTCCGACGCGCGTTCCGACGCGCCGACGACTGATCCGCCCCACGCTCTGCACGGCACCATGTGCAGCGCGTCTCGCCGCCGGGGCACCGCTTCGGCGTCACGGAATCCATGGAAGGATCTGCAATCCCATGAAGCGCTTCACCAAGCTGACCGCGGGAGCCCTCGTGCTCGCCGTTCCCCTCGCTCTGACCCTGACCTCCTGCAGCGGGGGGTCGGGCGGCGGCTCCGGCGAGGGAGACGGGGACGAGACGCTCACCGTCTGGACCTGGGACCCCGCCTTCAACATCTACGCGATGGAGGAGGCCGAGAAGGTCTACCAGAAGGATCACCCCGACTTCGCACTCGACATCGTCGAGGTGCCGTGGGACGACCTCCAGACCAAGCTCACGACGATCGCGCAGTCGCAGGCGTTCGACGAGCTGCCCGACATCTTCCTGATGCAGAACAACGCGTTCCAGAAGAACGGGATCAACTACCCCGACCTGTTCTCGGACTTCAGCGACTCCGACATCGACTTCTCGGAGTTCCCGCAGTCGGTCGTCGACTACTCCACGATCGATGACATCAACTACGGCGTGCCCTTCGACGCCGGCACCGCGATCACGGCGCTGCGCACCGACGTGCTCCAGGAGGCGGGCTACACCGTCGACGACTTCACCGACATCACGTGGGACGAGTACCTCACGATCGGCAAGGACGTGCTCGCCAAGACGGGGCAGCCGCTGCTGTCGGGCCAGGCCGGCTCCGCCGACATCCCGATGATGATGCTGCAGTCCGCCGGCGCCAGCCTGTTCGACGACGAGGGCAACCCCACCATCGTCGACAACGCCGCGCTCGAAGCGGCCATCGACACGTACACGCAGCTCGTCGAGGCGGGCGTGCTCGTCGAGGTCAACTCGTGGGACGAGTACATCGGCACGCTCGTGAACGGAACCGTCGGCGGCACGATCAACGGCGTGTGGATCGTCGGCTCGATCCAGACCGCCGAGGACCAGGACGGCAAGTGGGGCGTCACGAACCTCCCCAAGCTCGACTCGGTGTCGGGGGCGACGAACTACTCCGCGAACGGCGGATCGTCCTGGGCGATCTCGTCGACGGCCGACGTCGAGCTCGCGTCGGACTTCCTCGGCGCGACCTTCGCCGGCTCGACCGACCTGTACGACACGATCCTGCCGAAGGCCGGCGCGGTCGCGAACTGGATCCCGGCCGGTGACAGCGACGTCTACAACGAGCCGATCGCGTTCTTCGGCGGTCAGCCGATCTTCGCCGACGTCGTGAAGTTCGGCCCGGAGGTCCCGTCGAACAACACGGGTGCGTACTACTACGAGGCACGCGACGCGGTGAGCACGGCCATGACGCAGATCATGGGCGGCACCGACATGACGACCGCGCTCGAAGAGGCGCAGGCCAACGTCGAGTTCGCGATGGAGTAACCACGCGAGACGGTCCGGCGGGGCGGCGAACCCCGCCCCGCCGGACCGGAACCGTGGCCCTGACCGCCCAAGGAAAAGAGACGACGCCGTGGCCTCCGACGTGAAGACGCGCACCAAGAATGCGAGCAGGCGCAATCAGCCGCCGCCGCTGAACAACTACATCGGCGACCGCAAGCCGTGGCTCAACAACGCCCGCCGCCGCAGCCTCACCGGATGGGGGTTCCTGCTCCCCGCCGCCCTGCTCATCCTCTTCATGAGCTTCATCCCGATGGCGCAGGCCTTCGTCCTGTCGCTGCAGACCGGACGCGGCACGCGCCTCGAGTTCGCCGACCCGCTCTGGTACAACTACGAGCGCCTGCTGAACGACGACGTCTTCCGCCTCACGCTGACGAACACGTTCATCTACCTGATCATCCAGGTGCCCATCATGCTGGCGCTGGCACTGGTGCTGGCGAACCTGCTCAACAACCCCAAGCTCCGGTTCAAGGCGGTGTGGCGGACCGCGATCTTCCTGCCCTGCGCCGTGTCGCTGGTGTCGTACTCGCTGGTGTTCCGCACGCTCTTCGCCAATGACGGCTTCGTCAACGACCTGCTCATGTCGATCGGCGCCATCGGCGGCCCGATCAACTGGCTCGGCCAGCCCGAGACCGCCCGGTTCGTCATCATCCTGGGCCTGCTCTGGCGCTGGACCGGCTACAACATGGTCTTCTACCTCGCAGCCCTGCAGAACATCGACCAGTCCAGCATCGAGGCTGCCCGCATGGACGGGGCGAACGCGTTCCAGACGTTCTGGTACGTCACCGTGCCGCAGCTCAAGCCCATGATCGTGCTCACGGCGATCCTGTCGATCAACGGCACCCTGCAGATGTTCGACGAGTCATGGGCGCTGACCCAGGGCGGCCCCGCCCACCAGACCATGTCGATGGCGCACTACCTCTACGAGGTGTCGTTCCAGAAGAACCCCAACTTCGGCTATGCCGCGGCGATCTCGTACGTGATCCTCATGCTCGTCGCCATCCTCTCGTTCATCCAGATGAAGGTCGGTGACAAGCGTGATTAACAAGCTCCGCAGTCTTCCCGGATACGCCCTGCTGGCGATCTGGGCCCTGTTCTCGGTCTTCCCGCTCTACTTCATGGCCGTCTCTGCCACGAACACCAGCAAGGACGTGCTGTCGTCACGGATGCTGCCGGGCACCGCCCTCTTCGAGAACATCGCGGCCCTCTTCTCGACGCAGGACGTCGTAGGCGCGATGACGAACTCGTTCCTCATCGCGGTGGGCACGACGATCCTCGCGCTGACGGTGTGCTCCATCGCCGGCTACGGCTTCGAGGTCTATCACTCCAAGGGCAAGGACGTCGTCATGGCGATCCTGCTGCTCGCGATGATGATCCCGTTCGCCGCGACGATGATCCCGCTCTTCCAGCTGTTCGCGCGCGTCGGGATGGTCAACTCGCTGTGGGCCGTCGTCATCCCCATGATCTCGACGCCGTTCCTCATCCTGCTGTTCCGGCAGGCGTCCCGGTCGTTCCCGCACGAGATCATCGAGGCGGCGCGCATCGACGGGCTGAGCGAGCTGTCGATCTTCGCGCGGATCTACGTCCCCACGATGAAGTCGACCTTCGCGGCCGCCGCCGTCATCACGTTCATGATGGCGTGGAACAACTTCCTGTGGCCGAAGGTGATCCTCGTCAACAACAGCGTGCTGACGATGCCGATGCTCACCGCGAACATCAGCGCCGGGTACGTCACCGACTACGGCGTGCTGATGCTCGCCGTGCTGCTGTCGTCGCTGCCGACGATGATCGTGTTCCTCCTGCTGCAGCGGCAGTTCGCGCAGGGCATCACGGGGGCGGTCAAGTGACCCTCGACTCCATCGGCATCCGCATCGAGAGCACGGAAGAGGAGGGCGTGATGTTCGACGCCACGCGGATCGCGGATCCCCGGTTCGTCCAGGAGAATCGCCGCCCCGCCCACTCGGACCACCGCTGGTTCCGGTCGGCGGCCGAGGCGGCGGACGGCGACAGCGGCTACGAGCAGTCGCTCAGCGGCCGCTGGAAGATCCACTACGCGAAGAACCCCGCCGCCGCCCCGGCCGGCTTCTTCCACCCGGAGCACGACTGCGAGAGCTGGGACGACATCCCGGTCCCCGCGCACATCCAGCTGCACGGCTACGACCGCCCGCAGTACGTCAACGTCCAGTACCCCTGGGACGGCGTCGAGCAGATCGACCCGGGCGAGGTGCCCGAGCGCTACAACCCCGTCGCCTCCTACGTGCGGAGCTTCGTGCTCGACCGGCCCGTCGAGGACGGCGAGACCGTGAGCATCAGCTTCCTGGGTGCCGAGAGCGCGATCGCGGTCTGGCTCAACGGGCGCTACCTCGGATACGCCACCGACAGCTTCACGCCGTCGGAGTTCGACGTGACCGACGCGCTGGTCGAGGGGGAGAACAAGCTCGCCGCGCAGGTGTTCAAGTTCTCCAGCGGCTCGTGGCTCGAGGACCAGGACTTCTTCCGGTTCTCCGGCCTGTTCCGCGACGTCGTCCTGTATCGGCGTCCCCGTGCGCACGTCGAAGACCTCCGGATCGACGTCGACCTCGCCCCCGACGCCGGGTCCGCCGACATCGCCCTGCGCGTCGATCTGCGCGGCGAGGGGAGCGTCGCGGCCCGCCTGGCCGGGGTCGGACCACTCGAGGCCCACGGCGACGGCGGCTTCGGCATCCGTCTCGAGGATCCTCGGCTGTGGAGCCCCGAGGACCCGTGGCTGTACGAGGCCGAGATCGAGGTGCGAGACGCCGCGGGCGAGGTGACCGAGGTCATCGTGCAGCGCGTCGGCGTGCGGCGCTTCGCGATCGAGGACGGGCTGCTGAAGCTCAACGGGCGGCGTGTGGTCTTCTTCGGGGTGAACCGGCACGAGTTCGGTCTCGCCGGGCGCGTGCAGACCGCGGGCGAGATCGAGGCCGACCTCCTCGCCCTCAAGGCCGTCGGCGTGAACGCCGTGCGCACCAGCCACTATCCGAACAGCACGGTGTTCTACGAGCTCGCGGACCGGCACGGGCTCATGGTCATCGACGAGATGAACCTCGAGAGCCACGGCGTCTGGGACCGCATCCGCAAGCTCGGCGCGCCGGTCGAAGACGCCGTCCCCGGCGATCGCCCCGAGTGGCGGCCGGCGCTGATGGATCGCGCGGCGAGCATGTTCGAGCGCGACAAGAACCACCCGAGCGTCGTGATGTGGTCGTGCGGGAACGAGTCGTTCGGCGGCACGAACCTGCGCGACGTCGCCGCGTGGTTCCGCGAGGTCGACAGCCGCCCGGTGCACTACGAGGGCGTGTTCTGGGACCCGCGCTACGAGGAGACGACCGACGTCGCGAGCCAGATGTACACCCCCGCCGCGGAGGTGGAGGAGTACCTGCGTCACCGCAGGGACAAGCCGTTCATCCTGTGCGAGTACGCCCACGCCATGGGCAACTCGTTCGGCGCCGTCGACGAGTACATCGAGCTGGCCTACCGCGAGCCGCTGTTCCAGGGCGGGTTCATCTGGGACTTCGCCGACCAGGCGATCGCCCTGACCGACCGGTACGGCAGGGAGTACTACGGCTACGGCGGCGACTTCGGCGACTCCCCGAACGACGCCGAGTTCTGCGGCAACGGCATCTTCTTCACCGACCACTCGCCGACGCCGAAGCTCCAGGAGGTCGCGTACCTCTACCAGGGCTTCAAGATCCGCATCGACGACGACGGCTTCACGGTGCACAACCGTCTGCTCTCGACGTCCAGCGCCGCGTACCGCTGCGTCGTGACGCTCTCGCGCGAGGGACGGATGCTGCGCCGCGAAGACGTCGAGACCGACATCGCCGCCGGCGACACCGGTCGCGTCGCCCTCCCCATCGCGGTCCCCGCCGCGCCCGGGGAGTACGCGATCGACGTGTCGTTCCGCCTGCGGGCGGCGACGGCGTGGGCCACGGAAGGACACGAGGTCGCGTACGAGCAGCGGGTCGTCCAGGTCGGCGAGCCGCCTGCGCGGGTCGCCGCGCCGGCGCCCGAGCTCATCCGCGGCGCGCACAACATCGGGGTGCGCGGTGCCGGCTTCAGCACCCTGTTCTCGACGCTGTACGGCGGGCTCACCTCCTATCGGTTCGGCATGACGTCGGACGGCGGGCGGGAGCTGCTCAAGGGGATGCCGCGGCCGCACTTCTGGCACGCGCCGACCTCGAACGAGCGCGGGTGGGAGGCGCCCTTCGAGGACGGCCAGTGGCTGCTCGCCAGCCGCTACGGGCGCGTGCGCGACCCGCTGACCCGCACGCGGGTCGAGCAGGACGCCGCCGCGGTGACGGTGACGTACGAATACGAGCTGCCGACGCGGCCGGCCACGACGTGCGACGTGACATACCGCGTCGACGGTTCTGGCCGCGTCGAGGTGACGCAGACGCTGCACCTGGTCGAGGGCCTGCCGAGCCTGCCCGAGTTCGGGATGCTGCTCGCCACGCTGCCGGAGTTCCGCCGGCTGCGGTGGTACGGCGACGGGCCCGAGGAGTGCTACGTCGACCGCCGCGGCGGGGCACGCCTGGGCGTGTACGATCGCGACGTGACGACGGAGCTCACCCCCTATCTGCGTCCGCAGGAGGCGGGAAGCCGCACCGGCGTGCGGTGGGCCGAGGTCACCGACGGCAGGGGAGCGGGTCTGCGCGTCGAGTCCGCCGGGGGCATGGAGTTCTCGGCGCTGCCGTGGACGCCGGACGAAGTGGAGAACGCCCTGCACCAGACCGAGCTGCCGCCGATCCACCGCACCGTGCTGCGGCCGGCGCTCATGCGGCGCGGCGTGGGCGGCGATGACACGTGGGGTGCGCGCACGCTCGCGAAGTACCACCTGCCGACCAGCGGAGCCCTCGTGTTCGACTTCGCCTTCCAAGGGGTCTGAGAGTGCAGGAGCGCCGCACCTCGCTGCGTGACGTGGCGCAGGCCGTCGGCGTATCCGTGCAGACGGTCTCCCGCGTCGCGAACGGCGAGCCGAACGTGGCGCCCGAGAAGCGCGAGCTCGTCCTCGCCAAGATGCGTGAGCTGGGCTACCGCCCCAATGCGGCGGCCCGCGCCATCCGGCGCGGGTCGTTCCGCACGGTCGGTGTCGTGTACCACAGCCTGCATTCCGTGGGCACCCACCGCTCGCTCGAGGAGATCTCCGAGCGGGCCGCCGAGAGCGGCTACGCGACGACGCTCATGCCGTTGGCCGCGTCCTCCGGGCAGGCGGCCAACGGGGCCTTCACGCGACTGGGGGAGATGGCCGTCGACGTGCTGATCGTCATCCTCCCCGCCCCGTTCGGCATCGACGAGGCGCTCCAGCTTCCGGAGGGGGTGCCGGCGGTGATCCTCGGCCCGCCGCTCGTCGACGGCGTCGCCACCGTCGACTTCGATCAGGACGTCGGCGCGCGCCAGGCGGTGGGGTACCTGCTCGATCTCGGCCACCAGACGGTGCACCACATCACCGGCCCGCCCGGCTCGTTCTCCGCGGCGTCGCGGCTCGACGCCTGGCGCGCCGTGCTCGCCGAGCGCGGTCGTGTGCTTCCGGCGGCCAGGCCCGGGGACTGGAGCCCCGGATCGGGTTACCGCGCGATGCGGCAGCTGCTCGCCGAGGAGCGACCCACCGCCGTCTTCGCGGCGAACGACCAGATGGCGCTGGGCGCCTACCGTGCGATCATCGAGGCCGGCCTGCGGATTCCGCAGGACGTGTCGGTCCTCGGATTCGACGACATCGACGAGGCCGAGATGTTCGCCCCGCCACTCACGACCGTGCGTCAGGACTGGGGTCTGCTCGGCCGCGAGTCGCTTCGCGTCGCGCTCGAGATGGAGCGCGGCGCGCCGCCTGAGCAGGTGCAGCTGGCGACGCAGCTGGTGCTGCGCGCATCGACCGCCGCACCCGCGGGCTGAGGGGCCCGGGGCTCAGATCAGGCCGAGGCGGCGGAACGCGTTCGCGATCCCGTCGTCGAGCACGTCGGTCGTGACGAAGTCGGCGAGCTCCTTGAGCTCGGGCTGGGCGTTGCCCATCGCCACCGCGACGCCGCACACCTGGAACATCTCGATGTCGTTCCAGCTGTCGCCCACCGCGATCGCGTCGGTGGCGTCCATGCCCAGGTGCGCCAGCAGCAGCTCGATCGCCGATCCCTTGGTCGTGTCGCGCTCGCTGATCTCGCCGTTCGAGCCGCCCGGCAGCGGCATGCTCCCCGGCACGATCAGGAATTCGTCGCCGAGGTCCTCCCGCAGCTCGTCGAGACCTTCGGGGTGGTCGCTCACGAAGACGGCCTTGTCGATGCGGGTGAGGTCCGCTTCATCGACGCCGGGGAACGTGCGCTGCGCGAGACCGACCAGGGAGTCCTCGGGCCGCACCTGCCGACCCGCCGCCTCACGCGCCTCGAGCGCCGCAGCGTAGTCCCGCATCAGCTCGGCCATGTCGTCCGACGCGTAGACCGCATCGCGGGTCTGCAGGAAGTAGCGGATGCCTCGACTCCGCAGCGCCGTGAGCATGCGGTCCGTCGCGGCGGGCGACAGCGGGCGGTCGACCACCACGTCTCCGCCCGACACGACCAGCGCGCCCGAGTTGGTGACCGCGCCGTCGAAGCCGATCGCGGCGACATCCGGATGGATGTCGGAGGCCGACCGGCCGGTGCTCAGGTACACCAGGTGCCCGGCCTCGCGCACCGCGCGGATGGCCGGGCCGGTCGACGGCGACACGTGCGAGCCGTGCTCGAGGAGGGTTCCGTCGACATCGAGGAAGATGATCCGCCGGCAGTCGGCAGGGGGCGGGGTCGCAGCTGGGCCCACGCGCCCGGAGGCTCCGGGCGACGCGCCAGCGGCGTCTGGAGGGGGCGTGGGGACCGTCGTCATGTCAGTGCTTGTTCCCGCTGAAGAGGAGGATGCCGCCGAGGCCGATCATGAGGCCGCCTCCGGTGGCCGACAGGGTGGAGATGCGCTTCGGGGAGCGCCCGAACCATTCGCGCGCACCGGCAGCGATGAGCGCCCAGATGCCGTCGGAGATGAGGGCGATGACGAAGAACACGAGTCCGAGCTCGATCATCTGGAGCGGAACCATGCCGGCGTTCAGATCGACGAACTGGGGGAGCACCGCGACGAAGAACGCGATCGTCTTGGGGTTGGTGATGCCGACGACGAACCCCTCGCCGAGCTGGCGCCAGGCCGAGCGCGGCGGTGCGCCGCCGTTCGCCTCCGCGGCGGCGCGATGACGGTGGCGGATCGCCTGCACGCCGAGGTACATGAGGTAGAGCGCGCCGGCGACCTTGACGATCGTGAAGAGCACGACCGACTGCGCGACGATGCCGCCGACGCCGATCGCGACGAGGCCGATGATCGGCAGCAGGCCGAGTGCGTTGCCGAGCACGCTGAGCAGCCCGCCGATGCGGCCGAGGGCGAGCGCGCGCCCGATCGTGAAGAGCACGCTCGGGCCTGGGATCACGATCAGGACGAGGGCGGCGAGCGTGAAGGCGAGAAGGTTCGGGGCGGGCACCACAGGCCGAGCCTAGTCCGGGCGCGGGGATCGGCCACCGTCCAGGCGTGTCCGCGTACCCTGGACGCATGACCGAATCCCCTGTGCGCACGACAAAACCGAGGCAGGTGCGTCCGGCGACCGAGGGATGGACGCAGAAGAAGGATGCCGAGGGCCGGCCCCTCCTGCAGTTCGCGAGTCCGAAGCGCGGCAAGCCGCCCGTGCACATGGCCGACTTCACCCCAGAGCAGCGCGTCGAGAAGGTCAAGGAGCTCGGACTCCCCGGCTTCCGGGCGAAGCAGCTCGAGAAGCACTACTTCCAGCACTGGACCCACAATCCCGCCGACATGACGGACCTCCCCGCCGAGGGCCGCGAGGAGTTCGTGCACGGCATGCTGCCGGCTCTCCTCACCGAGGTGCGCAGGCTCGAGACCGACCGCGGCGACACGATCAAGTTCCTGTGGAAGCTGCACGACGGCGCGCTCGTCGAGTCCGTGCTCATGCGCTACCCCGGCCGCATCACGCTGTGCGTCTCTTCGCAGGCCGGCTGCGGCATGAACTGCCCGTTCTGCGCGACCGGCCAGGCCGGCCTCACGCGCAACATGTCGGCGGCCGAGATCGTCGAGCAGGTCGTGCGCGCCAACCGCCTCATCGCCGACGGCGGCCTCGGCGGCAAGAAGAAGGACGACCACTCCGCCGACCGGGTGTCGAACATCGTCTTCATGGGCATGGGTGAGCCGCTCGCGAACTACGCCCGCGTGATGCAGGCCGTCCGCGTCATGACCGACAAGCAGCACGGCCTCGGCATGAGCGCTCGCGGCATCACCGTCTCGACGGTCGGCCTCGTGCCCGCGATCACGAAGCTCGCCGCCGAGGACATCCCCGTGACGTTCGCCCTCTCGCTGCACGCGCCCGACGACAAGCTGCGCGACGAGCTCATCCCGGTGAACTCACGCTGGAAGGTCGACGAGGCGCTCGACGCCGCGCGCGCCTATTTCGACAAGACGGGCCGCCGCGTCTCGATCGAGTACGCGCTCATCAAGGACATGAACGACCACGGCTGGCGCGCCGACCTGCTGGCGAAGAAGCTCAACGACCGTGGCCGCGGCTGGGTGCACGTGAACCCCATCCCGCTGAACCCGACGCCCGGCTCGATCTGGACCGCGTCCGACGTCGACGTGCAGAACGAGTTCGTCCGCCGCCTCAACGACGCCGGCATCCCGACGACCCTGCGCGACACCCGCGGCAAGGAGATCGACGGCGCGTGCGGCCAGCTCGTCGCCACCGAAGAGGACGAGGCGGTCGCCGCGGTGACCCCGCTCGAGGACTGACCCGTCCGGAGAACGCACCCGACCGGCCTTCGGAAACCTGCGAAGTCCGGACTTCGCGCGCCGGGGCACGGTGCCCGTCCGGGGCGGTCCGGGGCGGTCCGGGAAACGCACCCGACCGGCCTTCGGAGACCTGCGAAGTCCGGACTTCGCGCGCCGAGGTAGGGTGCCCGTCCAGGGGCGGTCCAGGAAACGCACCTGACCGGCCTTCAGTACCTGCGAAGTCCGGACTTCGCGCGCCGGGGTAGGGCCCCCGTCCGGGGGCGGTCCAGGAAACGCACCTGACCGGCCTTCAGTACCTGCGAAGTCCGGACTTCGCGCGCCGGGGCACGGTGCCCGTCCGGGGACGGTCCGGGAAGCGCTGCGTCCCGACCTCCAGATCCTGCGAAGTCCGGACTTCGCGCTCGGCGAGGACGGGATGACGGATGCCGCGACCCGGGGGATCCGGGATCTCACGCTTCTCTAATACACCTGGTCCACAGGTTGCCCGCTCTATGGTGTGCGGATGTCTTCTTACTCCGCACACCGGCCGGGCCGGTTCGGCTCCGACGGCCGGATCGAGTTCGAGACGGACGGCGAGCAGGCCGAGGATCTGTACCTCGACGACGTGCGCGCCCAGCAGGCGGCCGGTGAGCCCGGGGCCGACCAGCGCCCCGGCGACGACGGTCCCGAGGACCCGTTCCCGGTGACGAAGGACCTCCTCGAGGACGCCCTTGCGATGAACCCGACGCAGCCGATCGCCGTGGCCGAGCCGGTCGTGGCGAAGCAGACGACGACCATCGGCGAGTGGGGCGCCGTCGACGAGCCGCGTGAGGATGAGCCCGTCGCCGAGGAAGCCTCGCGCGATGAGGAGCCGGAGGCGGCAGCATCCGTTCCTCCCGTCCGCGCGAAGCGTGCGAAGCGCCCGCGTCGAGAGCGGACCTCGGGCTGGCGCAAACTCGCGATCCTCGGCGGCGCCGACGGATCGGTGCTCGACGAGGTGCCGACCGAGACGCCGCGCTTCGTGCAGATGTTCTTCGTGATCGCGGGCACCGCCCTGATCTCGGCGATCTCGATGTACTTCGCGCTCACTACGGGAGTGCGGATCGTGGCCTGGGGCGCGCTGCCCCTCGCGATCGTGTGGGCGCTCATCATCTTCAATCTCGACCGCTTCCTCACCTCGACGATGCGCTCGTCGCAGAGCATCGGGCGGCTGATCGCCCTCGCGATCCCCCGCGTCATCATGGCCGCCGTCATCGGCATCGTCGTGGCCGAGCCGCTCGTGCTGCAGATCTTCCACAACGACATCGCACGCGAGGTGAACGCGACGAACATCACCCAGGCGCAGTCGGATCAGGACGCCGTCACCTCCGGACCCGAGAAGCAGGCGCTGGATGCCGCGAGCGAACGTGTCGCGGCGCTCGAGAGCCAGGCGGCCAGCGGTGTCGTGGCGGGCGCCGACACCACGTCGGCGTCGACGGCATCGGCACAGCAGACCGTGGACGACCTCACCGCGAAGCTCGCCGCGCAGCAGCAGGTCATCGACCAGGCACGCGCGATCTACCAGTGCGAACTGACCGGACAGGGTGCCGGCGAGGTGCAGGGATGCAGCGGCGTGGCCGGCGAAGGCGCGAGCTCGGATGCCGCCGAGGCGCAGCTCGCAGCCGCCCAGGCGGCGTATGACGACCTGAACTCCCAGCTGACGGCGGCCCAGGCGGACCTCGCCGCCGCGCAGGCCGCGGGCACGGCGGACGCCGGCGCATCGGAGGCGACGAACAAGCAGCAGGCCAGGGACGAGCTGCCCGGCGCGCGCGAGCAGTACCAGGCCGCGCTCGCCGCGTACGACGCCCGTGCCGCCGAGATCGCGAGCGGCAACTCCGGCGCGGTGGGCCTGCTGAGCCAGATCGGCGGGCTGGAGCGACTGTCGGCCCGTGAGCCGATCCTCGCGTGGGCGCACTGGCTCATCGCCGGGCTGTTCTTCATGATCGAGCTGCTCCCGGTGCTCGTGAAGGTGCTCACGAGCTGGGGCGAACCCTCGCTCTACGAGAAGGCCGACGCGCTGCGCCGCCAGGTGGCGCTCGACCGCGTCACGGCGCGCAGCTGGCGCGAGCGCGCCGACATCGCGCAGGGCGCGGAGGCGTAGCCGCCGCATCCACCGTCCCTGCCGGCGCTGCGCGGCCGCGGGATGGGAGCGGTCTCGTGTGTCGCGATATATCGTGTTAGAGTGACCGGCGGGTCGCCGATGGGAGGCGGCCACGCCCCCGTTCCGCCATCAGTGAACGAGACTGCCGCGATGTCGGCGGCCCGTGCGAAGGTGGGTCGGCACCCTCAGATCCGCAGAGGCGGAGCCCTGCCATGGCTCCGCCGCGTCCGGGAGAACTCTCGTGCTGGCAAAGATCCTCGTCCGATATCTCAAACCGTATGGCTGGCTGCTGCTCGGTGTGCTGCTGTTCCAGTCGGCCTCCGCCATCGCCTCGCTGTATCTGCCCAGCTTGAACGCCGACATCATCGACAACGGTGTCTCCAAAGGCGACACCGACTACATCTGGCGCACCGGCATCGTCATGCTGACCGTGTCTCTGGGCCAGATCGTCGCGTCGATCATCGCGACCTTCTTCGCGGCGCGCGCCGCGATGAGGCTCGGCCGCGACATCCGCGACGACATCTTCGAGCGCGTCTCGGGCTTCTCCGAGCGCGAGGTCACCGGCTTCGGCGCCGGCTCGCTCATCACCCGCAACACGAACGACGTGCAGCAGGTGCAGATGCTCGCGATGAT
The DNA here is from genome assembly GCF_057656735.1 of Microbacterium sp. Soil_C_42. NCBI lineage: Bacteria > Bacillati > Actinomycetota > Actinomycetes > Micrococcales > Microbacteriaceae > Microbacterium > Microbacterium sp. Soil_C_42. The sequence goes on from NZ_JBDGJU010000017.1 coordinate 34,443, forward strand.
GGGCGCGACGTTCCTCGTCACGGCGCCGCTGCTCGCGATCGGCGGCATCGTGCTCGCGATCGAGCAGGCCGCCAGCCTCGCATGGATCATCGCGGTCGCCGTGCCGGTGCTCCTCGTCGTCGCGGGCGTCGTGATCGCCCGCATGGTGCCGCTGTTCCGCAGCTATCAGGGCAAGCTCGACGGCGTGAACCGTGTGATGCGCGAGCAGCTCACCGGCATCCGCGTCATCCGCGCCTTCGTCCGCGAACCCATCGAAGAGGAGCGCTTCCGCGAGGCCAACACCGACATCATGGTCGTCGGCCGCAAGGTCGGGTCGCTGTTCGTAGTGCTGTTCCCCGCGGTCATGCTGATCCTGAACGTCACCGTCATCGGCGTGATCTGGTTCGGCGGCATGCAGGTCGACAGCGGCGAGATCCAGATCGGCACGCTCTTCGCCTTCATGCAGTACGCCATGATCATCCTCTCCGGCGTCATGATGGCGAGCTTCATGACCCTGATGATCCCGCGCGCCGCGGTGTCGGCCGAGCGCGTGGGCGAGGTGCTCGACACGCACTCGTCGCTCGAGCGTCCGTCCGACGCCGTCGGCCGGTTCCCGGCTCCCGGCACCGTCGAATTCCGCGACGTCGCCTTCACGTACCCGGGCGCCGAGCACCCGATCCTGTCGGGCATCAGCTTCCGCGCCGACGCGGGCGAGACCGTCGCCATCGTCGGCTCGACGGGCGCAGGCAAGACCACCCTGATCTCTCTCATCCCACGGCTCTTCGACGCCACCGCCGGCGTCGTCGAGGTCGGCGGGGTCGACGTGCGGCGGGCAGACCTCGACGCCCTGTGGAGCACGATCGGGCTCGTTCCCCAGCGCCCGTTCCTGTTCTCGGGCACCATCGCGTCGAACCTGCGGTTCGGCCGCGAGGACGCGACCGACGCCGAGCTCTGGCGTGCGCTCGAGATCGCCCAGGCGAGCGATTTCGTGAGCCAGATGGAGGCCGGACTCGACTCCCCGATCTCCCAGGGCGGCACGAACGTCTCGGGCGGGCAGCGGCAGCGGCTCGCGATCGCGCGGGCGATCGTTCACCAGCCGCGCGTCCTCGTGTTCGACGACTCGTTCTCGGCGCTCGACCTCACCACCGATGCGCGGCTGAGGCAGGCGCTGTGGCGCGAGCTTCCCGATGTCACCAAGATCGTCGTCGCCCAGCGCGTCTCGACGATCACCGACGCCGATCGCATCGTCGTACTCGACGACGGCGGCATCGTGGGCATCGGCACGCACGAGCAGCTGCTCGAGACGAGCCAGACGTACCGCGAGATCGTGGAATCCCAGCTCGGAGCGGAGGTCGCGCGATGAGCGACGAGAAGGACACCGAGAAGACCCGTCGGCGCGTGCGCCAGGCGGTGGCCGAACTGAGCGCCGAGGAGAAGGCCGAGATCGAGCTCGGCGAGCAGGCGCGCATCGCGGCCGACGACTGGAGCGGCGCGGTCGCCCCGGGCAAGGCCGCGCACTTCTGGCCGGCGTTCCGCCGCCTGATCGGGCTGCTGCGCCCGAACGCCTGGGCGTTCGTGTTCGTGTCGATCCTCGGCTCGATCGGCGTCGTGCTCGCGGTGCTCTCGCCGAAGGTGCTCGGCGAGGCGACCAACATCCTCTTCGAAGGCGTCGTCTCGTCGATGGCGCCCGCCGGCACCACGAAGGAGCAGGTGGTCGCCGGCCTCGAGGCGCAGGGCGAGCAGGACCTCGCCAACATGGTCTCGGCGATGGAGCACTTCGTGCCCGGCGCCGGCGTCGACTTCATGGCGCTCAGTCGCGTGCTGCTGATCGTGCTCGCGCTGTACTTCGCGTCGTCGCTGCTGATGTGGCTGCAGGGCTACGTCATCAACGTGATCATGGTGCGCGTCATGTGGCGCCTGCGCGAAGACGTCGAGGCGAAGATCAACCGCCTGCCGCTGCGCTACTTCGACCGCGTCCAGCGTGGCGAGCTGATCTCCCGAGTCACCAACGACATCGACAACATCACGCAGATGATGCAGCAGTCGCTGTCGCAGGCCCTCACGAGCGTGCTGACCGTGATCGGCGTGCTCATCATGATGCTGACGATCTCGTGGCAGCTGACGCTCGTGGTGCTGGTGAGCTTCCCGCTCATGGGCATCCTGTTCGGCGTCATCGGGCCGCGCTCGCAGAAGGCGTTCGGCATCCAGTGGCGCAAGGTCGGCCGGCTCAACGCGCGTGTCGAGGAGTCGTTCTCGGGCCACGCCCTGGTCAAGGTGTTCGGCCGCGAGCAGGCGTCGCGCGAGGCGTTCCGCGAGGAGAACGAGGAGCTGTACCAGGCCTCGTTCAAGGCGCAGTTCCTCTCGAACATCATGATGCCGGCGATGATGTTCATCGGGAACCTCACCTACGTGGGCATCGCGGTCTTCGGCGCGCTCATGGTGGCCGGGGGGCAGCTGCGCCTCGGCGACGTGCAGGCGTTCATCCAGTACTCGCAGCAGTTCACGCAGCCGCTGGCGGAGCTCGGCGGCATGGCGGCGGTCGTGCAGTCGGGCACGGCCTCGGCCGAGCGCGTGTTCGAACTGCTCGACGAGCCGGAGCAGGAGCCCGACGCCGACGACGCCCCCGCACTCGTCGAGGGTGACGGCACGATCGAGTTCCAGGACGTCGCCTTCTCCTACTCGCCTGACCGACCGCTCATCCACGATCTGTCGTTCCGGGTGGAGCCGGGCCAGACGGTCGCGATCGTGGGTCCGACCGGCGCAGGCAAGACGACGCTCGTCAACCTGCTGATGCGCTTCTACGAGCTCGACGGCGGTCGCATCCTCCTCAACGGGCAGAACATCGCCGACCTCACGCGCCGCGACATCCGCGCCGAGACCGGCATGGTGCTGCAGGACCCGTGGCTGTTCGCCGGCACGATCCGCGAGAACATCCGCTACGGCCGGGCCGACGCCACCGACGACGAGATCCTCGCTGCCGCGCGGGCGACCTACGTCGACCGGTTCGTGCACTCGCTGCCCGACGGGTACGACACGCTCCTCGACGAGGACGCGTCGAACATCTCGGCGGGTGAGAAGCAGCTCATCACGATCGCGCGCGCGTTCGTGGCGCAGCCCTCGGTGCTCATCCTCGACGAGGCGACGAGCTCCGTCGACACCCGCACCGAGCTGCTGCTGCAGCACGCGATGGCAGCCCTCCGCGAGGGACGCACCTCGTTCGTGATCGCGCACCGCCTGTCGACGATCCGGGACGCCGATCTCATCCTCGTGATGGAGAACGGCGGCATCGTCGAGAAGGGCACGCACGACCAGCTCATCGCGGCGAAGGGCGCGTACTTCCGCCTGTACAACTCGCAGTTCGAGCAAGCCGCGGCCGATCTCGACGAGGAGGCCCGCGCCCTGTCCATCGACGCGGAGTCCGGCGAGCGCACCGAGCACGCTGAGGACGACGCCATCGAGGACGAGACCGCCCCGGTCGTCTGATCCATTCGACGCTGCCCGTCCCGATGCACCCATCGGGGCGGGTAGCGTTTTCTCATGGTCAATTACCGGTACCTCGGAAACAGCGGTCTCAAGGTCAGCGAGATCACCTACGGCAACTGGGTCACCCACGGCTCGCAGGTCGACGACTCGGCCGCCATCGCTACGGTTCACGCGGCGCTCGACGCCGGCATCACCACGTTCGACACGGCGGACGTCTATGCGAACACCGCCGCCGAAGAGGTCCTCGGCAAGGCGCTCTCGGGGCAGCGCCGCGAATCCCTCGAGATCTTCACGAAGGTCTACTTCCCGACCGGCCCACAGGGCCCGAACGACACCGGCCTCAGCCGCAAGCACATCTTCGAGTCCATCAACGGGTCGCTGAAGCGCCTCTGCACCGATTACGTCGACCTCTACCAGGCGCACCGCTTCGACTACGAGACGCCGCTCGAGGAGACGTTCCAGGCGTTCGCCGACGTCGTGCGTCAGGGCAAGGCGCTCTACATCGGCGTCTCGGAATGGACCGCCGAGCAGCTGCGCGAGGGCCACGCACTCGCCAAGAGCTACGGCGTGCAGCTCATCTCGAACCAGCCGCAGTACTCGGCGCTGTGGCGCGTCATCGAGGGCAAGGTCGTGCCGGCGTCCGAGGACCTCGGCATCTCGCAGATCGTGTGGTCGCCGATGGCCCAGGGTGTGCTGTCGGGCAAGTACCTGCCGGGGCAGCCGGTGCCCGAGGGCTCGCGCGCGACCGACGACAAGAGCGGCGCCCGCTTCATCCAGGGCTTCCTCCGTGAGGAAGTGCTCGAAGCGGTCCAGCGACTGAAGCCCGTCGCCGAGCAGGCGGGCCTGTCGATGCCGCAGCTCGCGATCGCGTGGGTGCTGCAGAACAAGAACGTCGCGTCCGCGCTGGTGGGGGCATCCCGTCCCGAGCAGCTCGCCGAGACCGTCAAGGCCTCGGGCGTCGTGCTCGACGCCGACACGCTCGCGGCGATCGACACCGCCCTCGGCGACGTCGTGTTCCGCGACCCCGAAGACACCTACACGGTCTCGCCCAAGACCCGTATCGTCTGAGCCGTGATCACCAGCGCCGGCATCCTGCTCTACCGGATCGCGCCCGAACCCGAGGTGCTCATCGCGCACATGGGCGGGCCGTTCTGGGCGAGCAAGGATGCCGGGGCCTGGTCGCTCCCCAAAGGCGAGTTCGCCGAGGCGGAGGAGAGCGCGCTGGATGCTGCGCGCCGCGAGTTCCGCGAAGAGCTCGGCATCGACCCGCCTGAACCGCCCTACGCCGAGCTCGGCACGTTCGCGTACTCGTCGGGCAAGCGCGTGACGGTGTTCGTCGCCGACGGCACCGGGTTCTCGCTCGACGGCCTCGAGTTCGGCGAGTTCGAGCTGGAGTGGCCGCCGCGCTCCGGCAAGACGGCACGGTTCCCCGAGGTCGACCGTGTGGAGTGGACGGATCTGGCCGGTGCCCGTGACCGCCTGGTGAAGGGCCAGCGTCCGGCGATCGACGCGCTCGAGCGCCATCTCGCCGACGCCGCGTCCGCCGGCTGACCCGTCCCGAGCCTCCTCCCCGGGCCCCCTGTCCCGCGAGAGTGCTGCTGGTCGCCGAGAGGGTGGGTGCTTCCCCACCTCTCGTCCACCAGCTGTACTCTCGCGGTCTCTTGCGGGGCGGGGGAGCGCGGCGGAGACTGGCCGGGTTCGACCCGAACGAGAGAGGAACCCCATGGCTCACGGCGACATCACGCACATCGACATCCCGGTCAGCGACTTCGGCAAGGCGACCGCGTTCTACTCCGACCTCTTCGGCTGGCAGATCGCCGAGGTCCCCGGGTTCGAGGGGTACCCGATGTGGCAGGCGCCCAACAAGATCTCGGGCGGCGGCCTCGCCCCGCGCGAGGACGGCTTCACCCAGCCCCGCTCCTACGTCGAAGTCGACTCGATCGACGATGCCGTCGCGAAGGCGAAGGCCGCCGGTGGCGAGCTGCTGCGCGAGAAGAGCGAGATCACGCCGACCAGCTGGTGGGCCGTCATCAGCGACCCTGACGGCAATGTGGTCGGCCTGTTCGAAGGCTCGACGGAGGGCTGAGCCCGCCCCGGATCGACATCCTCATTCGAGGACGAGAGCCGAGATGAGGGGCCGCGAGCCGCATCGACTCCGCATCCCGGCCCGCGTCCTCAGTTGAGGACCGCGGCCGCAGGCAGCGACTGCCCCGGGCTACCGCCCGGCCCGCGTCCTCAGTTGAGGGCCGCGGCCGCAGCCGGCGACCGCCCCGGGCTACCGCCCGCCCCGGGTTACCGCCCGTTCTTCGGGCGGGACGAGACGTCGATCCGGTCCTGCGCGCCGAGCGACGACCAGGCGCTCGCCGTGCCCTTCGCCGCGTGCTCGGAGGCGCGCACGGCGCGCTCGTCGGCCCACGCGTTGAGCACGTGACCGGAGTGGCCCCGCACGTGCTCGAGCTCGACATCGGGGAGGCCGGCCGCCCGACGGGCGTCGCGCGCGGCGATCAGCTGCTCGAGGATGTCGACGTTCTTCGTGGGTGCCCCCGTCGAGGTCTTCCAGCCGCGGCGGCGGTGGCCGTCCATCCACTTCGTGTACGTGTCGATCGCATACTTGGAGTCGGCCTGGATCACGAGGTTCGCGACGTCGCTGTGGTCCTCGATGGCCTTCAGCAGACCCATCAGCTCGCCGACGTTGTTGGTGCCCGAGGGGATCGCGCCGGCCGCCCAGTGCCCGTCCTCGCCGACCCATGCCCACCCCGTCGGTCCGGGGTTGCCCTTGCAGGCTCCGTCGGTGGCAACGATGTAGCGGGTCGCGTCGGTCACTCGGGCAAGGCTACCCGGCCGCGGTCGCTTCCCCGGCCGCGTCGCGGCCTGCGCGCCACTCGGCCGAGAGCTGCGGCATCCGTTCCGCGAGGTACCGGAGGAAGTCCGCGATCTCGTGCGCCCGCGCGGCCGACGCGGGAGCCCCGGGGTTCTCGTCGGCGATGCGGTCGAGCGACGCCGCCAGGGTGGCGTACAGCGGCGCGTTCGCCGTGATCATGCCCGACCACGAGTCCTCGGCGAGGTCGTACCGGTCGCGACGGTCGCCGGGGCGCGAGAGCCGGTGGATGAGCCGCATCGAGACGAGGTAGCGCACCGCCCCCGACACGGCCGCCGCCGACACGCCGAGGCGGTCGGCGAGGTCGGCGGCCGTGTACCCCTCGTCGGGCGAGCCGGCGAGGGCCATCATGACCCGCGCCGGCATGCGCGGCATGCCCACGGCGGTGAGCATCGCCGCGGCCTGCTCCGCCGCCTCGGCGCCGGGGTGCTCGTTCGCCACCACGGTCGCCTACCCGGCCGAGGCCAGCTCGCGCCGCCGCATGAGGGTGAGGGATGCTGCCGCTCCGACTGCGACCGCGAGCACGAGCCACCACATCCCACGCAGATCCACCTCGCTGCCGCTCGGCACCGGGGCGACCGAGAACGGCGACAGGTTCGTCACCCACTCCGGGAGGCCGAGGAGCGGGCCGAAGAGGCCGAAGACGATCGCGGCGGTGACAAGGGTCCAGCCGAGCGGGATCGTCCACCGCGGCGCGATCGTGAAGACGAGAGCGGTCAGGACGAGGAACACGGATGCGGCGATGACCTGCCCCCACGCCGCGACGAACGCGTCGCCGGTCAGGGCGACGCCGTTGTCGAGGCCCGCGGCGCCGGCCCACGCTCCGACGAACGCCGCGGCACATGTCAGGACGATGGCGATGAATCCGACGACGACGAAGTCCGCGAGCCACCGCACGCGCTGCACCGGGGCGGCGAGGACCGGCTCGGCGGTGCCGTGCGCCTCTTCCTGCCTGGCGCGAGCGACGGTCTGCACGCCCGCGCACGCGGCGAGCAGCCCCACCATGGTGAAGAAGACGACGATGACCGCTTGCTCGAGGTCGGCCTCGGCCGAGAGCGCCTTGAGCATGTCGGCGACGGCCGGGTTGTCCGACCCCATCTCGTTCACGACCGCGCCGAGCGAGGTCGAGAGGGCCCCGGCGAAGAAGGCGCCCGCCATCCAGCCGATCGTCGATCCGGTGGCGAGGCGCGTGACCAGCGCCGTCGGCGTCGACAGGGTCGCGCTCGCGGCGGCGCGCCCGCGTCGCTCGGGCACGATGCCCGCGCCGAGGTCGCGCACGGTCTGGAGCGCCAGTCCCACCGCCGCCAGCACGACGAACGCAGCGAGGCAGAGGAGCGCGGGCCACCACAGGTTCTCGTCGAACGCGCGGGTGTTCTCGGCCCATCCGAAGGGTGAGAGCCACGTCAGCCACGAGCTGCGCATGTGGGTGAGGTCGTCGCTCGGCGTGCCGAGGGCGTTCCCGATCCCGGCGATGAAGTAGGTGACCACGAGCACCCACACCGCGAACGAGTTCGCGCCCCGCGAGGTCCGCATGAGCTGTGCCGCCAGGAGCGCGACGCCGAGGTACGTCAGGCCGCCGCACGCCGCCGTGAACCCGGCGAGCCACGACCCCTCGGCAGGCGAGCCGACGGCGAGGAAGGCGGCGGCCACGAGGACGCCCAGAACGACGTTGGCGAGCACGCCGTGGACGATCGTCGCGACCGTCGGCACGGTCCTGCCCGCCGTCGTTGCCGCGACGATTTCGAGGCGCCCCGCCTCCTCGTCGCCGCGCGTGTGGCGCACCGCGAGGAAGGTGCTCATGAACGCCGCCATCATCACGAGGAAGGGCATCAGCAGGAAGACGATGAACGCCTGCTCGCCCGGCCCCGACGGCAGCCCGCGGAACAACAGGATCACCGGGTTGGCCATCACGGTGGCGAGCAGCGCCGTGCGCTCCTCGACCGTGCCGTAGGTCTGAGCGGCGCCGGAGAGGCCGGCCAGCGCGAGCGCCACGGTGCCGGCGATCCACAGCGTCAGCTGCAGCCAGTCCCGCCGCAGCCGGTGCCCGAGCAGCGTCGACAGTCGGCTCATCGGCCGTTCCTCTCCAGCACGGCGAGGTCGTCGCCGTAGTGGCGCAGGAACAGCTCCTCGAGCGAGGGCGGCGCCACGCGCAGTCCCGCCACCCCGAGGCGCGAGAGCTCGGGCAGCATGCCCGAGATCTGATCGCTGTCGACGGTGAAGCGCACGCGGCCGTCTTCGACCAGCGTGTCATGGGCCGCCGCGAGCGCGGCCACGGGCGCAGCATCCGTCCCCTCGAACGAGACCTCCGTGCGCGTGAGGTGACGCATGTCGGCGAGGGTGCCCGATTCGACCACGCGCCCGGCGCGGATGATCGAGACGCGATCGCACAGCTGCTCGACCTCGGAGAGGATGTGGCTCGACAGCAGCACGGTCGCCCCCGCGGCGTGGACGCGCGCGATCTCGCGGCGGAACATCACGTCCATCAGCGGGTCCAGGCCGCTGGTCGGCTCGTCGAGGATGTACAGGTCGGCGGGCACGGCGAAGGCGGCGATGAGCGCGACCTTCTGCCGGTTGCCCTTCGAGTAGGCGCGACCCTTCTTGCGCGGGTCGAACTGGAACGCCTCCATGAGACGCGCCTTCTCGTCGCCGTACGCCTTGTCGTGGCGCGCGGCGCCGCGCAGGCGCGCGAGGAGGTCGATCGCCTCGCCGCCCGACAGATTCGGCCACACGCTCACATCGCCGGGGATGTAGGCGACCCGCCGGTGGATCTTGACGGCGTCGCGCCACGGCTGGAGACCGAACACGGATGCCTCGCCGCCGGTCTTGCGCGCGAGCCCCAGCAGGATCCGGATCGTGGTGGACTTGCCCGCCCCGTTGGGTCCGAGGAACCCGTGCACCTGTCCCTCGTCGACCGCGAGGTCGAGTCCGTCCAGGGCGTGGACGCGGCCGTAGTGCTTGGTGAGGCCGCTCGTGCGGATGACGGTGGTCATGGCGCTGACGGTACGCCGGATTCACAAATTCCTGAATACTCCTCACGCTTTCCTCACGGCCGGCGTGGGGGGAGGGGTTCAGGGCGCCGGCGGCGTCGTGAACTCGATGAGGTCGTCGCGCTCCGCGATGCCAGCGGGATCGCCACAGGAGATCCTTGCCCCGTGTTGAGACGAGGAGTACCTTGTCGCGGGGGATGCGTCACAAGGGAGTGTCGTTATGGGGATAAGTCTGGGGTTTGTCGTGCCGGTTCTCGCGGCGATCAGCGTGTTCGCGCTGCCCGGCTCGCCGCCGGTGGTGGTCGATACGCTGAACGGCCCGCTCGAAGTCGCGAACGGCGATGGGTGGGGGCGTCATCCCGACTCGACGGACGCGGCGGTGGTCGAGCTCGTCGAGGGGCCGGGCACGCCACCTCTCGGTCGAGGTAGCCTCGTGCTCTGGGCGCCAGAGTCGACCGACCGCGCACTGGCGTTCGCGGTGCCGACGGGTGCGCCAGGGCAGCCGCTGCCGACACCGGTCGCGTGGTCCGGGCTGAGCGCCTCCTATGCGACCTACGTGCCGGACGAGGGCGTGGATCCCGTCGGTCGCGTCCCCACACTGCGCATCGTCGGCTACCACTCGCTGACGCCCGAGCTGGCGGGATTCACGACATTGTCGTTCCAGCCCGAGTTCAACGGCACGCTGGAGGTCGATGTCTGGCAGACGTGGGACATCGGACCCGATTCGATCGTTTTCCAGTCGAACTCGTCCGATGCGGGCTTCTGCGTGCAGGCAGATCCGTGCACGCTGGCCGAGTTCGCGGCTCGGTATCCGAACGGCGGCTGGGGTCAAGTTCAGGTGGGCCTCGGCTCGGGCGCGCCGGCCGACTCCCTCTCATTCGCCGACGCCGTCATCGTGCGCGACGGCACGACGGCTGAGTACTCCTACGACTTCGAGATCCCCGCAGAGGCGGCTTCGACGGCATCCGTCGTCGCGGGTGCGGCCACGTCGACGGGCGGTTCGGCGACGGTGACGCTCGCCGCTTCGGAGCTGTCGGCGATGACGACCGTGCCGTTCACCATCATGATGACGCTGCCCGATGGGAGTGTGCAGACGCAGGTGGTCGAGGTCGAGGCGGGCGCGACCCAGGAGGTGTCGGTGCCCGTCCCGTTCGGCACCACCCACGTCGCAGCTTCGGCGCAGAGCGTCGTGCTCGCGGAGGGCGACGTGACGTTCACCGCGCCCACGGCGCCAGTGACACCGCCAGGCGCGGCCGGCGGCGAGCTGCCGCCGACCGGGTTCGATCCGGTCGCTGCTGTGTGGGGCGGTGCGCTGCTGGCCGCCGGGCTCGCCATGGTGACAGTCGCTCGCGTCCGCATCCGTGGCGTGCGGGTGCGGAGCAGCAGTCGCCACAGCTGAGGTTCCGTGGTGAGTTGAGGGCATCGGGCGCGATCGCGCCCCATGCCCTCAGCCTGCGGGCTCCGATCCGATCGGTTGCGCAGTCCGCCTCCGCGCAGATGTATACCTAAAGCCGCGATTTTCCTCGCGGGCAACACCTCAGTAGCATTTATGTATACACTGGCCGAGGTGTCGAACGAGGAGGTGATGCGGATGCGGGCCAGCGACCGCGCCTACGCGACCCTCCTCGACGAGATCCAGTCCGGCATCCTGCGGCCCGGGGCCGTGCTCGGCGAGGTCGAGCAGGCCGCTCGTCTCGGCGTCAGCCGCACGCCCCTGCGCGAAGCGCTGGGCCGGCTCGCGGCCGACGGGCTCGTCGCGCAGCAGTCGCCGCGCGTCACCGTGGTCACCGCGATCGACGCCGACGACATCCGCGAGATCTTCGAGGTGCGCCGCGCCCTCGAGGAGTCCGCCGCGCGGCTCGCCGCAGAGCGCGGGGATGCCGCGGCCTTCGCACAGCTCGCCCACGAGTTCGCCCGGGTCGATCTCGACGGCCACGATGCCGGCGCGGACGGACGCGACGCCTACTACTCGCTCATCGCAGACTTCGACCTGGCCCTCGACGGCGCCGTCGCGAACGACTACCTCACCGCGGCCCTGCGCACGGTGCGCACGCATCTCGTCCGGGTGCGACGGCTCGCACGCGACAACCCCGCCCGGCTCGCAGCATCCGTCGCCGAGCACCGGCTGATCGCCGCCGCGATCTCCGCGCGCGACGCCGATCTCGCCGCCCACGCGACGCACGTCCACCTGCACAACGCGCTGCACAGCATCCTCGAATCCCTCATCGCTTCGACAGGCTCAGCGACCGGAGCACCCGCTGCCGCGCTCGCCGAGCCTGTCGAAGCGCGCCCCCGACTCTGAAAGGCCGGTCATGACCGTCATCCACCACCTCCGCGTCCACCGCAGCGACGAGCACCTCGCGCGTGAGGGGCAGCTCGCGTGGCACATCGCCGAAGTCGCCGCCGATCCCGTCGAGGTCGACGAGGACGTCATCGACATGATCATCAACCGCGTCATCGACAACGCGGCGGTGGCGGCGGCATCCCTCACCCGTGCTCCGGTCAGCGCCGCACGCCAGCAGGCTCTCGACCACGCGGTGTCGGTCGGCGGCTCGGGAGCCACGGTGTTCGGCTGCGCGCTCGACCGCAAGACGAGCCCGGAGTGGGCGGCGTGGGCGAACGGCGTCGCCGTGCGTGAGCTCGACTACCACGACACGTTCCTCGCGGCCGACTATTCGCACCCGGGCGACAACATCCCGCCGATCGTCGCGGTCGCCCAGCACGTCGGCGCCGACGGCGCCGCGCTCGTGCGCGGGCTCGCGACGGGCTACGAGATCCAGATCGACCTCGTGCGCGCCATCAGCCTGCACAAGCACAAGATCGACCACGTCGCACACCTCGGCCCGTCGGCCGCGGCCGGCATCGGCACGCTGCTGGGCCTTCCCGTCGAGACGATCTACCAGGCCGTGGGCCAGGCGCTGCACACCACGACCGCCACGCGCCAGTCCCGCAAGGGCGAGATCTCGACGTGGAAGGCGCACGCCCCTGCGTTCGCGGGCAAGATGGCGGTCGAGGCCGTCGATCGTGCGATGCGCGGCGAGACCTCGCCGAGCCCGATCTACGAGGGCGAGGACGGCGTCATCGCCTGGCTGCTGGACGGACCGGATGCCTCGTACGAGGTGCCGCTGCCGGGTCAGGGCGAGCCGAAGCGCGCGATCCTCGACTCGTACACGAAGGAGCACTCGGCCGAGTACCAGGCGCAGGCGTGGATCGACCTGGCGCGCAAGCTCCACGGCGAGCACCCCGAGCTCGCGGACCCGGCGAACGTGGAGTCGATCGTGCTGCACACGTCGCACCACACGCACTACGTGATCGGCTCGGGCGCGAACGACCCGCAGAAGTACGACCCCACGGCATCCCGCGAGACGCTCGATCACTCGATCCCGTACATCTTCGCGGTCGCGCTGCAGGACGGCGGCTGGCACCACGTCGACTCGTACCTGCCGTCGCGGGCGGGGCGCGAAGACACGGTCGCGCTGTGGCACAAGATCACGACGGCCGAAGACGAGGAGTGGACCCGCCGGTACCACTCGGAGGACCCGGACGAGAAGGCGTTCGGCGGTCGCGTCGAGATCCGCCTGACCGACGGCGAGACCATCGAGGACGAGATCGCCGTCGCCGACGCGCACCCCCTCGGCGCCCGGCCGTTCGCGCGCGAGGACTACGTGCGCAAGTTCCGGCTGCTCGCCGAGCCCGTGCTCGCGCCCGAGGAGATCGAGCGCTTCCTCGACCTCGCTCAGCGCCTGCCCGAGCTCACCGCCGAAGAGGTGCAGCAGCTCACGATCGTCGCCGCCTTCGGCGTGCTCGCAGGTGCTCCGGCTCCGAAGGGCCTCTTCTGATGCCTGTGCCCATGCTCCGCGATCCGGAGATCGGAGAACCGCACGTTTTCCGGATGCCGCGGGCCGCAGCATCCGAAGACGGCACGAAAGTCCGAATTCCGGATCCGCGAAAGCGGGAGGGGAGCCGCTGATGCTGTACTCCACCGTCCCCGCGCACGAGAAGCGGCGGCTGTTCCGCGAGCGGCTCGCGTCGGGCGAGCTGCTGCGGTTCCCCGGGGCGTTCAATCCGCTGAGCGCCCGGCTCATCGAGCGCAAGGGGTTCGAGGGCGTGTACATCTCGGGCGCGGTGCTCAGCGCCGACCTGGGCCTTCCCGACATCGGCCTGACGACGCTCACCGAGGTGGCGGCACGCGGCCAGCAGATCGCGCGCATGACCGACCTGCCGGCGATCATCGACGCCGACACCGGCTTCGGCGAGCCGATGAATGTGGCCCGCACGATCCAGACCCTCGAGGACGCGGGACTCGCGGGCACCCACATCGAGGACCAGATCAACCCGAAGCGGTGCGGTCACCTCGACGGCAAGGCCGTGGTCGACGAGGACACCGCGATCAAGCGCATCCGGGCGGCGGCCGATGCGCGCCGCGACCCGAACTTCCTGATCATGGCGCGCACCGACATCCGCGCCGTGGAGGGGATGGATGCCGCGACCCGGCGCGCGAAGGCGCTCGTGGACGCGGGGGCCGATGCGATCTTCCCCGAGGCGATGCGCACGCTCGACGAGTTCGCCGCGATCCGAGCCGCCGTGGACGTGCCGATACTGGCCAACATGACCGAGTTCGGGAAGTCGGAGCTCTTTTCGGTCGACCAGCTGCAGAGCGTCGGCGTCAACATCGTGATCTGGCCGGTCTCGCTCCTGCGGATCGCGATGGGCGCGGCATCCCGCGCTCTCGATACGCTCATCGACGACGGGCACCTCACCTCCAAGCTCGGCGAGATGCAGCACCGTGCCGATCTCTACGACCTCATCGACTACGAGCACTACAACCACTTCGACCAGGACGTCTTCAACTTCCAGATCGACGCTCCTGGTCGTTGAGCGACGAGCGCAGCGACGAGACGAAACGCGTTCGACTCGCTACGCTCGCTCAACGACCGGGCCAAGCAAAGGAGCAAGGCTATGACCGACCCCGACATCAAGAAGGGCCTCGCGGGCGTCGTCGTGGACTACACGGCGGTCTCGAAGGTCAATCCCGAGACGAACTCCCTGCTGTACCGCGGCTACCCGGTGCAGGAGCTCGCCGCGACGCAGCCGTTCGAGGCGGTCGCCTACCTCCTGTGGCACGGCGACCTCCCGACCGACGTGCAGCTCGCGCAGCTGCGCGCGACCGAGCGCGCCTACCGGCACCTGCCCGCCGACGTGCGTGCCGCGATCGACCTCGTGCCGATCGACGCGCACCCCATGGATGAGGTGCGCACGGCCCTGAGCCTCATCGGTGCGAAGGATCTCGCCGGCACCGGATCGGTGCTCGATGCGAGCGGGAGCGTCGAGGAGAACCTGGCGCGCAGCGTGCGTCTGTTCGCCGTGCTCCCCGCCATCGTCGCCTACGGTCAGCGCCGCCGCCGCGGTCTTCAGCCCGTCGCGCCGCGCGACGACCTCGACTACGCCGCCAACTTCCTGTGGATGACGTTCGACGAGACCGCCGATGAGGTCGTGGTCGACGCGTTCAACCGGTCGATGATCCTGTACGCCGAGCACTCGTTCAACGCCTCGACGTTCACGGCTCGCGTCGTGACGTCGACGCTCAGCGACCTCTACTCGGCCGTCGTCGCAGCCGTCGGGGCGCTGAAGGGCCCGCTGCACGGCGGTGCGAACGAGGCCGTGCTCCACATCTTCGACGAGATCGGCACGGCCGAGAACGTCGACGCCTGGCTCGACCAGGCCCTCGCCTCCAAGCGCAAGATCATGGGATTCGGCCACCGCGTGTACAAGAAGGGCGACTCGCGCGTGCCGACCATGAAGGCGGCGCTCGACACCCTCGTCGAGCACTACGACCGCCCCGACCTGGCCGCGCTCTACGACACCCTCGAGAGCGAGTTCGTGAGCCGCAAGGGCATCTACCCGAACCTCGACTACCCGTCGGGTCCGGCGTACAACCTGATGGGTTTCGACACCGAGACGTTCACGCCGCTGTTCGTGGCGGCCCGCGTCACCGGCTGGACCGCCCACATCATGGAGCAGCTGGCCTCGAACGCGCTCATCCGCCCGCTGTCGGAGTACAACGGCCCCGACGAGCGTCACATCGAGGGCTATGTGGCGGATGCTGCGCACCAGGCCGCCGCCGACCGTGAAGAGGAAGCCGCGGGGTGAGGCCGTGAGCCTCTGGTTCGGCGACATCGCCGCGGTCGACCTGTCGGCGATGGCGCCGGGCACGCTCATCGAGAACCTCGGCATCGAGATCGTCGCGATCCGCGACGATGCGCTGGTCGGACGGATGCCGGTGGACCACCGCTCCGTGCAGCCCGCGGGTGTGCTCCACGGCGGCGCATCGGTCGCGCTCGCCGAGACGCTCGCGTCGTGGGCCGGCTACCTCGCCGTGGACCGTGAGCGGTTCCACGTCGTGGGCATGGAGATCAACGCCAACCACCTGCGCCCGATCTCATCCGGCTGGGTCATCGGCACGGTCACGGCCATCAACGTGGGGCGTCGCGTGCACGTGTGGGAGATCCGCATCGCCGACGAGGCCGGCCGCCTCGTGTGCGTCTCGCGCTGCACACTCGCTGTCATCGAGCAGCGCAGCACCTACGCGACTCCCGACGCGCGCGCCTGACTGCGGTGCTCAGAACGGCGGGTCCGTGTAGAGCGACGTGGAGCAGCCGACCTCGCCCGGCTCGAGCGAGATCCGCCGGAAGCCCGGGTACGTGATGGCGCCGGCCGCATCGCGGAACACGAGGACGCAGTCGCGCTCGGCCGGGATGCCGACGGCCGCGACGACACCGCCGTCGGCCGCGGTCGCCTGGATGCGGATGTAGTCCTGCGGATACGCGTCTCGCAGGGCCCGATCGACCTCTTCGGCCGTCGCGGCGCCGGCGACGATCGCGGCGATCCTTTCGCTGTCCGCCGGGGTGAGCTCCGGGCGCGGCGCCGGAGTCGGTCGCGCCGGCGCCGGCTCGTCCGGGCACGGGATGTCGGATCGCCGCGCCTCTTCGTGCTGCGACCACTCCAGCCGGAAGCACCGCGTCGCGGAGCCCGGACCCCAGGACTCGGCGAACAGCTGTGTCGAGGACGACGCATCCACCTCGACGGCGACCTTGATGTCGATCGTGGCCTGGCTTCCCGCCGACTCGCCGGACCACGCCAGCGGCTCCACGACCGCCGTCCCCGAGTCGACGAACACCTGATCCTCGGGCACCCACCATGCCACCATCTCGGCCAGTGTGATGTCGGGGGCGTTGGCGGAGTGCGATCCGATCTCGGCGGCGACGCCTTCGGCCGCGGCGGCGGCGCGTGCGTCGCCGTCGCTCAGGGGCCCTGCCGTACAGCCGGCGAGCACGAGCGACAGCCCGACCGCCAGGACGGCGGATGCCCGCGCCCGCTGCGGAACCGCCATCGCGGCCGACGCGCCGGGGGTACTCGTGCCGCGATCGATCATCGGCCGATTCTGTCGTGCCCGCGACCGACGCTCGCAGATTGTTGTCGGGTGTCGACAATCGAGCCCTCGACGATGAGCACGTCCGCGTCGGCGTCGTGGACGATGTCGGCGCTCTCCGGCGGCGTGACCCGGAGCCGAGGTCGGCAACCCGCATAGGCTCGACGCAGGAGGTCTCCCATGCCCCACGCCGTCATCGTCGATGTGGTCCGCACCCCGTCCGGGCGCGGCAAGCCCGGGGGAGCGCTGAGCACGGTGCACCCCGTCGATCTCGTCGCGGGCGTGCTCACCGCGCTGCTCGAGCGCAGCGGCCTCGAGTCGCGGCAGATCGACGACGTGCTGATGGGATGCGTCAGCCAGGTCGCCGATCAGTCCCTCAACATCGCGCGGCACGCGGTCCTCGCGGCCGGGTTCGACGAGACCGTGCCGGCCGTCACCATCGATCGCCAGTGCGGCTCGAGCCAGCAGGCCGCGCACTTCGCCGCGCAGGGCGTGATCGCCGGCGCGTATGACATCGTGATCGCCGCCGGCGTCGAGTCGATGAGTCGCGTGCCGCTCGGGTCCAACGCGCACGGCGGCACGGTGTCGCAGGGCGTCGCCCACCGGTACCCCGAGGGCCTCGTGAACCAGGGCGTCTCGGCCGAGCTCATCGCGCAGAAGTGGGGCTTCAGCCGCGAGGAGCTCGACGCGTACTCCGCCGAGTCGCATCGACGGGCGGCGGATGCCTGGACCCGCGGCGCGTTCGACTCCCAGGTCGTGCCGGTCTGGGGCGGCGGCCCCGAGGCCGTCGCGTTCGACGAGACGGTGCGGGCCGGCACGACCGTGGAATCGCTCGCCGGGCTGAAGCCGGCCTTCCGCACCGATGCGCTCGCCGCCCGGTTCCCCGACCTCGATTGGCGCATCACGGCGGGCAACTCATCGCCGCTCACGGATGCGGCATCCGCTGCTCTCATCATGAGCGAGGAGAAGGCCGCCGAACTCGGCCTCACGCCCCGGGCGCGCTTCCACTCGTTCGCCGTGGTCGGCGACGACCCGATGATGATGCTGACCGGGCCGATCCCCGCAACGCGGCGCATCCTCGAGCGCAGCGGCCTGTCGATCGGCGACCTCGACGCGTACGAGGTGAACGAGGCGTTCGCGTCGGTGCCGCTCGCGTGGCAGCGCGACCTCGCCGCCGACCCCGAGAAGCTGAACCCGTGGGGCGGTGCGATCGCGCTCGGCCACGCCGTCGGTGCATCCGGCACACGCCTGCTCGGGACGCTGGTCGCGCACCTCGAGGCGACCGGCGGCCGCTACGGCCTGCAGACGATGTGCGAGGGCGGCGGCATGGCGAACGCGACGATCATCGAGCGCCTCTAGGGCGCACTCGCCGACCGCCCCCACCGGAGGCTGACGCTCAGGGCGTCTGAAGCCGGGCCTGCCACCGATGGTGCTCGCGCACCATGAGCAGGGCGAGGATGCTCCAGACGCCGAGGTCGTCGGTGAATCCGAGCGGCCCGAGCACGAGCTCGGGGATCAGGTCGATCGGCGAGACCGCATAGACGACCGCAGCGGTCGCGGCGATCCACGTCGTCGGCGCGACGCGGTGCTCACCGCCCTTGAGTGCCTTGAGGAAGCTCCACCACATGCATCGAGTGTGCGCCGCGATCGACCGATAGAGGCCCGGTGAGATCAACTCGTGATGCTGAGAAGTCGCTGATCGCCGCTGCAAGCGATTGCGTGAACGGGAGGAGAACCGATGCTTCGGCTCGCAGCATCCGCTCCATGAAAGCCTTCTCATGATGTAAGCGCTTGCAATTCTCGCGATGCCGCTGTTAGTGTCGGCCGCACAACTGCACCGCGGGCACGTCGGCGTGCCCACCGCCCCACCCCAGGAGCTCCCGTGTCGAAGTCGACCTCAGGACGTGCCCGCATCCTCACCGCCAGCCTTGCCGCGGCGGCGCTCATCGTGACGGGGGGAGTGGTCGCGATCGCACCGGCCGCCGCCGCCGAGCGCACGTTCGCGCTCGTCGGCAGCCTGCAATCCGAGCTCGGCTGCGCCGACGACTGGAAGCCCGACTGCGCGGTGACCGAGCTCGCCGCCACCGACACCCCCGGCGTCTACGCGGCCGACTTCACCGTGCCGGCGGGCTCCTACGAGTACAAGGTCGCCGTCAACGACGCGTGGGACGAGGCGTACGGGCTGAACGGCGGCGGTGGCAACATCCCGCTGACGGTCGGCGGCCCGGCGGAACTGCGGTTCGTGTTCGACGACAACACCCATCGTGTCGGCGTCGAAGCGAGGAGCCTGCGCGCCGGATACACCGCCGACGACGACGCCCTCGTGGCGGCGCCGGTGCGCCAGCCCGGCAGCCAGGAGCAGTTCTACTTCGTGATGACCGATCGCTTCGCGAACGGCGACACCTCGAACGACCTGGGCGGGCTCGCCGGCGACCGTCTCACCACCGGGTTCGACCCGACCGACAAGGGCTTCTACAACGGCGGCGACATCGCGGGCCTGCGCGAGCAGCTCGACTACATCGATGGCCTCGGCACGACCGCGATCTGGCTGACGCCGAGCTTCAAGAACAACCCCGTGCAGGGCGAGGGCGCGAACGCGAGCGCCGGCTACCACGGGTACTGGATCACGGACTTCACGCAGATCGACCCGCACCTCGGCACCAACGCCGAGCTCGAGGCGCTCATCGCCGAGGCGCACGCCAAGGGCATCAAGGTCTACTTCGACATCATCACGAACCACACGGCCGACCTGATCTCGAACACGCAGGGGCAGTACTCGTACATCGACCAGGCGACGGCTCCCTACAAGGATGCGTCGGGGGCGGCCTTCGACCCGGCCGACTACGCGGGCACCGACAGCTTCCCGGAGCTCGACCCGGCGACCTCGTTCCCGTACACCCCCGTCGTGAACGACACGACCGCCAAGGTGCCGGCGTGGCTCAACGACCCGACGCTCTACCACAACCGCGGCGACTCGACCTGGTCGGGCGAGTCGGTCACGTACGGCGACTTCTCGGGCCTCGACGACCTGATGACCGAGCACCCGACCGTCGTGAACGGCTTCGTCGACGTCTACCAGGACTGGATCGACCTCGGCATCGACGGTTTCCGCATCGACACGGCGAAGCACGTGAACTTCGAGTTCTGGGAGACCTGGACCACCGAGGTGCTCGACTACGCGCACTCGCTCGGCAAGGACGACTTCTTCATGTTCGGCGAGGTCTACGACGCCGACCCGGTGAAGCTGTCGCCGTACGTCCGCGACACCGACATGAACTCGGTGCTCGACTTCACGTTCCAGTCCTCGGCCGTCAGCTACGCCGCGGGCAACAGCGCGAAGGGCCTGCAGTCCCTGTACGCGGGCGACGACTGGTACACGACCACCGACACGTCGGCCACGGCGCTGCCGACCTTCCTCGGCAACCACGACATGGGCCGTGTCGGCTACATGCTGCAGTCCACGCCGAACGCGCTCGAGCGCGACCTGCTCGCGCACGACCTGATGTTCCTCGGGCGCGGTCAGCCCGTCGTGTACTACGGCGATGAGCAGGGCTTCGCGGGCACCGGCGGCGACAAGGACGCGCGTCAGACGCTCTTCGCGACCCAGGTCGCCGAGTACCAGAACCAGAAGCTGATCGACGGCACCACTGCCGGATCGGTCGACCGCTACAGCACGAGCGCGCCGGTCTACCAGCGCATCGCCGACCTCGCCGCGCTGCGGGAGGCTCACCCGGCCCTGGTCACCGGCGCGCAGATCGAGCGCTACGCCGACAACGGCGCCGGCGTCTACGCCTTCTCGCGGGTCGACCGCGACGAGAAGGTCGAGTACCTGGTCGCGCTCAACAACACGACGGCAGCCAAGACCGTGAACGTCTCGACGCTCACCGCGAGCGCCTCGTTCGCCCCGGTGTACGGGACCGACGCGGGCGTGTCGACGGATGCCTCGGCAGAGACTCCCGTCACCGTCCCGGCCCTGTCGGCCGTCGTCTACCGCGCCGGGACCACGGTGTCGGCGCCGGAGTCGCCGCTCCCGATCACGGTGAGCGCCCCCGCCGCCGGTGCGGGCCTCACCGGCTCGGTCGCGATCAGCGCCGACGTCGACGACGCCACCTGGCAGGAGACGAGCTTCGCCTGGCGCGTCGCCGGCTCCGACGAGTGGCATGCGCTCGGCACCGCCGAAGACACCGACCCGCGCGTCTTCCACACGGTGGAGGGCCTCGCGGACGGCACGCTCGTCGAGTACCGCGCGGTCACGACCGACGCCGCCGGGCGCCACGCCGCCGCCTCGACCTACGCGTCGGTCGGCAACGCCGTGTCGCTCGTCGTGGAAGAGGAGCCCGAGTCGCCGATCGACATGGTGACCGTGCCCGGAAGCCTCAACTCCGAGATGGGCTGCGCCGGCGACTGGACCCCCGGCTGCGAGGCCGCGAAGCTCACGCTCCGTGCCGACGGCATCTGGGCCGGCACGTTCGACCTGCCCGCGGGCGACTACGAGTACAAGGTCGCGATCAACGGGACGTGGGACCTCAACTACGGCGCGAACGGCGTGCCGGGCGGCGGGAACATCACGATCGACCACGCCGGAGGCCCGGTCACGTTCTACTTCGACCCGCGCTCGAACATCGTGCAGTCGACGGCGGAGGGCCCCATCGTCACCCTGCCGGGTTCGGCGCAGAACGAGCTGGGCTGCGCCGGCGACTGGGCGCCCGAATGCCTCGCGACTCTCATGGCCGACGGCGATAAGGACGGCGTCTACGAGTTCTCGACCGACAAGATCCCCGCGGGCGCCTACGAGATCAAGGTGGCGCACGGACTGAGCTGGAACGAGAACTACGGCGTCGGCGGAGCCCCGGGCGGCGCGAACTACTCGTTCAGCGCGAGCGACGGCAAGCTGATCGTCTTCCGCTACACCCTCGCCACCCACGTGCTGGAGATCGAGGTCACCGACCCGCCGCTGGCCGGCGTGGGGGAGCAGCGCGCGCACTGGATCGACGCCCGCACGATCGCGTGGCCGGCGGACCTCGGCGCCGTGCCCGCCGAGGCGTCGTGGCAGCTCCACGCCTCGGCGGACGCCGGCATCGCCCTCGGCGACGGCGAGGTCACCGGTGGTGACGCGATCGATCTCACCGTGGTCGACGGCGGACTGACCGCCGAGCAGAAGGCCGGCTTCCCTGCTCTCGCCGAGTTCGTCGCGCTCCGCGTGCCGGAGGGGACGGATGCCTCGGGCCTCGTCCGCGGACAGCTCATGGTGTCGCAGCGCGACGCCGAGGGCGCGCTCTCGGGCTTCACCGGGGTGCAGATCCCGGGACTGCTCGACGATCTCTACGCGGATGCCGTGGCCGACGCCGACCTCGGCGTGACGTTCCAGGGCAAGAAGCCCACGTTCCGCCTGTGGGCGCCGACCGCGCAGAGCGCGACGCTGCTCACGTGGGAGGCGGGCGCCGACGGCGACCCCGTGCACCACGAGGCGACGTGGGACGCGTCATCCGGGATCTGGACCGTCGCGGGTGCGAAGTCGCTGAAGGGCGACGAGTACCTGTGGGAGGTCGTCGTCTACGCGCCGACCACCGGGGCGATCGAGACCAACCAGGTCACCGACCCCTACTCGGTGGCGCTCACCACGAACTCCGAGCGCTCCGTCGCCGTCGACCTCGCCGACAAGCAGTGGCGCCCGAAGGGCTGGGAGAAGACGAAGGCGCCCGTGATCGACCGCCCGGTCGACCGCGCGATCTACGAGCTGCACGTGCGCGACTTCTCAATCACCGACGAGTCGGTGCCCGAGGCCGAGCGCGGCACCTATCGTGCCTTCACCCGTGACAGCGCGGGCACGAAGCAGCTGCGCCAGCTCGCCGGCGCCGGCATCAACACGGTGCACCTGCTGCCGACCTTCGACATCGCCACGATCGAGGAGGACCGCTCGAAGCAGGCCGTGCCGGACTGCGACCTCGCGTCGTACGCGGCCGACAGCACCGAGCAGCAGACGTGCATCGAGAAGATCGTCGACGCCGACGGCTTCAACTGGGGCTACGACCCGTTCCACTACACGACGCCCGAAGGCTCGTACGCGGTCGATCCCGAGGGCGGGGCGCGCGTGGGCGAGTTCCGCGAGATGGTCGGCGCGCTGCACGGCATGGGCCTGCAGGTCGTGCACGACCAGGTGTTCAACCACACCTCGGCGTCGGGACAGGCGCCGACGTCGGTGCTCGACCAGGTCGTGCCCGGCTACTACCAGCGCCTCAACCTCGCCGGTGGTGTCGAGACCTCGACGTGCTGCCAGAACGTGGCCACCGAGCACGAGGTCGCGCAGAAGCTGATGGTCGACTCGGTCGTGACGTGGGCCCGCGACTACAAGGTCGACGGCTTCCGCTTCGACCTGATGGGCCACCACTCGAAGGAGAACATGCTCGCGATCCGTGCGGCGCTCGACGAGCTCACGCTCAAGAACGACGGCGTGGACGGCACGGCGATCTACCTCTACGGCGAGGGCTGGAACTTCGGCGAGGTCGCGAACAACGCCCTCTTCGAGCAGGCCACGCAGGGTCAGCTCGGCGGCACCGGCATCGGCACGTTCAGCGATCGGCTGCGCGACGCCGTCCACGGCGGCAGCCCGGTGGCCGGCGAGACGATCCAGCAGCAGGGCTTCGGCACGGGCCTCGGCACCGATCCCAGCGGCGCGCCGATCAACGGCACGACCGAGCAGGCGCTCGCCGACCTCGCGCACCAGACCGACCTCGTGAAGCTGGGACTCGCGGGGAACCTCCGCGACTACACGCTGACCGATTACACGGGCGCCGTGAAGGCGGGCGACGAGCTCGACTACCGCGGCTCGCCGGCCGGGTACGCCGACCAGCCCGACGAGATCATCACGTACGTCGACGCGCACGACAACGAGACGCTGTACGACCTGGCGGTGCTGAAGCTCCCGGCCGACACGACGATGGCCGATCGCGTCCGCATGAACACGCTGTCGCTCGCGACCACGGCGTTCGCGCAGACCCCGTCGTTCTGGCACGCCGGCACCGAGCTGCTGCGCTCCAAGTCGCTCGACCGCAACAGCTACAACTCGGGCGACTGGTTCAACCGCATCGACTGGACCGGCCAGGAGTCGACCTTCGGGTCGGGCCTGCCGCGGGCGGCCGACAACGAGACGTCGTGGGCGATCAAGAAGCCCCTGCTCGCGAACCCGGCGAACAGGCCGGCGGCGTCCGACATCGCCACGGCCGAGGCATCCGCTCTCGATCTGCTGCGCGTGCGTGAAGAGGTGGGGCTGCTGCGTCTGGGGTCTGCCGAGCTGATCGGCGAGAAGGTCACGTTCCCGAACAGCGGGCCGGATGCTGCACCCGGCGTGCTCACGATGCTCATCGACGACCTCGTCGGCGACGACGTCGACCCCGAGCTCGAGGGTGCACTGGTCGTGTTCAACGCGGGGGTCGAGCCGACGACCCAGACGATCTCGTCGCTCGCCGGCCGCTCCTTCTCACTGACGCCGGCGCTCGCGAACGGCTCGGACGAGGTCGTCAAGACGACCACGTGGGATGCCTCGACCGGCACCGTGACGGTGCCCGCGCGGTCCGCCGTGGTGCTGGTCGACCGTGAGCCGGTGGCCACGGCGACGCTGGTCGCGCCGACGAGGCTGCTGGTCACGGCGGGCGGCAGCGTGACCGTGGCGGGCAAGGTCACCGCCGCCGACGGGTCTGCGCCGGTCGGCACGGTGACCGTCACCGACAACGGCAAGGTCGTGGCGAGCGTCGAGCTCATCGCGGGAGCGAAGGGCAAGGTCGCGGTCGACGTGAAGCTCTCGGGCCGGGGTGTGCACCTCATCCGCACCACGTTCACCGGCGCCGGCGACTACGACGACTCGCAGGCGTCGATCCCCGTCCCCGTGCTCGTCTACTGACGGGTCCTGCCGGGCGGGCGCATCCCGCCCGGCAGCCCCGACAGGGCTAGAGCAGCCCCATCAGCTGAGGGCCGAACACTGCGACGGCGGCGACGGCGACGCCGGCCACTGCGAGCGCGGCGATCGCGACGACGAGGATGTTGCCCCCGATCGTGAGGAGCAGTGCGGCGGCGGTGGACAGCTCGCGGTGGCGGGTGACCGGGACGGTGGACGTGGTGCTGACCATGCCTTCGACGCTACGGAGCGGGTCGCGGCGCCGCGTCAGCCCGGAGTCTCATCCGGGTCCACCCGGAGGATGATCTCTCCGGCCGAGACCGGGGAGGGGTCCGCGTCGAAGAAAACTCCTCGGGCGAAGTGTCGACACCGTCGCCGGCCAGGCGACGACCGGAGTGAGGCTGGCGGACGGCCGCCCACAACCGGAAGGATCATCCCCATGAAGTACATGATGTTCGTCGTCACGTCGCTCGAGCCCGATGCCGAGACCGACGAGTCCGACGTCGACCTGTGGGTCGACCCGCTCGACGCCAGCGGCAAGCGCGTCATCGGGGAGGTGCTCGCGCCGCAGGCCGACTCCACGGTGGTGAAGGTGCGCGGCGGCAAGGTCCTGACGAGCCGCGGGCCGTACGTCGAGACGGCCGAGGTCATCTGCGGTTTCGACATCCTCGAGGTCGAGAACCTGGAGGAGGCGATCGAGATCGCGTCGCGGCATCCGATGGCACGAAACGGCCAGCTCGAACTGCGCCCGTTCATGGTCTGGGACCAGTGACGCGAAGAGGCGGCCCCCACCTGGAGGTGGGGGCCGCCTCGTGTGCGGTGTGTCAGTCCGCGGTGCTCTCGCGACGCCTGCGGATCATGAAGAGCGCGGAGCCTGCGATCATCAGCAGCGCCGCGCCGCCGACCGTGATGCCCCACGGGAACTCCGAGCCGGTCGCCGCGAGGGCGCCGGGAGCCACGACCGTGATGCCCACCTCGATCGGGTCGAGACCCGCCGACGTGATCACCAGGCGGTGGTCGCCGAGCGCGATGTCCGACGGGATCGCGACGGTGAAGCTCAGACGGCCCTGCGCATCGGCGGCCGGGATGCCCGAGACCACGACCGGGTCGCTGAACAGCGTCGCGGCCACCGTCTGGCCGGGCTCGAGACCCGAGAGCGAGACGCGCAGCGTGCCACCCTGCTCGACGCGACCGGAGCCGACGTCGACCTGCGCCCAGTCACCGCCGCGCTGCACGCCCGCCGCCGGCGGGTCGCCGCCGGGGTTCACGGGCGCGGGCGGGGTGGTGGTGCCGGGGTCGGTACCCGGGTCGGTGCCCGGGTTCGTGCCGGGGTCGGTGCCCTCGACCGGGGGCTGCTCGCCGATCAGGTACGCGCGGTTCGCGGGCGACGGCGCGACCGGTCCGCCGGCGGCGGCGAAGAAGTCCACCGTCGCCTGGAGGTCGATCTGACCCGAGTCGAGCACGTTCGTGCCGTCGGCGAAGGAGAAGAAGTTGTCGCCACCGGCCGAGAGGAACGAGTTCGTCACGACGCGGAAGGTGTCCGTCGGGTCCACCTCTTCACCCTGGTACTGCATCGACACGACGTGCGCACCACGGGCGGCCGCCGGGTCGTACTCGAACGTGAAGCCCTTCGAGACGCCGAGGGCCAGCTTCGGGCGCGAGGCGCCGTCGGGCTGCCACTGCTGCTCGAGGATCTCCTTGATCTGCGCGCCCGTCAGGTCGAGCGTGACCAGGGTGTTGCCGAACGGCTGGACGTTCGCGACCTCGCGGTACGACATCGCGCCGTTGTCGTCGCCGAACAGCAGGTCGTTGCGCAGGCCGCCCGGGTTCATGAACGCGATCTGCGCCTCGGCGCCGCCGTAGGCAGGGTTCTCGCTCGTCGCCCAGAGGTAGACGTCGGCGACGGTGTTGCCGAGCGTGGAGTGCACGCCGCGGTCCTCGCTGCCCGTCGGGGTCTTGCCGCGGAGGATGTCAGCCGTGATCGAGCCGACCTGCACCCGACCCTTCTCGTCGGCGACCTTCACGGCCTCGCCGACGATGGAGGTCGTCTCGGGCTGCGGGTAGGCGATGTGCTGGCTCACGACCGGGTCGTACAGCGACACGGTGCCGCCGGTGATCGACTCGAGCTCGCCCGACTCGGTCAGCTCGATGTCGAGCGTGCCGAGCGCGGTGCCGTACTGGTGAGCCTGGATGACCGGGCGACCGCCGATCTCGTGCGCGTACCGCTGGTGGGTGTGCGCCGAGACGATGGCGTCGATGTCGCCGGAGGCGTTCTGGACGAGGTCGCCGAACGCGTCGTCCGACTGGCTGGCCTCCAGCGCCGACCCCGCGGCCCCTTCGTGGGCGAGCAGGATGACGACGTCGGCGCCTTCCGCCACAGCATCCGCCGCCGCGTCGTTGGCCGAGTCGACCAGGTCGCGGAACTCGATGCCGGCGATGCCGTCGGGGCTCACCATGCCGGCCGTCTGGGTCGTGACGACGCCGACGAACGCGATCTTCGTGCCGTTGACCGTCTTGATCGTGTAGGGCTGCAGCGCGTGAACGTCCGTGCCCTTCTCGAACACGTTCGCGCCGAGGGCGAAGTCGCTCATCGCATCGGCGTTCTCGTCGCCCTCGTAGCTCGGGATGACGTCGTTCACCAGGTCGTCGAAGCCCTGGTCGAACTCGTGGTTTCCGACCGCACTGGCGTCGAGGCCGGCCGCGACCAGCGCGTCGATCGTCGGGTCGTCGTCGTCGATGAACGACTCGAACGCCGAGGCTCCGATGTTGTCGCCGGCCGAGACGAACAGCGTGTTCGGGTTCTGCTGACGGTACTTGTCGACCGCGCCCGCGAGCACCGCCGCCCCCGCGACTCCGCCGGTCTCCTGCACGAGGCGCCCGTGGAAGTCGTTGATCGTCAGCACGCGCACGTCGGGCTGCGAGGCGGTGAGCTGCGCGACGTCCCACACGGTGGTGGTGCCCGAGACCTCGCTGCCCACGACGAGCTGCGGGGTGCCCGTCGACGAACGCAGCGCGGAGATGAACTGGATGCCCTCGGGGCCGAGGTCGCCGGCCGCGGAAGTCTTCACATCCTGCGTGAAGTCGCGGTTGTTGACGTAGGTGACGTACTGCGCTGCCGCGGGGTCGGTGATGTCGTAGACCATCACGCCGCCGACGCGCTCGAGGCCGACGAAGGCGTAGGTCTTGCCGCCCACGACGCCCACCGTGACATTCTCGGGCTCGGGACCCTTGTCTTCGCTGCGGTCGTTGCTGTTGTTGTTGTCGTTGCTGGCGTTGAAGACCAGGCCCGGGATCTGCGACGTGATCTGCTCGAAGTCGTCGCCCGAGTCGAACACCAGGTTGCCCTTGGTGTCCCAGATCGAGAACGAGCGACCGCCGTAGGCGTACAGCTCGCTGTAGCAGTCGGCGCCGTCGGCCTTGCCGAGGTCGGTGACCACCTTGAGGCGACCGAGGACGTCGTCCTTCTGGATGTTCGCGATCTCCGACAGCGGCCCGGTCGCGCAGATGCCGGCGAGGCCGTCCTTGCCGAGGTCCTTGGTGCGGGCCTCGTCGATGAAGTACGAGTCGGTGTCCTCCACGCCCCACTCGCGCGCGTCGCCCTCGTTCGCGGTGACGAGGTACGTCGCGGTCTTGCCGCCGACGGTCGCCTGGAACGACTGGATGCCGTCGGGCATGTAGAGGCCCTTGAGGCCGGGGTAGGTCTTGATGTCGACGGTCGGAGCGCCCTGCGGATCGCGGTCGCTCGCGTCGAGACCGTTGCCCGTGACGCCGTAGTCCTTGTACCCGAGCGGGAGGATCGAGGTGACCTCGGCCTTGGTGAGGTCGATGACCGCGATCGCGTTGGCCTCCTGCAGCGCCGCGTAGGCGGTGGTGCCGTCGACCGTGAGGTACTCCGGCTCGAGGTTGCGGCTCACGCGGTTGGCCGTGAGCGGCTTGCCCCCCTGGTCGGGTGCCGCGACGTCGGGGCCGAACACGCGCACCTCGGGGTCGAGCGTCTTGGCGCCACCGGCCTCGAACGCGCCGAAGCCCGCGGTCTTGACCGCGCTCTGGGCCGGAGCGGCGACAGCGGCCGGAAGCGTCACGACGCTGACCGAGCCCTCGGGGTCGAGCGAGAAGTCGTCGGCAGGCTCACCCTCGTTCGCCACGACCGCGTACTTGCCGTCCTTCGAGACGGTGACCATGTCGGGAAGGGCGCCGACCTCGACCTCTCCGAGCGCCGCCGCTTCGGCCGAGTCCTGGTTCGCGTCGAAGAACACGAGGTGACCCTTGTCGGTCTTCTTCTCGGCCTCGAAGGCGACGACGCCGAGTCCGTCGTCGCGGACGGCGAGGGAGTTCGCGACGCCCGTCGAGGCGATCGAGAACAGCTCGGTCGGGTGCGCGGGGTCGGTGTTGTCGAGCACGACGACGGTGCCGGCCTGCGCGTTGACCACGAACAGACGGTCGCGGTATGCCTGGACGATCTCGGCGGCGGACTCCCCGTAGACGCCGGACTCGTGCGTGCCGAGCGGGGTCAGTGAGAGTGCGGCGTTCGAGGCGGAGTCGCTGAAGTAGTCCGGAACGAGCGCGGCGGATGCCGCGGTGCTGCTGGTCAGCGCGAGCGCGCAGACGGCCGCGGTCGTCGCGGTGAACGCGACGGCGCGGCGGAGAAGATGCGAAGGCATGCGTGTCCTCTGAAGGGGGTGACGGGTGCGACCGGAAGGGAACCCAGCGTCCAGACCGAATCGGTTCGAGCCTCTCTAGCGAAGGTGACCCCAGGGTGAACGGCACACGACGACTCGGGTGCACGGATTACCGAACAACTACATGGATGTCCTAGTATTCTGGAAGTGGTGACGAAGCCGTCACCCTGACTCACCGGAGAGACGTAATGGACGCCACCCCTGTCCCCGTGCTCGCTCCCGTCGCCATCAGCGAGGACGAGCGTGCCGCCATCATCGAAGCCGTGCGCGATTTCGCGCAGTCCGAACTCGCGCCGCACGCGCTGGAGTGGGACAGGGCATCGCACTTCCCCCGCGAGACGCTGGGCCTCGGCGGCGAGCTCGGTCTCGGCGGCATCTACGTCCGCGAGGATGTCGGCGGCTCGGGCCTCTCGCGCTCCGATGCGGCCGCGATCTTCGAAGAGCTCGCGAAGGGCGACCCCGCGATCGCCGCCTACATCTCGATCCACAACATGGTGGCGTGGATGATCGACACGTACGGCACCGACCTTCAGCGCCAGGAGTGGCTTGCGCTCCTGACCTCGATGCAGGGCTTCGGCAGCTACTGCCTCACCGAGCCGGGTGCAGGGTCCGACGCCGCCGCGATCGCCACGAGCGCGATCCGTTCGGGCGACGAGTACGTGCTGACGGGAGTCAAGCAGTTCATCTCCGGCGGGGGCGAGGCATCCGTCTACGTCGTCATGGCCCGCACGGATGCCGATGCCGGCGCCCGCGGCATCACCGCGTTCCTCGTTCCGGCCGACACCGCCGGGCTGTCGTTCGGGCAGCTCGAGCACAAGATGGGGTGGAACGCCCAGCCGACGCGGCAGGTGATCCTCGACGAGGTGCGCGTGCCCGTGGCGAACATTCTGGGCGGCGAGGGTCAGGGCTTCAAGATCGCGATGTCGGCGCTCGACGGCGGCCGCATCAACATCGCCGCGTGCTCGCTGGGCGGCGCGCAGTGGGCCCTCGACCGCGCGGTGACGTACGTGCACGAGCGCTTCACGTTCGGCGAGCCGCTGGCCGAGAAGCAGGCCGTGGTGTTCGCGCTCGCCGACATGGCCACCGAGCTGCGCGCGGCGCGGGCACTCGTGCGCGATGCCGCCGCCGCTCTCGACGCGAAGGCACCCGACGCCTCCATGCAGTGCGCGATGGCCAAGCGGTTCGCCACGGACGCGGGCTTCAGCGTCGCGAACCAGGCGCTGCAGCTGCACGGCGGCTACGGTTACCTCCACGAGTACGGGATCGAGAAGGTGGTGCGCGATCTGCGTGTGCATCAGATCCTGGAGGGGACGAACGAGATCATGCGCGTGATCATCGGCCGCCAGCTGCTCGCGCGCTGACGATCTCAGGACGAGGAGGTCCGACATGAAGGTCGCATTCCTGGGGCTCGGCCATATGGGCCTGCCCATGGCGCGGAATCTCGCCGGCAGCGGACACGAGGTCGTCGGCTTCGACGTCTTCCCCGCCGCGGTCGACGCGGCGAGAGAGGCGGGGCTGACCGTCGCGGATTCGGGAACGGATGCCGCCACCGCCGCGGACGTCGTCATCACGATGTTCCAGACCGGCGCACAGGTGCTCGAGGCGTATCGGGGTTCCGAGGGGGCTCCGGGACTCCTCGGGGTCGCAGCATCCGGAGCGCTGTTCATCGACTGTTCGACGATCGCCGTGGACGAGGCGCGCGCCGCGCACGCGATCGCCGAGGCGGCCGGGCATCGCTCGCTCGACGCCCCGGTGTCGGGCGGGGTCGTCGGCGCCGAGAACGCCACGCTCGCGTTCATGGTCGGCGGCACCGACGACGACTTCGAGGCGGCACGGCCCCTGCTCGAGGCGATGGGCCGCCGCGTCGTGCACTGCGGAGGTGCCGGGCTCGGCCAGGCCGCGAAGGTCTGCAACAACATGATCCTCGCGGTGTCGCAGATCGCGGTGGCCGAGGCGTTCGTGCTGGGGGAGCGACTGGGACTCTCGCACCAGGCCCTCTTCGACGTCGCCTCGAACGCGTCGGGCCAGTGCTGGGCGCTGACGACCAACTGCCCCGTGCCGGGACCGGTGCCGACCAGCCCCGCGAACCGCGACTACCAGCCGGGCTTCGCGGGCGCCCTCATGAACAAGGACCTGGGTCTCGCCGAGCAGGCGATCCAGCTCACCGGGGTGGATGCCCGCATGGGCATGCTCGCGCGCGAGATCTACGCCCACTACGCAGACGGCCCCGGCGCAGGCCAGGACTTCTCCGGCATCATCAACTCGATCCGCGAGTTCTCGGACTGACGCCCCGCCCCTGCCCCCGGCACCCTGCCCCCCGAGGTCGCTTCTGCGGGTCCGCACCCCCGAGCCCGAGCATCCCACGACCGCGGAGCGCGTGCGCTTCTCCGCTCCGCAGTCAGCTTGTGCGCCGGCATCCAAAGGACACCGACCAGAAGTGACTGCGGAGCAGAGGCTTTACGATCAGGACGACCCCACCGAAGGAGCAGAGATGACTGAGGACCAGGCGACCGAGTACGAGACGATCCTGGTCGAGACGCGCGGCCGGGTCGGGTGGATCACCCTCAACCGGCCGGAGGCGCTCAACGCGCTGAACTCGCAGGTGTGCCGCGACGTCGTGGCCGCGGCATCCGTCTTCGATGCCGATGAGGGGATCGGCGCAATCGTCGTCACCGGCTCGGAGCGCGCGTTCGCCGCGGGCGCCGACATCAAAGAGATGGAGTCCAAGAACGGGCTCGAGATGCTGATGGGCGACCACTTCGGCGGCTGGACGCAGTTCGCCGCCGTGCGCACCCCGGTGATCGCGGCCGTGTCGGGCTATGCGCTCGGCGGCGGGTGCGAGCTCGCGATGATGTGCGACATCATCCTCGCGGCCGACACCGCGAAGTTCGGGCAGCCCGAGATCACCCTCGGCGTCATCCCGGGGATGGGCGGCTCGCAGCGCCTCATCCGCGCGGTCGGCTACTACAAGGCCGCCGAGCTCATCCTCACGGGACGGATGATGGATGCTGCGGAAGCCGAGCGCTCCGGACTGGTCTCACGCGTCGTGCCCGCGGCCGATCTCCTCGCCGAGGCACAGAAGACGGCCGAGACGATCGCGTCGAAGAGCCTGCCGTCGCTGTACGCCGCGAAGGCCGTGCTGGACGCCGCGCTGGAGACCCCGATGGCCGAGGGCCTGCGCCTCGAGAAGCACGTGTTCGCGAGCCTCTTCGACACCGAGGACCAGAAGGAGGGCATGGCCGCCTTCCGCGAGAAGCGCGCCCCGGAGTTCAAGG
The DNA here is from genome assembly GCF_057656735.1 of Microbacterium sp. Soil_C_42. NCBI lineage: Bacteria > Bacillati > Actinomycetota > Actinomycetes > Micrococcales > Microbacteriaceae > Microbacterium > Microbacterium sp. Soil_C_42. Next base: position 67,044 of record NZ_JBDGJU010000017.1, read on the forward strand.
GCCGCTGATGTGGCTCCGGCATCCCGGTCGTTGTGCGGGGTGTGGCTCGGGCATCCCGGTCGTTGTGCGGGGTGTGGCTCGGGCATCCCGGTCGTTGCGTGATGTGGCTCCGGCATCCCGGTCGTCAAGTGTGATGTGGCTCCGACATCCCGGTCGTTGAGCGAGCTTGCGAGTCGAAACGCATCGAGCTCGCGGACTGCGGCGGGCTCGCGGCGTTTCGTCTCGCTCGTTCCTCGCTCGCGCAACGACCGGCGGTCGGGCTCTCTATCGCCCGGTCAGAGGGGGTCGGGCTGCGGACGGGGCTCGGTGAAGTCGCCGGCGTCCTTGCGGAAGCGCGCGATGATCCGCACGAGCTCGGTCGTGTCTGCGTCGGTGAGACCCGGATCCTCGAAGACCTCGGTGTTGAGGGCCGTGGTCGCGCGCTCCACGAGCTCGCGCCCGGTGTCGGTGAGCACGAGCATCGCCGCGCGCCCGTCGCCGGGGTGCGGTTCACGAGACACGAGACCGTCGCGGGCCAGGCGGTCGACGGTGTTCGTGACGCTGGTCGGGTGCACCTGGAGGCGGGCGATGGCGCTGGCCATCGGCATCCGTCCCTCCCTCGTGAAGCCGAGCAGGCGCAGCATCTCGTACCGCGCGAACGACAGGCCGAACGGCTTCAGAGCGGTGTCGATGCGCGCGAACAGGAGCTGCTGCGCGCGGATGATCGAGGTCACGGCGGTCATGCCCGCGGCGGCGTCCTCCCAACCATGGGCGATCCACTGGCGCTTGGCTTCGGCGATCGGGTCGACCGGAAGACGCTTGGGTGCTGCCATGTCGACCTCCTCGCTCCACCGTACCGGTCGACCCGGCTGGCAACGGACATGCGGATGCCGCGAAACGGCCGCTTATGTATACACACGGCGGGTCACGGGTCGGTCATCGCCGGTTCATTTCGCGGGATTGGGTACATTGCGACGCGAGCCATAGACTCATGCCCAGCGTGAGGAGATCGTATGAAGATCGTCGTCCTGGTCAAGGAAGTCCCGGATACCTATGGGGATCGCAAGCTGTCGCTCGAGACCGGCCTGGCCGATCGCGGCGCGAGCGAGACGGTGCTCGACGAGATCGGTGAGCGGGCGCTCGAGGTGGCCCTGTCGTACGCCGACAAGACGCCGGACACCGAAGTGGTCGTGCTCTCGATGACGCCGGAATCGTCGGCGGCGACGGTGCGCAAGGCACTCGCGATGGGCGCCGCGTCTGCGGTGCAGGTCGTCGACGAGGGACTGCTCGGCGCCGACCTGGGGCTCACCGCCGAGGTGCTCGCCGCGGCGCTGCAGCGCACCGGGTTCGACCTGGTGATCGGCGGCAACCTGTCGACCGACGGGGTGGGCGGGATCATCCCCGCGATGGTGGCCGAGATCCTCGACGTGCCGTCGGCGACGTATCTGAGCTCGGTCGAGATCCGTGACGGCGAGGTGCTCGGCACGCGCGCCTCCGACGGGGCGACCCTGCAGGTGACGGCGCCGCTTCCGGCGGTCATCTCGATCACCGAGGCGCTGCCCGACGCGCGCTTCCCCAACTTCAAGGGCATCATGGCGGCGAAGAAGAAGCCGTTCGAGACCCTGTCGCTCGCCGAGCTCGAGATCGACCCGCACGATCCGGGCGCGTCGCGGTCGATCGTGATCGCGCTCAGTGAGAAGCCGCCGCGCGAGGCCGGCGTCAAGATCGTCGACGAGGGGGACGCGGGCCAGAAGCTCGCGGACTTCCTCATCCAGAACCGGCTCGCGTGAGGTGGCACCCATGACGTTCGCAGATGACTCGATCCTGGTCCTCCTCGACACCACGCCCTCGGGCGCGCTCGCCAAGACGGCGGCAGAGCTGCTGGGTGCTGCCGCCTCGGTCGGCACGCCGGTCGCGCTGATCGTCGGCGATGCCGCGTTGGCGGCGGATGCTGCGGCCCTCGGCGCCGCGTCGGTGCTGGTCGCGCCGGCCGGCGAGGGCCTGGCGGTCCCGCGCGTGGACGCGCTGACGGAGGCCGCCGACCTGGTGCGCCCCGACGCGATCCTCGTGGCGAACTCGGTGGAGGGCCGCGAGGTCGCCGGCCGGTACGCCGCCCGCACCCGTTCGGGCGTCGCGGTGGATGCCGTCGGCGTCTCGCGCGATGCGGAAGGCGTCGTCGCGCACCACTCGGTGTACGGCGGCGCGTACAACGTCGACTCGGCCGTCACGTGGGGTGCGCCGGTCATCACGATCCGGCAGGGCTCGATCGACGCCCGCGCCGACGCGGTCGCCGGGGTCGAGGCCGAGCCGCTCGAGGTGCGCCCCTCGAGCCGTCGCGCCGCGACCGTGACCTCCGTCGACGAGGCCGTGGTCTCGTCGACGCGCCCCGAACTGCGCGGCGCGGCGAAGGTGGTGTCGGGCGGACGCGGACTCGGATCCGGTGAGAAGTTCGAACTCGTCGAGCAGCTGGCCGACGCGCTCGGCGCTGCGATCGGCGCGTCGCGTGCCGCGGTCGATGCCGGCTACGTGCCGTACTCGTACCAGGTCGGGCAGACCGGCGTCTCGGTGTCGCCGCAGCTGTACGTCGCGCTCGGCATCTCGGGCGCGATCCAGCACAAGGCCGGCATGCAGACCGCCAAGACCATCGTCGCGATCAACAAGGACGCCGACGCCCCGATCTTCGAGATCGCGGACTTCGGCGTGGTCGGCGACCTGTTCACGGTCGTGCCGCAGCTGATCGCCGCGCTCGAGGCGAAGAAGGCGTAACCCGGCATGGCGACGTTCGGTTCCACGGTGCGCCGCGGCCTCCCACGCGTGCCCGGCGGCGAGCCATGGCCGCCCCCCGGCGCCGCGCCCGGCGCGAACGGCAACGGCGCGGGCCCGGCAGCCGAGGTCGCCGTCGCCCAAATGGCGCAACACGCGAATTCGGATTCCTCGACCCCGCGCGTCGCGACCCTCGGCGCTGGATCCGCCGGCGACCATCCGGTTCCGCAGTCGCTTGTGGCGGGTGCGCACGAGGATGTCGCGCCGAAGGTGACTGCGCAACCGCGAGGTGCGGCCGGTGCGGTCACGCTGCGCCGGGGTCTGCCGCGCGTGCCCGGCGGAGAGCCCTGGCCGCCCGCCGGGCACGCGCCTGCGGTTCCGCAGTCGCTTGTGGCGGGTGCCGAGACGGATCACGCACCAGAAGTGACTGCGGAACAGCGGGGGCCCGACTCGACGGTGCTGACGCAGCGAGTCGCGGCCACCCCGCGCGCTGCGGTACCAGGAGCAGCTCCGACCGCGGCCGGCGACGGTGCCACGGCGCTGCGGCGCGGTCTGCCCCGCGTCGCGGGCGGCGAGCCCTGGCCACCGGCCTCCGTCGCCCCTTCCCGTTCCTCGCTCGTCGAGCGAGCGAGGAACGAGCGAGTCGAAACGCCCCGGACCGACGCGCAGCCCGAGATCGGCGACGTTTCGACTTCGGGCGCCAGTGCGCCCTACGCTCAACGACCGGAGACCGCCACCGGCGTGCCCCTGACGCAGCCGTTGCCGTTCCGTCGCACGGTGTGGGCCGGTGCCACTGCCAAGACCCATCCGGCGGCGAAGGCGGAGCCGGAGCGGATCGGGCCGTTGACCCGGGGCCAGTGGGCCGGCGCGGTGATCGTCGGCGGCGCCGGACTGCTGTACGCGGCCGGCATGGCGGTCTTCGCGGTGCGCTGGCTGCTGTCGACCGAGTGGGGCGTGGACTTCCTCGCGGCCTACCCGGGCGAGTACCACCTGCCCGAGGGAGCGCCGGTCGGCATTCCGGCGTGGCTCGGGTGGCAGCACTTCTTCAACGTGTTCCTGATGGTGCTGATCATCCGCACCGGACTGCAGGTGCGCACCGAGAAGCGGCCGAGCGTGTTCTGGTCGCCGCGCAGCAACGGCCGGCGCAAGATGAGCCTGAACCTGTGGTTCCACCAGTCGCTCGACATCCTGTGGATCGTCAACGGCGTGGTCTTCGTGGTGCTGCTGTTCGTGACCGGCCAATGGATGAAGATCGTGCCCACGTCGTGGGCGGTGTTCCCGAACGCCGTCTCCGCTGCGCTGCAGTACGTGTCGCTGGACTGGCCCACCGAGAACGGGTGGGTGAACTACAACTCGCTGCAGCAGCTGGCGTACTTCGCCACGGTGTTCCTCGCCGCACCCCTCGCGATCGCGACGGGGGTGCGGATGAGCCACGTCTGGCCGAAGAACGCTACCGGGCTGAACAAGGCGTACCCGGTGGAGTGGGCGCGCGCCGTGCACTTCCCGGTGATGCTCTACTTCGTGGCCTTCATCGCGGTGCACGTGTTCCTCGTGTTCGCGACCGGGGCGCTGCGCAATCTCAACCACATGTACGCGGCGCAGGGCTCGGTCGACCCGAACGCGTACGCCGACAACTGGACCGGATTCTGGTTCTTCGTCGCATCCCTCGTCGTGATCGCCGCCGCCTGGGTGGCCGCCCGGCCGCTCGTGCTGGCGCCGATCGCGCGCCTGTTCGGCAAGGTCTCCGGCCGCTGACGCGCCCGGCCTACTCGACGACGATGCCGGCGAGGTCCGCGAGGGCCGGCGCCATGAGCTGCAGCTGCTCGGGCGAGATCGTCGCGCCGCGGAGGCCCTCCATCCCGACGACCTGACCCACGTCGGCCCCGCGCAGGTCGACGTCGGTGAGCCGGGCGCCGCTCGCGTTCAGCGTGCCGATGCGGGCGCCGTCGAACGCGACGCGGCGGGCCGAGGCATCCAGCAGGTCGATCTCGTCGATGGTGCAGTCGACGAAGGCGACGTCGAGCAGCTCGGCCCCCCGGAGGTTCACGTAGCCGAGTTTGCAACGAGTGAATCGGATGCCGCGCCAGGCCCCGTCGTAGGCCTCGACGGAGCCGAATCGGCTGACGCGGAGCTCGACATCGCGCCAGCCGCCGCGTGCGGCCGAGACCGCGGGCACGTTGGCGCCCGCGAAGACGGACTCGACCAGGTGGGCGCCGCGGAGCGCCCACGTTCCGAGGTCGAGGCCGTCGAACCGGCACGCCTCGACGGTGGCACCCGACTCGAGCTGCCAGGTGTCGCGGGCGATGCCCGAGTACGCGACGCCGTCGAGGCGCCCGGCGTCGAGCATCTCGTCGTCGCCGGGATCGAGCGCGCCCAGCGACGATTCGTCGAAGTCGAAGGAGGGCGGCTGGGTGCCCTGGGTCTTGCGGGATCTGGCAGCTGGCATCGCCGCAACCTTAGCCCGTGCCGCCGACGCCGGCCCGCGGAGGTGTGTCGCCTCGGGTTCGGGGCGCGCCGCGTGCATTCGGGGCGCGCGGCACGCGCCCCCAGCGGACGTCGTGCGCCCCGAACTCCACAGCGATCCGCCCCGAGGCGACTCCAGGGAGGGGGGATAACCCGAAGAGAAGTCTCCGGGTGCCTCGGGCGCGCGGTGCGACGTACGCGCCTAACTTTGGTGACATGACCTCCTCGGACTCCCCTCCCGTCCGCCCGGTGACGCGGCCCGCCCAGGTGGCGGGCGCCATCGCGCAGCTCGCGGCCCTCGGCGTCATCGGAGCCGCGGCCTTCTCCCTCCTCTTCACGCTGCTCGGCGTCGGCATCGGCCTGGTGTTCGTGATCGGCATCGGCCTGGTGGTGCTCGTCGGGCTCGTCTACGTGCTCTTCGCGCTCGGCTGGCTCGAGACCGAGCGCGTCGACGGGCTCTACCGGTTCGGGCTTGCGCGGCTGCGTCCGCGGACCAGCGGCCGCCCCGGCTTCGGCGGGTTCCTGCGCACGATCTGGATGCAGGCGACCGATCCCGGCACGTGGCGCGCGATCGCGAACCTCGCGATCGCGACGATCCTCGGGTGGGTCGTCGTGGCCCTCGCCGGACTCCTGGTCTCGGGCGCCGTCCTCGTGTTCGCGCCGCTGTTCGCCGATGCGAGCGCCGTGCGGCTCGCGCGCACCGGCATCGAGGTGCCCCTCGCGTGGGCGGTCCCCGGGGGCATCTTCGCGGCGCTCTTCTCGGCCGCCGCGCTCATCGGACTCGGCGTGCTGCACGGCATCATCGCGCGGGCGATCATGGTGCCCTCGCGCGAGGCCCAGCTCGCCGCCGCGGCACGCATGTCGAGCCAGCAGCACGCCGGCGCGGTCCGCGCCGCCGACGTCGAGCGCACGCGCATCGAACGCGACCTCCACGACGGCGTCCAGCCCCGACTGGTCTCGGTCGGCATGACCCTCGGGCTCGCGCAGCAGAAGATCGACGCCGACCCCGAGGCCGCGAAGGCGCTGATCTCCGAGGCGCACACCTCGACGAAGGCGGCCATCACGGAACTGCGGCAGCTGGCCCGCGGCATCCACACCTCCGTCCTCGACGATCGCGGTCTCGACGCCGCCATCTCGGCCCTCGTCGCGCGCTCGGTGGTGCCCGTGCACACCGACGTGCGCCTGGACGGGCGCTGCAGCCGTGACACCGAGGCCGCCGCCTACTTCGTGATCGCCGAGGCCCTCACCAATGCCGCCAAGCACTCGCGGGCGACCGAGGTGCGGGTGGTCGCGCGACTGCGCGAGCCCGGGACGCTCTGGGCCCGCGTCGAAGACAACGGCGTGGGCGGCGCGCGGGTCATCCCCGGCGGCGGCCTCGACGGCATCGTCAACCGCGTCCTCGCTGCCGGCGGTGAGGCCCGCATCGACAGCCCCGCCGGGGGCCCCACGAGCGTGGAGGTGAGCATCCCGTGCGCATCCTGATCTGCGAGGACTCGGCGCTGCTGCGCGCCGGGCTGGTGCGGGTGCTCGAAGACTCCGGCCACGAGGTGGTCGCCGCCCTTCCCGACGCGTCGCGGCTCGACGAGACCGTCGACGAGACGGCGCCCGACCTGTGCATCCTCGACGTGCGGCTTCCGCCCACGTGGGTCGACGAGGGCATCCGCGCGGCCCTGTCGCTGCGGGCGCGCCTGCCCCAGCTCGCGGTGCTCGTGCTCTCGCAGTACGTCGAGGAGCGCTACGCTGCCGACCTCATCTCGTCCAGCGGCGGAGCCCTCGCCTACCTCCTGAAGGACCGCGTGGCCGACGTCACCGACTTCCTCGAGGCGATCGAGCGCATCGCCGCCGGTGCCACGGTGCTCGACCCCGAGGTGGTCGCGCAGCTGCTCAGCCGCAGGACGAGGGACGAACGGATGCTGCGCCTCACCGAACGCGAGGCCTCGGTGCTCGCGCTCATCGCGGAGGGACGCTCCAACCAGGCCATCGCCAAGACGCTGCACGTCACCGAGGGCAGTGTCGAGAAGCACATCACCGCGGTCTTCCAGAAGCTGGACCTCGAACCCGACGAATCGGGCAACCGGCGCGTGCTCGCCGCGATCGCCCACCTCGAGCACGGCGGCCCGACGCCGCCGGCTCCCCCCACACCCGGCGGCCGCGGGCCGCAGACAGGAACGAACCGATGAGCACGACCCTGACCCCTCCGCCCGTGGCCCCGGGCACCCCCGTCGAGCCGCCGCGGCCCTCCTCCGGGGGATCGCGGGCCGTCGCGATCGTCGTGATCGTGCTGGGCGGCATGGTGCTGCTGGGCGCGGCGATCTCGGCCGCCGTCGGGACCATCGCCTCGGCCTCGGTCCACACCTCCACCCGCACGGCCGACGCCGCCGGCGTCGACGAGCTCGACGTCGACGCCGCGGCCGGCACGCTGCGCGTCGAGTTCTCGGACGTGCGGGAAGCCGAGCTCGAGGTCACGAGCTCATGGGGCGCCGGAGACTGGCGGCTCGAGCGCGACGGCGACACGCTGCAGGTCTCGTCACCCGACCGCGACTGGTTCGGCTGGCGCGGATGGTTCGGCGACGGGGGAGCGGATGCCGTGCTGCGGCTGCCCGCGTCGCTGGAAGGGCTGGACGCCGACATCTCGCTGGCGGCCGGCGAGTTCGTGACCGACGGCGAGTTCGGCGCGCTGGACCTCTCGCTCGCGGCCGGCTCGTTCGATGTGACGGGATCGGCCGAGTCGCTCAGCGCGGACGTCAGCGCCGGACGCGGAACGCTCGAGCTCGACGGCGTGCGCGAAGCCGACCTCACCGTGAGCGCGGGCTCGCTCGACGCGACCCTGACCGGCACCGCGCCGGACGCGGTCGAGCTCGACGTGAGCGCCGGTTCACTGCGGCTCACGGTGCCTGAGGGCGAGTACGACGTGCGCTCGGAGGTCTCGGCAGGTCAGTTCGACAACAGCATCGGCTCGACGCCCGGTGCGTCCCGCACGATCGACGTGCAGGTCTCCGCGGGTCAGGCCGTGCTCAAGTCGGGGAGCTGACCGCCCCCGCAGTGACGTCCGGGAGCTGACCGCCCGCACTCCTTCCGACCCGTCGTCGCGGCTCTGCGACGGCGGGTCGGTCCGCGTCTTCGGGTCCGCCACCCCCGTCCGTTCGTCACCTGTGTACGCGAAATCTCCCGTTCCGCGTGCACAGGCGACGAACGAACGAGGAAGGGGCGGGGCGATCGGGTGGCGCGGGATCGGGGGTCAGGAGGAGACGGATGCTGCGCCCGCGGCGAATCCCTCGGCGTAGGCCTCGTCGGCGCCGAGGCGGAACATGTCCTTCTCGAGCGGGCGCACGATCGAACGGGCGCCGGGAAGATCCAGGGCGCCGACGAGGTCGGCGCGGCCGCGCACCACAGCGACGGGACGCCGGGTCGCCTTTCCCTTGACGAGGTCCGCCGCGGCCGCGAGCTCGTCCCCGACGCACGGCATCGTGACGACGAGCGGGCGGCCCTCCGCATCGGTCCCTCCGCGCAGGTCCTCGAAGACGTGCACGCCGCCGGCGCCGATCGCGTGATCGGTCTGGCCTTCGCGCCAGGCGCGGCCGAGCGTGTCGGAGACGATGACGCCGACCTCGGCGCCGAGGCGCTCCCGGAGGCCCGCGGCGATCGCCCGTGCGGAGGCATCGGGGTCGACGGGCAGCAGGAGCACGGTGCCCTCGGGGGTGTTCGACGCGTCGACGCCGGCCGCGGCCGAGACCATGCCGAGGCGGTTCTCGACGATGCGCGTCGTGGAGCCGTGGGGGGTGGTGCGAGAGGCCACGACCCGCACGGTCTCGGACGTGATGGCGTCTTCCCGGTCGTCGGCGACGACGAAGCGCCCCTCCGCCTTCGAGACGATCTTCGACGTCACCACGAGGATGTCGCCGTCCACGAGCTCGTCACCCGCCGCGCGGGCGATGACATCGACGAGGTCGGTGCCCGCCTGGATCTCGGGGATGCCCTCGAGGGGCCAGACGGTGAGCGCGGTGCGGGGCGGCATGGGTCCAGTCTTCCGGATGCGCGGCGCTCCCGCTCCGCCGTCGGAAACGTCGAGGGGGCGTGTCCGGCGGACCGGACACGCCCCCTCGGGGACAGCGGTGGATCAGCGCACGAAGCGCACCTCGGTGAGGGTCTCGCCGAGGAAGGGCTCGGTGTGCGTCGCGCCGTCGAGGGCGAAGCCGTTGCGCGTGTAGAAGCGGTGCGCGCGGGGGTTGTCGTCGGCGACCCAGAGGTATAGGCCCTCGGCGGGCTCGACGACCGCGTCGAAGAGCTTCTGGCCGATGCCGGTGCCGTGGTGGGCGTCGAGCAGGTAGATGAAGTACAGCTCGCGGAAGCGCGGGGCGTCCTTGTCGCGGGCGGGGCCGGAGCCCGCGAATCCGACGATCTCGCCGTTCACGAGGGCGGCGAACATCTTGAACTCGGGTCCCTGGACGGCCCAGTGGGTCCAGAGCTCGGCGAGGCGCTTGGGTGAGACGGCCTCGAGGGCGGCCTTGCTGATGAGGTGGTCGTACGTCTCGTGCCAGGCGGTCGCGTGGACGCGCCCGAGGGCCTCCGCGTCGACGTCACGCACCGGACGGACGACGATGTCGGTCTGGGTTTCGGCTTCCATGGCCAGACTCTACGCGCGTCGGCGCGAGACCCGAAATCGGGGCAACGCCCGGTGAACAAGGGGTGACGAACGGATGCCGCGGCCCGGCGGTTCTCCGAATCTCACGGTGCGTCGATCTGAGCGGGCGACCGGGGGAGGCTGTCGGGAATCGACAACCGAATCGGTGCACCCGTCGAGGATCGCTACGATCACACCTCGTGAACGTGATGTGGCGGACCCTGATCGTGATGGTGACCGCGCGGCGGAGGCTGCGGCGGGGCGGACGACTCGGTCCGAACGAGATCAGCCGGATCCGGCTCACGACACTGCTCACCGACATCGACCTGCTGCGCCACATGAACAACGGGCGCTACCTCTCGCTGTTCGACCTCGGCCGATGGGACCTCCTCGTGCGGACGGGCCTGTGGGACGTCATGAAGACCTACGGCTGGTACGCCGTCGTCTCGAGCGAGACGGTGACCTTCCGCAAATCGCTCAATCTATGGCAGAAGTTCGACGTCGAATCGCGCATGATCGGGCACGACGACAAGGCCGTCTACCTCGAGCATCGCGCGGTGGTCGGCGGCGAGGTGTACGCCCGCGCGATCATCCGCGCCCGCATGATGAAGCGTTCCGGGGGAACGCTGTCGCACGAGGAGCTCTTCGCCGCGATCGGCCGCCCCGAAGGCGTGCCCGAAGTGGATGCGTGGGTCCACGAGTGGGCGGCAGCATCCGCTCTGCCTCCCACGCGAGCGGAGGCGCCCAGCGTCTGGAGCTGAAGCGTCAGCGGAGGATCGCTGTCGCGATGAGCGACATCGCGGCGAGGATGCCGACGTTGATGGTCGCCAGCAGCAGGGTCCAGTAGCGGCTCGGCTGCAGGTGGGTCCAGCTGCGGTGATCGACGGCGTCCAGCGCGGCGTCGAGGGTGCGGTAGCGGCCGAGGGTCCGTCCGCCGCGTGTCGCCACATAGCCGCGTTCGTCCCGCGTCACTCCGCCCACCTGGCGTCCGAAGCGGTCAGCGGCCCAGGAGCCGCGCTCGGGGGTGGACCAGTGGATCTCACCAACCCGGTCTTCGGTGTGCTGTGTCATGCCTCCACGCTAAGGACGCGTCGACGCCGACCCCGGGTCTTGACAGGAACGCCGGCCGCGCCTATTTACGGTGCGGAGGGGTTGTCGGGCTCGGGCACGATCGTGAGGCCCGCGGGCGAGTTCGCCGCCTTGGTGAGGGCCTCCACCCACGCGGGGTTGAGGCGGGGCTGGCGGCCGCCGAAGTACTCGAACGCCAGCGAGACGTTCGGGCTCAGCCACACCGAGGTGCGTCCGAGGCCGGCGCGGGTCGGGTCGCTCCACGTGAACGGGAACGACTCGCCTCTTCGCAGCTTGGCCCAGATGACCGCCTGCAGATGCGCGAGGATCCGATCGTCGATCGACGTCGTGACGCGGGTGTCGTAGGTGAGCGTGCCCATCGGTCCCACCTTAGCGCCCGGGAGATCGTGGCGTGTCGGATCGCGTCTGCGATCGGAGTGCGTGGCATTGTACGCGGTTTCGCCGCGTTTGTCCGGTGTTGCGCCTCGACGCGAACGTCCTCGACGCTGGTGACATGTCCCGTCCCCTCCAGCTCACCCGTGACTTGCGCGCCGCGCTCTCGACCGGCGAGCTGTGGATCGCCTTCCAGCCGCAGTACGACCTGGATCCGGCGGGCCCCCCCGACGCCCCGGGGCCGACGGACCCTGTCGCCGTCGAGGCGCTCTGCCGGTGGACGCATGCGCTCCTCGGCGCCGTCCCGCCCGACACGTTCATCCCCCTCGCAGAGCAGGGGCGCTTCCTCGACGAGGTGGATCTTCTGGTGTTCGACCGAGCGGTGGACAGCGTGATGCGGTGGCGCGGGTCGGGACACCCGCTCGGTCTCGCGGTGAACGCGTCTCCTGCGCACTTCTCCACCCGGTACGCCGACACGGTGGTGGCTCGGCTGGACCGGCTCGGCATCGACCCCGCCGGCATCACGATCGAGATCACCGAGGCTCCGACACCGCAGCTGCGTCCGGAGATGGTCACCGCGATGCAGACGCTGCGGTCCGTCGGGGTCTCGATCTCGGTCGACGACTACGCCGGCGGTGACACCACCGTGGCGATGCTGCAGGCCCTTCCGATCGACGAGGTGAAGATCGACCGATCACTCACGCAGCGGACGGATGCCGAAGCCGACGACGCGATCGCCGCCGTGGTGGCCAGCAGCGCCGAGCATGGATGGCGGGTGCTGGCGGAGGGCATCGAGACCGTGGCCGACCTCGACCGCTCCCGCCGTCGCGGCTGCCACCGCGGGCAGGGCTACCTGTGGGGGCTCCCGATGCCGTCCGACGAGATGGACGGGCTGCTCGCGGACGGACCGGACCAGGCCGCGCCTCAGAGCCCGTAGTCGGCGAGGTCCTCGCTGTGCTCGTCGCTGGGCGCCGGCGTGTCGCCGACCTCGAACTGCGACCACGTCACCGGCATGCCGGGGGAGAACAGGATGTCGACTCCCGGTCCCCCGCGCAGCGGCGGGATGTTCACGTAGCCGCCCCCCGCCTTGATCGCCTCGAGGATCTTGGTCTTCAGCTCCGAGACGGGGTCGGGGAGGAAATAGTCGCGTCCATCGACGGTGAGCCGGTTCACGATCGCCATCGCACCAGCGTACCTGGGCCACCCGCCCGTAGGATCGAAGCGTGGGCATACTTCACTACGGCGCACCCCCGGCGTCCTTCACGATCGACGATCGCACCCTCGCTCACCTCGAGCTGGTCATCATGGCGAAGCTGCGGCGACGGGAGAATCTGTCGTTCGCCCACGTCGACGAGAACACGTCGCTGCGTCAGGCCGTCTGGATCTCTTCGGTGACGCCGCTGCGGTTCGAGTACGAGGGGCCGATGCCCGAGATCAACCGGCTCTGGCTGCAGGATCTGATCGACGTGGCGAACTCGTCGTCCGGGCTCCGGGTCGTGCCCGAGCCCGACCTTCCGTCACGCTGAGACCCGGCCGCCGCCGTCGCGCTTCGCGCGGTACATCGCCGCGTCCGCGGCATCCAGCAGTCCTCCGGGAGAGATCCCGCGCTCGGCCGCGACGACGCCCGCGGAGGCGCCTACGGCGACCTCGACGCCGCGCACCGTGATCGGCTCGGCGATCGCGGCCAGCGCCCTTCCCGCGATGGCCGCGGCCTCCTCCGGCCCTGCGCTGACGCACACGATCACGAACTCGTCGCCGCCCAGTCGTACGACGATGTCGGAGCCGCGGGCCACCCCGCTCAGCCGGCGGCCGATCGCGGCCAGGACGGCGTCGCCCATCTCGTGACCGTACGTGTCGTTGATGAGCTTGAAGTCGTCGAGGTCGAGGAAGACGACAGCCACGGCGGCGTCGGAGACCTGCAGCAGCTCGTTCAGCCGGTCGTCCAGGAAGCGGCGGTTGTGCAGACCCGTGAGGGCATCGCGCAGCGCGAGCTCTGCGAGCTCGGCCTGGGTGCGGGCGACCATGGCCGACCTGATCTCCTCGCCGAGGTCCGCAGCGTCCTGGGCGTGTTCACCCCACGGGAGGCTGCGACCCGTGACGCTCTCGCGCCAGGCGGAGAACGACCGGCGAGGGGAGAGCGGCGTGTCGCGGTTCTCCGGTCGCTGGTCGCCGAGCCAGTCGACCGTGCGCGAGACCTCGCTGCGTACGAAGACGAGCGTGTCGCCGTCGCTGCCGAGCGGGACGATGAGAAGGCCGGCGACGCCCGGCACTTCCACCGCGAGGCCCGGACGTTCGATCGGAAGCGCCTCCCACAGCAGTCGCCCCGGGCCGAGCTCGTCGATCACGGCGAACAGGCGAGCGGGGGGCGGGACGACGCCCACGGTGTGGACCGTGTCGCCCATGCGCAGCAGGGCGCCGTCCGCGGGAACCACGTCGAGCACGGTCCGCTCGCCGCTCATCAGCACGGCGCCGACATCGGCGCGCCCGTAGAGCGGGGCGATGATGGCGATCCGCCGCTCGCGCGCCTCGAGCTGCCGGCGCAGGCGCCGGATCTGCTCAGCAGCGGCGAGCTGGGTGACGACCTGGGTCGCCATCACCTCGAGGGCCCGGCGCAGCAGCACGGGCAGACGTCGGGGGGTGCGGTGAGCGCACGTGAACATCCCCACGAGGCGGTCGTCGATGACGAGGCCGAACGACACCGTCGCCGCCTGCCCCATATTGCGCATGAACTGGAGGTGGTGCGGCGACACGGCGCGCAGCTCGCTGCGCCCGAGGTCGAGCGGGGCGTCCTCGGGAAGCAGCGTGTGCAGGGCGAAGCCCTGGTCCTCGGTGTCGGCGATGACCCGTGAGCGCTTCTCGATGTACAGCGCTCGCGCCTGCGCCGGGATGTCGGAGGCGGGGAAGTGGAGTCCGAAGTACGCCTCCATGTCGGGTTCGCGCTCGTCGGCCACGACCTGCCCGTGCCCGTCCTCGTGGAACTCGTAGCACATGACCCGGTCGAAGCCCGTGATGTCCTTGATCTCGCGGGCGGCCTGCTGCCGCAGCTCGTCGGGGTCGGTGACCCCCGCCAAGCGCTGGATCGCGCCGACGACTCCGGTGCGGACGTATTCGAGCTCCGGCACCACAGGCTCCAGCTCGACGACGAGAGGGACGGTGCCGCGATGCGCGATGACGTCGTAGACGCCGCCCTCGAACTCCGCGCGCACCGGATCGACGGCCAGTCCCTGGCTGATCGCCCAGGAAAGCGTGTCGCTGCCGGCCTCGCGCAGGTCGCGTCCGAGCCAGTGCTCGACGTTCTCGCTCGCCACGACCACGACTCCGGTCGCCTCATCGATGCCGAAAAGGGCGCCGTGCGCCTGGATGCGTCCGATCGTGCGGATCTGCTCCTGCGAGCATTCCTGGAGGCGGAGCGTCTCCGCATCATCGCGGGGACGGTCTCCGTCGAAGAGGAGGGCGGGGGTGTCGGTCAACGCGGGTCCTTCGGGGGCGTGGCGGGTGGGGGGAACTGCGTCGGCGAGACCACTCATTCTATGCGGGAGGGGACCCGGGACCTAAGAATCCCGGTGCAGCGCCGTACCTAGCGCACGCACTGCCGGTACGCAACGGGTTTGCCGCTCGACGGGTGCGGAGGTTGCCTGGCAGTGGTGACGCCAGCCTGACCCCGCCGGCGTCGGAGGGAGAAGGAGGAGCCGTGGACACGACCACACTGATCTGGATCATCGTCGGCGTCGTCATCGTACTCGCGATCGTCGTCGTGGCACTGCTGCTCACCGCGCGCGGGCGCCGCGAGCGTCGCCGGGAGCACCAGCACGATCGAGCCGAGAAGATGCGCGAGGACGCGCGCGAGACCGAGCTGCAGGCTCGGCAGCACGAGGCCGAGGCGGCTCGTGCCCGCGCGGACGCCGCAGCCGCAGCGGCGGCCGCGGAGGATGCCAAGGCGCGGGCGGCCGAAGCCTCGATCGAGGCCGAACGCCGCGCGGGACGCGTCGACGACCACCGCGCAGAGGCCGAAGGCCTGCGTCAGCAGCACGCCGAGGCGATGCGGAAGGCCGACGACGTCGACCCCTACGTCGACGGCGCCGGTGCCC
>NZ_JBDGJU010000018.1:0-41494 GCF_057656735.1 Microbacterium sp. Soil_C_42
CCCCAGCTCCGGCGGAAGCGCCGGCCGCGGAACCGGCGCCCGTCGTGGACCCGGCACCGGCAGCCCCCGACTCCGCCTCGACCACCGACCCGGCCACCGAGTCCGTCGCGCCCCCCGCGGTCGAAGACCCTGCGACCGCCGACGTGGCGGCCGAGGATCCGGCAGCGGCGCAGCCGGCCGCGCCCGAGGCATCCCTCACCGTCACCGCGCTGGCCGCCGCCACCCCGTGGTCGATCTCGATCGCGGGCGCTGTCACCGTCACGGTCGACGGCACGGACCTCGTGATCGGCGCGGAGCGGCGCGCCCTCGACACGATCAGCGCCCTCGCGATCGTCGGCTCGGGCGGCGACGACACCGTCGTGTTCTCCGCGGCGGCGCTGGCGGCGCTCGCCGGCATCGGGATCACGTTCGACGGTGGCGCGGGAAGCGACACCGTCACCGGTCCCGTGGGCAGTGTGCAGTGGACCCTCACCGGCCCCGGAGCCGGCGTGCTCTCGGCCGGTGCCGCCTCGGTCGCCTTCACCGGCGTGGAGCGCCTGCAGGGCGCCGGCACCGACAGCCTCGCGGGCGGCGCCGCCGACACGCAGTGGGTCATCGACGGGCCGGGCACCGGATTCACGGGTGACATCTCGTTCAGCGGCATCGACACCGTGGTCGGCGGCTCGGGTGCCGACGCGTTCGCGATGCGCAGCACCGGGTCGATCGGCTCGATCGCGGGCGGCGGCGGCGCGAACACGCTCGTCGGCCCCGACGCCGCGAACACCTGGACCGTCTCGGGAGCGGATGCCGGAACCCTCGGCACGACGTCGTTCACCGGTATCGGCACCCTCGTAGGCGGCAACGCCGACGACACCTTCAAGGTCTTGGCGGGCGGCGCGCTCTCGGGCGGCGTCGAAGGCGGTGCGGTCGCGGACGCTGCGGCGGCGCCCGTCGACGTGCTCGACTTCTCGGCGCGCGGCGGCCAGATCGTCGTCATCCTCGCCGGCGGCGCGGTCGACATCGCGACCGCGTTCTCCGCCGCCACCGCGGGCGCACCCGCGGCCGGGACGGTGCGGCTCAACACCCCGGATCAGAACCAGGCGACCCAGGTCGTCATCAGCACCACGGACGCGGCGGGGGCGTCGGTCGCGGCATCCATCGATCGCATCGACACCTCGCAGAGCGGCGGCCAGCTGCTGATCTCGAGTGCGGACGACCCGTCGGCCTGGATCCTGTTCCGGCTGCTCGGGATCTCGGCGCCGGGCCTGCCGGGCGAGTCGCGCACCGTGAGCGTGCAGGTCATCGCGGCCAGTGCCGCGTCGCCGTTCGCCGGAGGCATCGACGTGACGCTGTCGTACGTCCCGCCCGTCAACGTGGTCGTCGGCTTCGGCACCTTCTCGGGCATCGACAGGCTGGTGGGTTCCGCGAGCAGCTCCGACTCGATCCGCGGTCCTCCCGACGCGAGCGTGCGCTGGACGATCGACGGCGCGAACTCCGGCACGGTCGCCGGTATCGCCTTCTCGTCCATCGAGAACCTCGTGGGCACCGCGAACAACGCCGACGTGTTCGACGTCGTCGGCACCGGCTCCATCGGATCGGTGGCCGGCGGCAGCGGCGGCACCGACATCCTCGTCATCTCCTGCGTCGTCCTGTGCGGCAGCATCAGCGGCGCGCTCTACAACATCAGCGGAACGGATGCTGCGGGAACCGCGTCGCTCTACGGCCGGGTGATCGCCTACACCGGCCTCGACCAGCAGACCCCCTTCCTCACCGTCGGCGGCGACACGGTGCGCATCACCGGCACCGCGTCGAACGACACCATCACCATCTCGGCTCACCCCACCGATCCGAACCGGATGCGCGTCGACTACGGCTCGCACGGCTGGTACGACCCGATCACCCAGGTCGTGACCACCGTGATCGAGTTCGCGGTGCCGAGCACGTCGCTCGTGGTCGAGGGCCTCGACGGCGCCGACACCATCGTCGTCACCGGCCTCGCGGCCGGCTGGGTGAGCGAAGCCACGTTCATCGTCTACGGCAACCGCCGGCTCAGCGACGACATGCCGATCTTCGTCGACGACCCCGAGGCCGACAGCGTCACCTTCACGGGGGACGTCTGGACCAACGACGGCGTGATGGAGATCTACGCCGCGCACATCACGGTGAACGCGAACGTCGCGATCGACACCGGGGCCGGCTGGGTCACCTTCCGCGCCCGGCAGATCGGCAGCGCGTTCGCCGAGAATCTCTCACCCGTCTTCGCGACCGACCGGAACGTGTCGATCACCGTCGGCGACGGCGCGACCATCCACGCGACGGGCATCTTCTTCATCGCGCAGGCCGAGGACCGCAGCCTCGCCGAGTATCTCGGCGTCGCGCGCGAGGTCGGCAGCTACGTGCTCGACCCGCTCACAGGCCTCCTCGGCAGCATCATCGCCCTCCCGGTCAAGCTGCTCCTCAAGAAGTCCACCGCCACGATCACGATCGGCGTCGGCGCCCAGCTCATCGGCGACGACACCGTCGGCATGTACGCCACGGCGGCGGCCGTCGCGAACGGCACCGCACGCGGCAGCCTCGTGAGCGCCGGCTTCGTGCAGGCCACGGCGACCGCCACGGTGATCATCAAGAAGGACGCGCTCATCACGAGCACCGCCGCGATCGTCATCACCGCCACCGCCAACGCCGGCGCCTCGATCAGTGCCTCGACCGAACGTGAGATCAAGAGTCTCGCGAACCCGGGCGGCACGCAGGTGGCCATCGCCGTCGCAGTGAGCAACGCGGTGGCGAACGCGCACATCGACGTCGCCGCGGGCGCCGTCATCGAGGCAGGGAAGACGGCCAACCTCGTCGCCGGCGGCACGGTCGAGTCCGAGGCCGAGGCCGAATCGGGCATGTACGCCGACGGGTCGGCCGGGCTCGCCTTCAGCATCGAGCTGTCGAAGGCGGATGTCACGACGGTCGTGAACGGCACGGTGATCGCGCACATGACCCCGTGCGAAGACCTCACCGGAACGCTCACCGGGTGCTCGACCGTGAAGATCGAGATCGACCCCCTCGTCGCGAACATCACGGACGTCGGCTACGTCGACTACGCGTACGACCGCATCCACGTCGGCATGCACGGCCTCGTCACCGAGGACACCGTCACCTACAGTCCGCGCCGCGGCAGCAACATCGGCGGGCTCGTCGGGGGACGCACGTACTTCGTCGTGTGGATGGCCGACGACCCGACCACCCTCGACCTCAACGAATCGGAATTCATCGCGCTGGCCTCGTCGGAGCAGGCCGCGGTGCGCGCCGCGACCTGCAGCGCCGCCGGCGACGACCACGCCGCGTACCTGGCTTACCTCGTGTGCCTGCAGCAGTTCACCGTGGACCTCACACAGGCCGGGTTCCCCGCGACGACGAACAACACGCGCGACTTCAGCGCGGCCGACGTCGACGCCGCGGCCAACACGGTGACGCTGCACTGGACCGGCGGTGTGTTCAACACGTTCGAGCTCGGCCAGGCGGTGGTGTACCACCAGAAGGGCGACGCGAAGATCGACGGCCTCGTCGACGGCGCCACCTACTACGTCGTCGCGAGCACCAACCAGACCAACCTGCAGGGCAACACGCGCTTCACCGACGCGCAGGTGATCGGGCTCGCCGAGACCGAGAACGAAGCCCGCGCCGGCGTGCTCATCGACATCGGCCCGGCGCAGGCGGGCGGCTACCACTTCGCCGCCAAGCACGTGCTCGACACCGGGTTCGCGACGGGCGTCGGCATCCTCGCCAAGCTCGAGGCGAAGGACTCCTCGAGCGCTGCCGCCGGCCTCGCCGACGCCGGCCACCCGGTGACGTGGTGGGCCCGGCTCAAAGAGTCCTTCGCGGGCAACGCCGTCAACCAGCTGTTCGATGCCGCGGCGTTCGCGTTCGGGGCGCACGCCCCCGCTGCCGGGCTGGGGTCTCCGCCGCCACTGGCTGTCGCCGGGGCGCTGGCCGTCATCGACGCAGACCACCACGTCGAGACGACGATCGGGTCCACCGCCGTCGTGAAGTCGGGCGAAGACCTCGAGATCAAGGCCACGATCGCGCAGGGCTACACGATCAGCGCCAACAGCAGCATCGAGCCTCAGACGGACGCGGCCGGCGGCCTGGCCGGCTCGAGCGCCGACACGGCCATCAGCGTCGCGGTGTCGGTCGGAAACTTCGACAACACGGCGATCGCCACCGTGAAGACGGGGGCGAAGGTCGACGGGCTGCGCGCCACGCGCGTGATCTCCGACGTGAGCTACCCGTTCCTGGTGCGGTTCGACGAGTACATCCCGCTGTCGTGGAGCGAGTTCATCGACCGCCTGCGCAGCGAGGGTCCCGACGCGGTGCTCAAGTACCTCAACACCACCCTCGGCCTCCAGGGCATGTTCAACGCGTGGACGACGTCCACCGCGACCGCCGACAAGATCGCGCTCGCCGGCTCGCTCGCTGTGCTGGTGCTCACCAACATCTCGACGGCGACCGTGCAGGGCGGCGCCTGGATCAACCAGGACGAGAAGTGGCGCTCGACCGACGCCGCCGACCCCGAGGCGATCAACGCGACGCACATCAACAACACCGGCGAGCAGACGGTGTCGGTCGAGGCGACGAACTACCAGCAGCTGCTGTCGATGACCGGCAACTTCTCGCTTCCCGACCTCGATCTCGACACCGCCGACGTGAAGATCAAGGAACGGCTCGAGACGCCGTCCGTGAGCGGGGGCGGCGAGAAGGGCGGCGCGGGAGGCGCGTTCCTCATCTTCGTGCAGGACAACACCACCCACGCGATCGTGCAGGACGGCGCCCGCATCTTCAGCGGCACCGACGGCGGCTTCAACATGAAGGCCGAAGAGGCGCTGTTCCACATCGACCTCGTGCAGTCCGGCAGCAACGGGGGCGCGTTCACGATCTCGGGCTCGGTCGCCTACATCGGCCAGCGCAGCGACACGCTGGTGCAGCTCGGTGCGAACGCCATCGTGACGGGTCGCGACGTGCGCCTGTACGCGGGTGACCTGATGACCCAGGTCACGTGGGTCGGCGCCGTCGCATTCGGCACCGGGCTCGGTGTCGGGTTCTCCCTGGCGATCAACGACCTGCACCGCACGACCAAGGCCGTGATCGGGAATCCGGATGCCTCGGCCACCAGCACCGCGACGGCCCGGCCGAACGCGAACATCACGGTGACCGGCGTCGTCGACGTGCTGGCGAAGCTCGACGGCGACCTGTGGGCCTTCACGGTGGCGGGTGCCTTCTCCGGACCCGCGGCGCCACAGCCCACGCCGCCCGCGGGCGCATCGCCCAAGGCGCTGCAGCTCCTCGGCGGCAGCGCCCAGCCGGCGACGCAGTCGCAGGCCGCCGTCGCTGCGGCGATCGCGGTGAACGTCGTGGTCGACACCACGCAGGCGTCGATCGCCGACGCGGGCCATCTCACCGCGGGAAGCATCACCGTCACCGCGCTCGACGACTTCTGGCAGCGGGCGATCACCGGAGGCGCCGCGCTCGTGGCGGGCGCGAAGACGAATGCCGCGGCGCTCGCCGGCGCGCTCAGCGTGAACCTCATCGATGCGACGACCCGGGCCTTCATCGTCGCCACCGACCTCACCACGACCGACGGATCGCTCGTCGTGCAGGCAGCCCGCACCGGTGACCTGATCAGCGTCTCGGCCGGCATGGCCGCCGCGGCCGGCACCCAGTCGGTCTCGGTCGCAGGCTCGTTCTCGTTCAACACCGTCTACGGCACCACCGAGGCTGTCGTGCAGAACGTGCGCGGGGTCATCGCATCCGACGTGGTGGTGGCCGGTCGCGACGGCACGCGCATCGTCGCCGTCGGCGGCGGCATCGGGTTCGGCGGCGCGGTGGGCATCGGCCTGGGCATCGCGCTCAACCTGCTCGGCACCGAGGCGCGACCCCTCATCTCGAGCGCGCGCATCTCGGGCTCGACGCTCACGATCGGCGGCAAGGTGCTGTCGGTCACGGCGAAGAGCCTCAACGACGACACCGGTCAGCGCATCTACGCGATCGGCGCCGGGGTCGGCCTCGCCGCCGACGCCCAGGCGCACATCGGGGGCGCCTTCCACTTCGCGGTCAACCTCCTCGTCTACCGCACGATCGCCGAGATCACCCGCAGCACGATCCTCCGAGCGACGAGTTCCACGAACACGCTCGACGTCACGGTCGCTGCCACCGACGACTCCGGCATCGTCGCCCTGGGCGGCGCGATCGCGGTCACGACAGGCAGCGCGATCGGCGCCGCCGTCGGGTACAACGAGATCCAGGGAGACGTCGAAGCGCGACTCGACGACGTCGACCTCACCACGGACGGCAAGGTCACGGTCGAGTCGACCTCGAAGGCCGAGATCGGCGGTGTCGCGGTCGGCGTCACCGCCTCGGCGTCCACCGGCAACAGCATCGCCGCGTCGGGCTCGCTCCTCATCAACATCATCGACAACCGGATCATCGCCGAGATCGTCGACACCGTGTCGTCGTCGCCGATCGGCGCCTCGGTCATCGACGCTCAGGGCCCGGTGTCGGTGACCGCGACCGATGCCTCGGTGATCGCGTCGCTGTCGGGCGGCGTCGCTCTGGCCACCAGCGGCCCCGCCGTCGGCGCCGCCATCAGCTACAACCTCATCTCGAACGTGATCTCGGCCCGCATCGACGGGGTGTCGGTGTTCGCGCGGGGTGCGGCATCCGACATCACGGTCGCCGCGCGCTCGACGGCCACGCTCGTCGCGATCGCGGTGGGTGGCGCGCTCGCCGGTGACAACGGGTTCGCGATCGGCGGGTCCGTCACCGTCAACTCGATCGCCAACACCCTCACCGCGGTCGTCGCGCACAGCCCCGCGGTGCAGGCCGGGCGCGACGTGCTCGTCACGGCCGCCGAGTCGGTGACCCTCGTCGTCGTCGCCGGCGGCGTCGGCATCGCGTTCGGCGGCGTCGCGGTCGGCGCATCGTTCGCGTACAACTTCATCGGCGGCAGCTTCGACCCGGCCAACCCCGACCACACCAACAGCGACACCGCCACCGTCGACGGCGAGCTCGACCAGATCATCGCTGCGATCGACGACGCGCAGGTCTCGGCCGGCCGCAACATCGTCGTGACGGCGGGCTACCTGCCGGCGAACACCGGGGTGCCCGGCGCGGTGTCCCTCGACACCGGCACGGGCAGCGCGCTCGTCATCGGCATCCCGGGCGACCCCAGCACCGAGGGCAGCCCGGCGTTCACCGCCACCATCGTCAGCGTCACGGTGGGCGCCGCGGGAGGCAACGACCTCGCTGTCGGCGGCTCGATCTCGATCAACGTGATCATGCACGACATCGTGGCGCGCATCACCGGCAGCCGCCCCGTCAGCGCGGGCGGCAGCATCCTGGTCGCCGCAGCGGACGACCTCACCGCCGTGGCCGTCGCGGGCGGCATCGCTGTCGGCGACAACGCCGCCGGGGTGGCGGTGCCGCTGCAGATCGACGTGAGCACCGTGCACGCCTACATCGGCGACGGCGCGGTCGTGGACGCCCGCGGCAACGCGGCCCTCACGGTGCCGGACGGCCGGGGCCAGACGGTGCTCCGGCGCGGTGTCGCGGTGGTCGCCACGGCGACCGAGGATGTCGTCACCGTGGGCATCGGGCTCGCGGGCGCCGGCGAGGTCGCCGGTGCCGGCGGCGGAGCGGTCACCGTGATCGACCGCGAGACCCACGCGTGGATCGGCGCGCGCGCCCGCATCAACACGACGGCCGGCGCCGAGAACAACGCGCAGGACGTCTTCGTCCTCGCCTCCGACCGCACCGTGCACGTCACGGCGGCCGGCGCGGCGGCGGGGTCCGGCAGCGTCGGCATCGGCGCGGGTCTCACCGTCGGCGTGCTCGCCAAAGACACACAGGCGTGGATCGGCGCGGGCGCCGAGGTGCAGGCGCAGGGCGATGTGCGGGTGATCGCCGTCTCGACCGAGCTCGTCGTGGGAGTCGCGATCGCGGGGGCCGTGAGCGGCGACGTCGCGGTCGCGGGAACGGTCGGGGTGTACGTCATCGACGTCACCACGAAGGCCACGATCGCCGGGACCCCGGCAGCGGTGACCCCGACGACGGTGCGGGCCGACGGGAGCGTGCAGGTCGCCGCATCCTCCGCCCTGCGGGTCGAGGTGGTGTCGGGCAACCTCGCGATCGGCATCGAGATCGGCGGAGTCGGGGGCGCGCTGGTCGTGCCGGTCGTGACGAAGACGACGGAGGCCGTGATCGGTGCGCGCGCGGTGGTCGTCGGCCGGGCTCTCCGCCCCGGCATCACGGTCGAGGACGGACTGTCGGAGCTGCTCGCGGCGAACGCCTGCAACGGGGGCACGCGCGACCCGCACCAGGTGACGGCGCCGTGCCTCACCGACCAGGACGTCGGGTACGACCAATCCCAGCACGGCGGCGACACCTCGCAGAACCCGCTCACCTCGCCGCAGCTCACCCAGGACCGCACCGTCACGGAGAACGCGCGCACCGGCTTCACCGGCGTCGCCGTCACCGCGCTGAGCCGCGACGACATCGGCATGTACGGCATCGGGGCGTCGGGCGGCCTCTTCTTCGGCGTCCAGATCTCCGCCCTCGTGCACGTCCTGAACGCCACGACGAACGCCGAGGTCGACGACCTCGCGCAGCTCTCGTCCGGTGACGACGTGCTCATCATCGCCGCCGACGACTACCAGCTGCTCGGCATCGCCGGCGGAGCGTCGGGCGGCGGGGTCGCTGCGACCCCCGGCATCCAGGTGGCCGTCGTCACCGCCCAGACCACCGCACGCATCGGCAAGAACGCGGTGGTGACCGCGGCAGGCGACGTGATCGTGCGCGCCGACGCGAACGAGGAGACGCTCGTCATCGTCGTGGCCATGGGGGTCGGCGCGGTCGGCTTCGGCGGCGCGGTGGGCGTGCTCGTCATCGACTCCACGACGTGGGCTTCGATCGACGACGGGGCCGCCGTCACGGCGGGCGGCAGCGTGCTGGTCGCCGCGTTCGACGCCACCGACATCGACCTCATCACGATCGGCGCCGGCATCGGCGCGGGCGGAGCCGGCGCCGGAGCGGGCGTCGGTGTGACGGTGCTCACCAAGTCGACGCGGGCCTGGATCGGCGCCGCCACCGTCGACGCCTCCGGCAACGGCGCGGCCGTCGACGTCCACGACGGCACGCTCGCCGGCGACGGGGCCTTCGGCCACACCACCGCGACCGGCGTGATCGTCACCGCCGTCAGCCGCGAGGATGTCGTGTCGGTCGCGGTCGCCGCCGGCGCCGGCTTCTCCGCCGGCATCGCCGGAGCGGTGACCGTCGAGGTGATCAACGCCGACACGCGGGCGTACATCGCCGGCGGCGCGCGCATCAACACCGCCACCCCGAACGCCTCCGCCACGCAGGACGTGCGCGTCGTCGCCGTCGACGACCTCACGGTGCTCGTCATCGCCGGCGGACTCGCGATCGGCATGATCGGGCTCGCAGGCGGCGTCGACGTCGGCGTCGTGAACAGCGACACCACCGCGTGGATCGCCGGCAGCGACGTGCGGGCCCGGCGCGACATCGCCGTGGCCGCCCTCGCCGACCGCTACATCCGCACCTTCGCGCTGAGCGCCGCAGGCGGTGCGGCCGCGCTCGGTGCGGCGATCTCGGTGTGGGTCATCGCCGGCGACCTCGTGGGCACGTACAGCTACGCCGACCAGGACGAGAACGGCAACGCGACCAACCCGACCTACGACGCACTGGGCGCCCAGGGCGCGGGCAAGACGCTGACGAACGCCGACACGCTCATCGGCGGCGGCTCCGCCTCGACCGAGATCGGCAAGGTCGGCGGCGCCGGTCACGGCCGCGCGAACGCGGGAGTGCTGCAGGATGCCGCGACCTCGGCCAACGGCTCGCTCGGCGCTGCATCCCCCGCGGGCGTGATCGCCGGGTCGCGCACGGCACCTCCCCAGGAGGCCGGCATCCCGGCCGGGACGGCGGCGTTCGTCGGTCGGGGCGCCACGCTCAGCGCCGGCCACGACATCCGCATCGACGCCCGCAGCCGCCTCGACTTCACGCAGGTGACCGGCGGCTTCGGGTTCGGCGCCTTCGGCGGGGGCGTCTCGGTGTCGGTGGCGACGGTGAACGAGAACGTCTCGGCCTTCGTCGGCTCGGGGGCGACCCTCACCGCCGGCCACGACGTCGCGATCGCCGCGAATCTGCGCGACGAGCTGGACGTGCTCGCGATCACGACGGGCCTCTCTCTCCTCGTCGGGATCGGCGTGACCGTCGCGGTCGTCTACGACGGCGGCACCGCGGCCGCGTACCTCGAAGACGGGGCCGTCACCGGCGCGACGATCCTCGCCGGCGGGGCCGTGACCCTCACCGCGGTCAAGCAGTTCCTGCTCACGATCTCGGCCTATGCGATCGGCAGCTCCTTCATCGTCGGCGTCGGCGCGGGTGCGGGCATCGTCGTCGTCACCGACGGCGGCGGCGCCACCGCCGCCCTCGGAACGAACTCGCGCGTGGGCCAGCCCGGCAGCCCCGTCGGATCGGTGTCGCTCTCGGCGACCCACACGGCGAGCGTCCACGAGTTCGCGAACGCCTCGGTCAACGTGCTCGCGCTCGGAAACGGCGGCGCCGGCGTGGGCATCGCCGCCGGCGTGCTCGTCATCACGATCGGTGCATCTGCCGCCTCGGTCGCGTCGGCGGAGGTGCGTCGCGGCACGCTGATCTATGCGACCGGCACGGTGCGGGTCGCTTCGACGTTCACCCCGACGGTCGTCGCGCACGCCGCGGGCGGCGCCGGTGGCCTGGTGATCGCCGTCGGCGCGGTCGTCGTGCACATCGCGATCGCGGGGCTCGTGCTCGCGGCCGTCCGCGACGCGGTGCGGATCGAGGCGGGTTCGCTCGAGATCGCAGCATCCGACACCGTCGATGCGACCGCAGAGCTCGTCGCCGTCGCGATCGGCCTCTTCGGCGGATCCGGCGCCCGCATCGACGTCGACGTCGACGTCCACACGCGTGCCTTCGTCGGATCGACCGCCGGCGTCACCACGACCCTCGCGACGGGCGGCTCGATCTCACTCCTGGCCACCTCCTCCCGCACGCTCTCGGCCTACTCGCACGGCGGTGCCGGCGGCGCGGCAGCGGTCAGCTTCCTGATCGCGAGTGCGAACCAGACGGGATCGACCGAAGCCGGGATCCTGGGCAACACCGCCATCCTGCGCGCTCTCGGGGTGTCCGTCACGGCCGACCTGCTCTCGGCGACGAGCACCGCGACCGTCGTCGTCGGCTCGGGCGGTCTCATCGGAGTGCGCGGCACCGAGGCCGCCGCCACCACCAAGCCGGTCGTGAAGGCGTGGATCGGCGACGGCGTCGTGATCGGCGACGTCAGCGTCCCGTCGGCGCCGGTGCCGATCACCGGCGGCGTCACCGTCACCGCCCGCGCGCGCGCCGAGGCCGACGCGACCGGCAACGCCTACGGCGGCGGCGGGGTCGATGTCGGCGTCCCGTACGCTCACGCGGCGATCGGTCCGGATCTCGACGCGTACATCGGCACCGCGGGGGCCACCGCGCGCACGGTGATCCACGCCGGCGGCACGGTGCGCGTGGAGGCGGTGCTCAAGGACGACGGCGGTTCGGCGCAGCCGGTGTCCGACCAGATCGCAGCGGTCAGCGCGTCGAGCGACACGGTGACCTTCACCTACCCGGGCATCGGCGAGGGCACCGTCGTCACCTATCAGGCGACCGGGGGCGGCATCCTCGGCCTCCACAAGGGCGCGCGCTACACAGTCATCGACACGGGCGTGGCCGGGCAGATCCGCCTCGGCGCCATCTTCAACGCATCGACCGTCGATCCCGCCACCGAGATCATCACGTTCGGATCGGCCCACGGGTTCGTGAGCGGCGACTGCGTCGTCTACGACGCGCGCGGCGGCGCGTCGATCATCGCGAGCGCGGGCGCCGCCACCGGCACGTGCGCACAGCCGGGAAGCACCACGTTCTACGTGCGCAGGATCGACGATTACCGCATCAAGCTCATGACGACCTCCGCGGCGGCGACGGCCTCGACCGAGACGCCGCTCGCCCCCGCCGTCACGGACGGGCGTCTGCAGGACGGCACGCTGAGCGCCCTGCCCAACGGAACCGCGGTCGAGTACCGGGCGCCGTACGTCGCCGACTTCATCGCCGGGGCGGTCGATGTCACGCTGCACCTCGTCGACAAGCCCGAGGGCGGCGGCCAGGTCTGGGTGCCCGAGACCACGACGGTGAACGGCAAGACCGTCGTGGCGCACAGCAACGGCGCGAACAACATCTTCCTGGGCACCGAGCTGACCGGCACCCTGCACTCCGGCGACGCGCTCGTCTACTACGGCACCGGCATCGCGGGCCTGGTGAACGGACGCACGTATTACGTCATCGTGCAGGCGAACGGCCTCATCCAGCTCGCCGACACCTTCTGCCACGCCGTCGGGTGCACGAACGACCCGGCCCAGGCGCTCGCCATCTCGCCCGGTTCCGACGAGAGCGTCACGGCCTCGCTGCAGAGGGCGCTGCCCGGCCTCCGCGACGGGTACACCTATTACACGGTCGGGCGCGCAGCCGACGGCACGAGCGTGGCGCTGGCCGCCACGATCGGCGGAAGCGCCATCGCCCTCGGCGACGCGGCCGCCGGCGTCCACCGGTTCGGCCTCGTGCAGGTCGACCTGAAGGCCGGTTCCGGCAGCCAGGTGATCTACGCGCGGCTCACGAGCCCGTCGCTGCCGGCCGGCACCCACACGCTCGGCGGCCCGGGCGGCGAGGTGCTCGCAGACCTCGCGCCCGCCGCCGGCGACGGCGCGACCGGCGCGACCGTGAACGGCGGATCGGCCGGCATCATCGTCGGCATCGACGTGCCGAGCGCGCGTGTCGATGGAACCCCCACGGTGAACGCGGCCCTCGGCACCGTGACGGTGCGCGCGGGGCAGTCCGTCCAGGTCGTCGCGTCGAGCCGCACCCGGTCGGTCGCGTACGCGAACAGTGCGGGCGGCGGCGGGGTCGCCGTCGGCGAGGCGCACGCCGACACCGTGTTCGACACCGCCACCACCGACGTCGCGATCGGCGGGGGTTCGGACATCGCCGCCGGCGCGGACGTGCTCCTGTCGGCAGCATCCGACCACCGCATCTCTGCCACCGCCTCGTCGAAGGGCGGCGGCGCGATCTCGGCGAAGATCGCCGAGACGACCGCCCGCATCGACAACGACACAACCGCGACGATCGGCGCGAACGCCGTGATCGCCGCCGGCCACCACGTCATCGTGCGCACCGACCTCGCCACGAACGGGCGGACACTGTCCGACACCGAGTCCTGGGGGATCGGGGCCGGTGCGGATTCCGACAACACCAACGACGACCGGGGGGTGAGGATCGGATCGAGAACGGATGCCTCGACCTCGCGCGTCGTCGTCGGCACGGGCGTGCGCCTGACCGGCGAGACGGTGAACCTCGACGCGTTCGTGTCGCGCATCCTCGCGAATGCGACTGCGAAGGCACTGGGCGTCAACCCGATCCTGCTCGGCGTCGCGACGGCGTTCGCCAACGCGGAGGTCGACGTCTTCCTCACCGTCGCGGTCGAGATCGCCGGCGGCGGCACGATCATCCGCGGCGACCGCGGCGTCGACCTCAAGGCGCACACCGCGAACATCGTCATCGAGCGCAACGCGATGCGGCTCGCCGTCGCCCTCATCCCGCCGCAGCGCGCCGAGAACAACGGCGAGGGCCGCATCGACACCACCGTCGACACCGCAAAGGGCGCGCTCGTCATCGCGGGAGCCCGCCGCACCGACCCGGCGTCGGGGCTGGATGCGGCGTCCGATCCGGGTCAGGTCGCGCTGTACGTGCTCTCGACCAACGCGAGCGTGACCTACCCCGACATGCCCACGGACTCCGACCGCTACCGCGACGACGGCGGCTCGCCGTTCATGCAGGCGCGCCGCATCTCCTGGGATGCCGACGTCATCGTGCTGGGCGGGCTCAACGGAGCGCCCCTGCTCGTCGTCGGCGCCGACGGCAGGGTCGTCGCGGTCAACGCGATCACCATCAACGGCGGGCGCGCCCCCGTCATCGGCGAAGAGGTCGACCCCGATGGCGACGGCGCCTACGTCATCGATCCGATCCGCAACGACGGCTACGCGAACGTGCTCTTCGAGGCGCAGTGCACACCGACCGACCAGGTGTCGTGCGCGATCGACAACGGCGACGGGTACGCCTCGAGCGTCGACGGCCGGGCGAGCGACCCGTGGCCGACGTTCGAGTTCCGCGACACGCTCGAGTCGGTGACGATCGTGGACCGCTCCGGCAAGCGGGTCACCGTGAGCGGCATCGACGTCGTCAACACGTTCGGCTCGTGGCCCCGTGTCGTGCTGCGCTCGTCGGGCGGCCCGCTCGACTCGCACGTGACACTCGAGTTCGACCTGCGCCACGCGGCCGCCCCGAGTGTCGTCGACATCGAGAAGCGCGGCGACGACGACGTGCTGCTGAACGGCCGCATCAACAACCCGGTCGGCCTCACGCGCATCGTGAACCTGTTCGGCGACATCCTGGCGTCGTCGCCGAGCACGATCATCGTGACCAACCTGCTCGACATCGAGGCGACGCAGGGCTCGATCGGGTCGGCAGAGCGCCGCCTCGCCGTCGACCTGGTGCGCTTCACCGCCCGCCTGCGGCTCGACGCCCCC
The DNA here is from genome assembly GCF_057656735.1 of Microbacterium sp. Soil_C_42. Taxonomy (NCBI): domain Bacteria; kingdom Bacillati; phylum Actinomycetota; class Actinomycetes; order Micrococcales; family Microbacteriaceae; genus Microbacterium; species Microbacterium sp. Soil_C_42. Next base: position 14,679 of record NZ_JBDGJU010000018.1, read on the forward strand.
ACCGCCTCGGGCCCGCGCGATCCGCGCCTGGCCGCCGTCGCCGGCGTCGACGCGCACCTGAGCCTGCGGGGCGTCGACCGCACCGTGCCCGCGGCCGGTCAGCCCGCGGTGACGGTGATCGAGGTCACCCTCGACCTGGTGCGCGCCGGCCGCGACGTCGACCTCGAGCTGCGCACCGGCATCCGCCAGGGCGCCTCCGCCCGCACCGCCGACGTGAACGTGGTCGTGCCCGGCGAGCAGTCGATCTGGTCGGTGCCGCGCCCGCACCGCCACCACTTCCGCGGGGTGAACGACGTCAACGGCGCCTACGACCCCGCCCGCGCCGGCGTCTCCGCCTTCGTCGATCCGGCGATCGACCCCGCAGGCGCCGACGTCGAGATCGACAGCGTCTACCGCCTGCTCGCGCGCAACGCTCCGCGCCCGCGCACCGAGGTCACGGTGGGCGGCTCGAGTGACACCATGTTCCTCGCCGAGATCGTCGGCGGCTGGTTCGTGATCTTCGCCGCCGCCCCGCTCCCGGCGGGTGCGCCCGGCGTGGTGGCGGGCGATCACCTCCGCATCCGCGACACCGAGGCGCTCGCGAACGGACCCGACGCCGTGGACGGCGGGACCGCGCCGCAGATCGACGTCGTCGGCTTCATCGATCTCACGGCGCCGTCCGCGGCAGGCACGGGCTCCGGCTGGGTCGACGTCGACATCGACGGATCCGTCACGCTCGAGGAGGTCCAGGACGACTTCCGCATCGGCCTCATCCGCTCGCGCACGTCCGACGTCGCCCTCGTCGCCGCGGTGAGCATGCTCGACGGCGACCCGGGCGACGCGGCCACCAACCCGGCCGACCCGCGCGACGTCGAGGGCGTGAACATCACGCTCACCGCGAGGACCGGCTCGATCGGCACCGAGAGCGACTTCCTCGAGATCAACCTGCTCGACACCGTGGGCCTCGCGCGCACGCCGGTGAGCGGCATCCTGAACGCCACGGCCGCTCTGGGCGTGCACCTGTTCGAGACCATCGGCGACCTGCGCGTCGGACTCGTCACCTCGAACCAGCTCGACACGACCAAGGTCACCGACGTGGCTCTCGTCACGGGCGCCGGCTCGATTCTGGACGGACAGACGGATGCTGCCGCCGACGTGGTCGCCGAGCGCATCGACCTGCGGGCGACCGGTGGCGGCATCGGCGCGCTCCTGGACGACCTCGACGTGAACACGTCGTCGATCACCGGTGCGGGCGGGCGCCTCTACGCCTCCGCCGATGCGAGCGTGTTCGTCACCGAGACCGACGGCGATCTGCGCCTGCTCGCGGCGACGTCGCGGACCGGCGACGTGCGCGTCACGGTCCCCGACACGAACGGCGTGAGGGGACCCCCGTCGACGGGCACGCAGAACCTCATCCTCCTCGTCAGCGGCACGAGCCTGGTCAGCCAGGCGCAGCCTCGAAGCACGACCCCCGGCGCCGCCGACACCGCGACCACGACGCGCAGCGGCATCTGGGCCAAGGTCGACATCTCCCTCTGGGTGGGCGACGACCTGCTCGCCCCCGCGGGCTCCGACATCGTCGCCGGCCGCACCATCTACATCCACGGCGACGCCGACCGCGGACCCGCCACCCCGACGGCCGCCGATCCCGACCCGCTGGGGACGCCTGTCGCCGCGAACGCCGACACGCACGCGAGCGCGGCCACGGCACCTGCCGGCTTCGGCACGACGATGACGTTCGCCGGACGCCTGGGCGGCGTCTTCGACCTCGACGGCGGAGCCGACCGCACGAACGGGGCGCTGATCTTCGGCCACATCGACGCCGACCACTTCGACTTCATGTCGACGCTCCTCGGCACCGCCGTGCACGTCTACGGCAGCCAGAACCTGTCGGCGACCGACCGCACCATCTGCGCTCCCGCAGTGCTCCAGGTCGGGTGCGGCGACGGCGAGGACGCGTTCCGCGTGCTGGCGCTGCGCACCCCCGACGACCCGGCCGCGCACACCCTCACGCTCGACGGGCAGCAGGGCACCGACTCCTACCGCGTCGAGACGACGACGGATGCCTCGCGCACCTACATCGTCAACCTCCTCGACTCGGGCGCACCGAACGACGGCGCGGACGTCGCGACGATCGTCGGCACCGACGGCGCGGACGTCTTCCTCCTGCGCCGGGTGACCTCGATCCCCGGCGAGAACGCCCACAGCCCCGCGTTCGTCGCCCTCGTGCACGGCACCGTCGAGGGCCTGCGCTCCTCGCCCGCTCTCGGCACCGGCGTCGAGCGGATCACCTACGACGCCGCGCTCAACGGCCGGCTCAGCGTCGAGTCGGGACTCGGCGACGACTTCTTCGCCGTCGACGACACCGCGACGACCATCACCCTCGACGCGGGCGCCGGCGACGACGAGTTCCAGCTCGGCCAGCTGTACGGCACCCCGCGAGACGCCTCCGCCGGCCTCGCGCCCGCCGATGTCTTCCCGCTCCTCATCCCGACGACGCGCGGCTACCTGAGCCCCGGCGTGAGCGCGCCGCTCGTCGCCCTCGGTGGCGCCGGCGACGACCGGTTCACGGTCCACGCGAACCGCGCCGAGCTGCGCCTCGAGGGCGAGGTCGGCAACGACCTCTTCGTGGTCCGCGCCTTCGCGCTCGCGCGGACGGATGCCGCGGGGCACATCCTGATGGCGAACGGCACAGCGGTCCCGGCGATCGGGCTCTCGACGGGTCGTCCGCTCGACATCCGCACCGGCGGGGGTGACGACGAGGTGCAGTACACGATGAACGCGCCGGTGTCGGTCGACGGCGGAGCGGGCTACGACAAGCTCGTGATCCTCGGCACCGAGTTCCCCGACGACATCGTGATCACGGCATCCGCGATCTACGGCGCGGGCGTGAGCGTCCGGTACACGACCGTGGAGTCGGTCGAGATCGACGGCCTCGAGGGCGCGGACGAGTTCTTCGTGCAGTCGACCGCCGGGGGCGTCTCGTACCGCGTGATCGGCGGCCTCGGCAGCGACCGCATCAACATCGCGGGCGACATCTCGACCGACATCGTGGTGCGCGACATCGAGGGGGCGAGCGGATCGGTCGACCACCTCGTCACGTCGGGCGACATCCGGTATGACGGGATCGTCGCGCCGGGCATCGATCTGCACGTCGCGGGCGTGAACGAGGGGCTCGTGGTCATCACCGAGTCCGGCGGCGGCACCTCCGTCGCCGAGGGCGGTGGCGTGGGCTCGTTCGACTCGTACACCGTGAAGCTCTCGCGTCAGCCGGTCGGCAAGGTGTACGTCACGGTCTCGGCCGCCTCGCCCGGCGTCGCCGAGCGTCTCGGCGTGACCCCCGGCGACTCCGTGTGGCTCTGCGCCGGCACCGCCGCGCAGTGCGACGACGCGTTCGCCGACTTCCGCCGGCACCTCGTCGAGATGGGCGGCGTCATCGACCCCGCGCAGCGCGCGGTCGTCCTCGTCTTCGACGGCTCGGACTGGAACGTGCCGCAGACCATCCACGTCTACGCCGTCGACGACCTGCGCGGCGAGGGCGACCGCGTGGTCGCCATCAGCCACACGACGATCGCGACGGACGCCGCCGACATCGCCGCGGGGTTCGACGGTGCGATCGTCCGCAACGTCGAGGCGCTCGTGCGCGACAACGACGTGCCCGGGGTCGTCATCGTCGAGGTCACGCCCGGCACGTCGAACGAGGACCGCTCGACCGTGGTGCTCGAGGGCGCGAACGGCATCACCGACGAGATCCTCGTGGGGCTGGCCGCACCCGCCGCCGGCACCGTCGTCATCCGGCTCGACCTGCCGGACGGCCGGATCCGCCTCGAGAGCTCGGACTCGCGGTTCGACGCCGCGACCCGCACGATCACGTTCGCGGCGGGCGACGTCGCGCCGGTGCGCATCCGCATCGTCGCGATCGACGACGCCGCGCGCCAGGACCCGACCTGGGTGCGCCTCATCGCCCACCTGGTGTCGGCGCCGGCCGGCTACGCGTTCGCCGACCGCACGCTCTACGCAGACGTCCGCGACGACGACTCCGCGGGCGTCATCGTGACGCAGAGCGGCGGCTCGACGACCGTCGTCCGCGTCGGCACGGGCGACGACTACACGATCCGCCTCACCACGCCGCCGACCGCCGATGTGCACATCGCGATCCTCACCGACGGGCTCACTGACGTCGTCCTCGGCGGCCGCGTCACGATGCGCGCCATCGGCACCGCGGGCGCGGGCCTGTTCAGCGGCGGCGTCACGATCGACCCGGGAACGCGCCGCATCACGCGCACCGACGGCGGCAGCTTCCTCGCGGACGGCTTCCTCGAGGGCATGCGCATCTCGCTCGACGGCGGCGCGACCTCCTACAAGATCGCGGTCATCCGCGGCACGAACGCGACGTTCGACAACGTGATCGAGCTGACCGCCGAAGGCGCGCTGGGCGCGTTCGCCGGCACGATGACGCTGCGCCGGGTGGCAGCATCCATCACCTTCACGGCTGCGAACTGGGCGACGCCGGTCACGGTATCGCTGCGGGCCGACGCCCTGTTCGACGTGCCGCTCGTGCGCGAGGGCGTCAAGACGTTCGCCGCACAGCCGCACCTGCTGTCGCAGCTCGTGGGTCCGGTCCAGATCGAGGGCGGCACGACTCGCGCCGATCGGTCGCTGCGGGGCGGCATCAAGCTGCCGGGCGAGACCGACGGGCCCCTGCTCGGCATCGGGAACGCGGCATCCGTTCCCGAGGGGCAGAACGTCGACATCGTGAGCATCTACGACGACTCGAGCGTGCAGGACCACGTCCGCACGCTGACCTCCACCAGCCTCACCGGAACGGGACTGCCCGCCGGGTTCACCGTCGACGGCGCGACCGCGTTCGGTGAGCCCGCCGTGGTGCCCGGCGGCATCTCGTGGGGCCGCGTCGAGTTCGCGACCGGCGGCGACGGCACGGTGACGGGGATCACGACGGATGCCTCGCTCTCGACGATCGAGGTGCTGAACCTGCTGCTCGGCACGGGCAACGACCGCCTGACGATCACCGGCACGCTGCAGCGGGCGCCCGAGGACGACGGCGACCCGGCCACCATCGTGAACCCGCCCGCCGCGCACGGATCGCTCACCGTCGTGCACGGCGGCGGCAACCAGCTCGTGGGCGGCGTGGTCGGCGGCGACACGATCATCATCACCGGCGGCGGCGGTCCCGCCTCGCCGCTGGTCGTCTACGGCGACACGTCGCAGGACAGCGTCTGGTACTCGGGCCGCCCGGCCGGCCAGGACGCGGGAGACTTCGGCGCACAGCCGTTCGACTCCTTCCCGGGGATCCCCGACGAGGACGAACGCTTCTGGCTGCCGCTGGCGAACCCGTTCGCGCACGCCGGCAACGATGTGATCGACGCGAGCGCGCTGTTCACCGGGGTGCCCGCCGGGGCCCTGCCCACCGTCGGCGTCGTGATCTACGGCGGCGAGGGCGACGACACGATCATCGGCAGCCAGGCGCACGACTACCTCGCCGGCGGTTCGGGCGACGACCTCATCCTCGGCCAGCGCGGCAGCGACCAGATCTACGGCGACTCGGGCGTGAACGTCGATATCGTCACGCGCCGCCTCGACGTCCCGACGGCCGACGCCGGCACGCATCCCATGGCCGACGGCCTCGTTCCCGGAGACGACGAGCTGCACGGCGAAGGGGCCGGAAGCGCCGCGGGCGCCGCGGGCGACGACGACGACGTCATCTTCGGCGATCACGGCGTCGTGACGCAGGCCGTCACCCTCGAGCGCACCGACCTGCTCGGCGGACCGGTGTTCGTGCGGATCCAGACGGCGCGCCTCGTGACCGCCATCGCGACCGCCGAGCCCGCCGTGGGCGGCGACGACGTCATCTCGGGTGACGCGGGCGATGACCGGATCGCCGGCGGCAACGGCGCCGACGCCATCACCGGCGACGCCGGACGCGACACGATCTTCGGCGACCACGGCCGCATCCAGTACGCCTCGCCCGACGGCCTGCGCCACCTGGTGACGACGACCGACCCGCTCGTGGCGGCCGGTGGCGACGTGATCTCCGGCGGCGACGATCGTGACGTCATCCTGGGCGGCAACGGCGCAGACACGATCCGCGGCGACGCGGAAGCCGACATCATGCTCGGCGACCACGGTCTCGTGCGCGACGGCGCGACGCCGGCCGCGGCGGACGGCACGTGGGACCTCATCACGACGACAGACCCGAACCAGGGCGCGGGTGACGTCATCTTCGGCGGCACCGCCAACGACATCGTCTTCGGCGGCACGGGCGCCGACACCGTGGCGGGCGACGACGCCAACGACCTCATCTTCGGCGACCACGGCAAGGTCGAGTCCACCGTCCCGTACAACGGCGTGCTCGGCATCTTCCTCGAGCTGCTCCCGCTCAACATGCCGCTCGCGGCACACCCGTTCCGGTGGACGTCGATCGACACGCTCGCCGCCCACGGCGGCGCGGGCGACCTGCTGCGCGGCAACGCCGGCGAGGACGTCATCATCGGCGGTCAGGGCGCCGACCGCATCACCGGCGGCGACGGCGACGACGACCTCATCGGCGGCCACAACGTCGCGGGCGGCAGCGACGGTGCTGATCCCGCTGGATGGGGCGACGTGATCGACGGCGGTCAGGGCGACGACGCCATCGCCGGCGACAACGCGAACCTGCTGCGCACCGGCGACATCTCGAGCCGGCGCTTCCAGGTGCTCACCGGAAGCGGTATCTACGCGCAGGACACCGGATGCGCCAACATCGTCAGCGGTGCCGGCGGCGCCTGCGGCACCAACCCGGCGAACTCGTACGACGACCCGCGCGGCGCCAAGGAGCGCGACATCGTGCTCTTCGACCACGACACGTCGACACAGCCCGGGCTGTACGCCGGCGACGTGATCGCCGGCGGCGCCGAGGACGACCTCATCTTCGGCCAGCTCGGCGACGACTGGATCCAGGGCGACGGCTCGGCGATCGACGACACCGGCGCGATCACCGTCGATGTGCGCACCACGCGCCAGTCGGCCGAGGACTGGGCGGGACCCGGCCGCGACGGCGACGACTACATCGAGGGCAACGGTGGGAACGACGTCCTCTTCGGCGGCCTCGGCCGCGACGACCTCATCGGCGGCAGCTCCGAGCTCTTCAGTCTCACGACGGCCGCGCGCCGGCCGGACGGCGCCGACACGATCTTCGGCGGTGCCGGCATCCGTCTCGTCCGCAATAACTACGGCGACCTCGAAGAGGGCGGCCACGCCGCGGACAGCGACGTGATCCTGGGCGACAACGGCAACATCCACCGCCTCGTGCGGATGGTGGCCACCGCGGCGGACGCCGACCCGTACACGCCCGGCACCGCGTTCCTCACCTTCACCTACGACACCTACGCCGGGGCCGTGCGCCTGCTGCCGCGGGCGTACACCTTCCTCGACTACACACAGGGGTCGGGCGCAGGCATCGGCGCGGCCGACGTCGTGCACGGCGAGGACGGCGACGACACGATCCACGGCCAGCTCGGCGACGACGTGCTCTTCGGCGAAGGCCAGGATGACGACATCTACGGCGGCTGGGGCAACGACCGCATCTACGGCGGCACCGGCGTCGACGGCATCATGGGCGACGACGGCAAGCTGCAGACCAGCCGCAACGGGCTCACCGAGCCGCTCAACAACCTGAACACCGCCGACGCCGCCCAGTTCGTCGAGCTGCCCGGGCCGTTCACGGGCGCCGAGATCTACGTCCTCGGGGAGCTGCTCAAGCGCGCCGACTTCGCCACCTGGGTCGACGGTGCGGTCAACCACGACGTGCTCTACGGCGGCCTCGGCGACGACTTCATGCACGGCGGCGAAGGCAGCGACTCCATGTCCGGCGCCGAGGCGATGCAGGAGTTCTACAACCGCGACCTGCGGATCGGGGCGCTCACGCGCCTGGCGACGGAGCTTCCGACGGTCGACACCAACCCGCTGCACTACAACGCCGACACGACGATGTTCGCAGACTACGACGCCGACGACCCGCGGTCGATCATCCCCGGGTTCCTCCTGAACTTCGACGCGTACGTGCTCGACGAGGCGACGGGGCTGCCGATCGACATCGACGGCATGAAGGTCAAGAGCGACGACGGCCGCGACCGCATGTACGGCGACCTGTGGCACGACTGGCTCGTCGGCGGCACGAACTGCGACTGGCTGTTCGGCGGCTTCGGCGACGACCTCCTCCAGCTCGACGACAACCTCGAGACCGCCGGCGGCGCGAACACCGACCCCGAGAACGACGACCCGCGCTTCCGCGACGGCGACTTCGCCTTCGGCGGCGCCGGGCGCGACGTGCTCATCGCCAACACCGCGCAGGACCGCATGTTCGACTGGGGCGGCGAGTTCAACAGTTACCTCGTGCCGTTCAGCCCGTTCGGCTCGCCGACCGTCAACCGTGGCTTCAGCCCGCACATCCGCGACTTCATCCGCGCCCTGTCGGTCGCCGGCGGCTCCGACGAGGGTCCGGGCGTCCCTCCGGGCGAGCCGTTCGACGAGGAGGCGCTCGTCGAGCCGAGCGACGGCCAGCTGTGGAACGACCAGCACGGCGGCCCCCGCGACCCGCAGCCGGGCAACATCGGCGGCACCGGGCGCGACGATGTGGGTGGCCAGAACCTGCACTGCCCGTGCGACCCGCAGACGATCCTCCGCGTCGTGAAGTACGTGAACGGGCAGGATGCGAACGAGTCGGGTCCGACGGTCCCCGTCGGGTCGACCGTGGTCTGGACGTACGAGGTCACCGTCGCGGGCACGATCTCGATCCGCCTGACCCGGCTCCTCGACGACGCCGGCACGCCCGCCGATCCGAGCGACGACTTCGCGCCCGTGTACCTCGGCGGCGACACGAACGGCAACGGGCTCGTCGACCCCGGTGAGATCTGGCGCTTCAGCGCGACCGGCATCGCGCGCGCCGGCCGGTACATGAACGTGGTGACGGCGGAGGGCGTCGGCACGAACGGCCAGGCCCGGCGCGACAGCGACCCCGCCGTGTACATCGGCATCTCGGGCCCCGACGACGTGCTCCTCTTCGTCGAGAAGGCCGTGAACGCCGTAGACCCGCTGCACCCGACCCCCGCCGAGGACGCCGACACCGCGACCGGTCCCCTCGTCACCGCCGGCTCGCAGGTGGTCTTCACCTACCTCGTGACCTCCCTGAACGGCTCGGTCTCGGGCGTCACGCTGATCGACGACAACGGCACACCGGGCAACCCGAACGACGACTTCGCCCCGACCTATGTCTCAGGCGACACCAACCAGAACGGCTCCCTGGACCTCGGCGAGATCTGGATCTTCCGCGCCATGCGCGCCGCGATCCTCGGTCAGTACACGAACATCGCGACGGTGCGCGGCACCGGCGCCGGGCGCGCACTGGTGGGCACCGACGCGGCCAACTACTTCGGCATCCCGGTCGACGAGACGGTGCTGTTCGTGGAGAAGGCCGTGAACGCGGTGGATCCGCTGCACCCGACGCTCGCCGAGGACGCCGACTCGCCGACGGGTCCGCGCGTGGCGGTCGGGTCGCAGGTGGTCTTCACCTACCTCGTCACCGCCGTCGGCGGTCCCGTCTCGACGCTCACGCTGCGCGACGACAACGGCACGCCGTTCGATCCGAGTGACGACTTCACACCTGTGTACGTGTCGGGAGACACGAATGGCGACGGCATCCTCGATCCCGGCGAGATCTGGTACTTCCGGGCCGTCCGCGCGGCGATCCTCGGCCAGTACACGAACATCGCGACCGCGCGCGGCGCCGCCGGCGACGCGCCGCTGGTGGCCACCGACGCCGCGAACTACGTCGGGGTGCCTGTGGAAGGCACCGAGCTGTTCGTCGAGAAGGCGGTCAACGCCGTCGACCCGCTCCACCCTACCTCGGCCGAGGACGCCGACCTCGCGACCGGGCCCACCCTGATCGTCGGTTCGCAGGTCGTGTTCACGTACTTGGTGTCGGCCGTCGGCGGCCCGGTGTCGGACGTCACGCTCCGCGACGACAACGGCACGCCCGGCAACCCGAACGACGACTTCACGCCCGTGTTCATCTCGGGCGACACCAACGGCAACGGCATCCTCGACCTCGGCGAACTGTGGCTGTTCCGTGCGATCCGCACCGCGGTCCTCGGCCAGTACACGAACACCGCGACCGTCCGCGGCACCGCCGGCGGGGTCAGCCTCGACGCCACCGACATCGCGAACTACCTCGGCATCCCGGTGGGCCTGGTCTCGATCGACAAGGCCGTGAACGCGGCATCCCCGCTCGCGCCGACCGCCCAGGACGACGCCGACACGGCGGTCCTCGCCAAGCCCATCGGCGTCGGCACCACCGTCGTGTGGACGTACCTGGTCCGCAGCCTCACGGCGTTCAGCCTCCACGGCGTCACCGTTGTCGACGACAACGGCACCCCCGACGACGCCAGCGACGACTTCACCGCGGCGTACGTCTCGGGCGACGCCGACGGCAACGGTCTGCTCGATCCCGGTGAGGTGTGGCTCTTCACGTCGCTCGGCGTCCGCGTCTTCGCGGCGATCGCGGGGCTCTACGGCAACACCGCGACAGTGACCGCCTACGACGAGGCGAACGCGCCGGCCACGGCACGCGACGCCGCCTACCACTTCGGCGCGATCGCGCTTCCCGAGATCGTGAAGTACGTGAACGGACAGGATGCTGCGACCGCACCGGGCATCGAGCTTCCGGTGGGCGGCCCCGTGACGTGGACGTACGAGGTGCGGAACCTCGGCAACATCGCGCTCGCCGTCACCGTGATCGACGACAACGGGACGCCTGCGAACCCCGCGGACGACTTCACCCCCGCGTACGTGTCGGGCGATGCGAACGGCAACGGGCTGGTCGACCCCGGCGAGCTGTGGCTCTACCGGGCGACCGGCTCCGTGACGGAGGGCGCGTACGTCAACGTCGCGACGGTCGTGGGCACCGTCCCGGGAACGGCGATCACGGGCCGCGACACCGATGACGCGCACCATGTCGGAGTGGTCGTCCCGCCGACAGGGGTCGTGGTCGTCAAGCGCGCCGACGGACAGGATGCCGACACCGCCGCCGCGGCCGTGCGCGTGATCCCCGGCTCGACGATCGAGTGGACGTTCGAGGTGCGCCTCATCGACGGTTCGCTGCCGCTGGGGGGCATCGTGCTGGTCGACGATCGCGGCACGGCCGATACCGCCGACGACGTGACGCTGACGCTCGTGAGCGGCGATGTGAACGGCAACGGGATCCTCGAGACGGGCGAGGTCTGGCTCTACCGCTGGACGACGATCGCGACCGTCGGCGCCTTCCGCAACGTCGCGACCGTCGTCGGCGCCGACCGGTTCGGCCGCGTCTTCACCGACGACGACCCGGCGCACGTCTACGGCGCCGTCGTCGGGATCGACGTCGAGAAGGCGATCAACGCGGTCGACCCGTGGCACCCGAACGGCCTCGAAGACGCCGACACGAGCGGCCCGCAGCTGCTCGCGGGCAATGCCATCGTGTGGACGTACCTGGTGCGCAACACCGGGAACACGCCGATCTCGGTGAGCCTCGTCGACGACAACGGCACGCCGGGCAACACCGCCGACGACTTCACCCCCGCGTACGTGTCGGGCGACACCAATGGCAACGGCCTGCTCGACCCCGACGAGATCTGGCTGTACAGCTACAGCAGCACGGTCCGCACCGTCGACTACACGAACACCGCGACCGCGACCGGCACCGACGCCGTCACCGGGCAGACCGCGACCGACAGCGACGCCGCCGCATACCGCGCCGTGGCCGCGGGCGGCGCCGAGGGCCACACGCCCGGCTTCTGGAAGACGAACGCGACCAACTGGGGTGCGATCGCGTGGCCGCGCCTGCCCGACGGCTCGCTGCTGTACCGCCCCGACCAGACCGTCGGCAGCGTGTTCACAGCGGCCACCGGCGCGTACGCGTCGCAGACGCTGCTGCAGGCGCTGAGCGCGGGCGGTGGTGGCGTGACCGCCCTGCTGCGCCACGCGGTGTCGGCCCTGCTGTCGTCGGCGCACCCCGAGATCCCCTATCCGTACACGACGGCCCAGGTCATCGCCCGCGTGAACGCCGCGCTCGCCGGCGGCAGCAGCGCCCAGATCAACGCCCTCGCCACCGAGCTCGACCGCTACAACAACTACGGCTCCGATCTCGACCAGCACGGCGTGGGCACCGGGACGCGGCTGGCCGACCCGGTGGAGCCCGCGGCGCCGGCGACCCTTCCCGCCCTGACCATCTCCGACACGTCGGTCACCGAGGGCAGCAAGGGATCCGGCACCACCGCGAGCCTCAGGATCACGCTGTCCGCAGCATCCACCGTCGACATCACCGTGACCGTCTCGGTGATCGGGGGCACCGCGACCAGCGGCACCGACTACAAGGGGGCGACCACGGTCACCCTCACGATCAAGGCCGGGCAGACGTCGGGCACGTTCTCGCTCACGATCGTGGCCGACAAGGCCGATGAGGCCGACGAGACGATCATCGTCGGGCTGAGCAGCGTGAGCGCCGGTGCGACCATCGCCGACGGCACCGGGGTGATCACGATCGTGGACGACGACTGACCCGCCCGTCTCGGTGGGTCCCGTCCGCGCGGATAGGCTCGATGTCATGCTCAACATGGCCGAGGGCATCGCGCGCCTCGGCGCGCTCGCCGAGTCCCCCGTCGTCTCCACGCTCGCCCGCGCCTTCTCCGACGCCGGCTTCGACCTCGCGATCGTGGGCGGCCCGGTGCGCGACGCGCTGCTCGGCCGCCCGACGAACGACCTCGACTTCACGACGAACGCGCGCCCCGACGACATCCTCAGGATCGTCAAGCCCATCTCGTCCGCGCGGTGGGACATCGGCCGCGCGTTCGGCACGATCGGCGCCCGCGTCCGCGGCGAGCAGGTCGAGATCACGACGTACCGCGCCGACAGCTACGACGGCGTGACCCGCAAGCCCACCGTCGAGTTCGGCGACACCATCGAGGGCGACCTCGTGCGGCGGGACTTCACGGTGAACGCGATGGCGCTGCGCATACCCGGGCAGACGCTGGTCGATCCCACCGGCGGTGTCGAGGACCTCGTCCGCGGCGTGCTCCGCACCCCGACCGACCCGGCGGTGAGCTTCGGCGACGATCCGCTGCGGATGCTGCGCGCCGCCCGCTTCGCGTCTCAGCTCGGCTTCGCCGTGGACCCCGCCACCGAGGCCGCGATGCAAGAGCTCCGCGCGACGCTCGGGATCGTGAGCCCCGAGCGCATCCAGGGTGAGCTCGTGAAGCTGCTCGCGACCGACGACCCTGTGCGAGGCATCCGCCTGCTCGTCGAGACGGGACTCATGGGCGAGTTCCTTCCCGAGATCCCCGCGCTGCAGCTCGAGGTCGATGAGCACCACCACCACAAGGACGTCTACGAGCACTCCCTCACGGTGCTGCGGCAGGCGATCCAGCTCGAGAAGAGCCGGAATCCGGATGCTGCCCCCGACGTCGCGCTCCGTCTCGCGTCGCTGCTGCACGACATCGGCAAGCCGGCGACCCGTCGGCTCGAGCCCGGCGGCGGCGTCACGTTCTACCACCACGACCTCAAGGGCGCGCGGCTGGCGCGCAAGCGCCTGCAGGAGCTGCGCTTCGACTCGGCGACCATCGCGACCGTGAGCCGGCTCATCGAGCTGCACCTGCGCTTCTTCGGGTACTCCGAAGGCGCCTGGACCGACTCGGCGGTGCGCCGGTACGTGCGCGACGCCGATGCCGAGCTCGATCGCCTGCACATCCTCACGCGCGCCGATGTCACGACCCGCAACGTCAAGAAGGCCACGCGCCTCGCGCGTGCCTACGACGACATCGAGCGCCGCATCGCCGAGCTCGCGGCCCAGGAGCAGCTCGACGCGATGCGCCCCGAGCTCGACGGCAACCGCATCCAGGAGGTGCTGGGCCTGAAGCCCGGCCGCGAGGTGGGCGAGGCGTACAAGTTCCTCCTCGACCTCCGCCTCGACGAGGGCGTGGTCGGCGAGGACGAGGCGGAGCGGCGCCTGCGGGAGTGGTGGACCGCGCGCGCCTGAGCCCCTGACACGGGCGAAGCGACATCGGACGCGCGGCGGCGCAGCACCGCCCGCGCCTACACTGGACGCACGCTCCACCGACGTCGATCGGAGCCGCCGTGTCATCATCCTGGTCGCAGCGCCGCGAGGTGTCGCCTGAGACCTCCCGTCTGCTGATCGAGCGCGCCCACGAGGAGCTCGTGGCGGGCAACTCCGCAGATGAGCGATTGCGCGACGTCCGGCTGCTGGTGCGCGACTCGTGGCGCCGCTCGCTCGACAGCCTCGTCGGTGCCGAAGCGCTGCCGCCGCTCGACCTGACGGCCGAGGAGCTCGAGGCGTACCGGCGCGCCCACCCGCTCGCCGCGGTGATCGACATGGTGCGCGGTCTGCTGCTCCCGGGCGAGGCATCCGAATCCGGGGTCGTCGTCGCGGTGGGCGACGCCGCCGGGCGCCTGCTGTGGGTGGAGGGCGACCGCAACGTGCGGCGTCTCACCGGTGACATGGGGTTCGTCGAAGGCGCGAACTGGTCGGAGGACGCGGTCGGCACCGCCGCCCCCGGCACCGCGATCACGCTCGACCGGTCCGTGCAGATCACCGGCGCCGAGCACTTCAACCGGCTCGTGCAGCCGTGGTCGTGCAGCGCCGCGCCGGTGCACGACCCCGAGACGCGGCGCATCCTCGGCGTGATCGACGTGACCGGGGGCCTCGAGGCCGTCACCCCTCAAGCGCAGCTGCTGGTGGATGCCACGGCCCGGGCGATCGAGGGAGAGCTCCTCGTCGCGCGCCTCCGAGCCCGCGCCGAGCCGCCGCGACCCGCGCGTCGTGCGCCCGCCCGGCGGGTGGAGCCGACGCGCGCGACCCTGCGGGTGCTGGGCCGCGACCGTGCCCAGCTCGAGGTGGCGGGCGAGGGCGTCGAGACCGTGTCGGAGCTCGGTCCGCGCCACGCCGAGCTGCTGCTCATGCTCGCGGTGCATCGCCAGGGCCTGTCTGCCGAGCGGCTCGGCGACCTCGTGTACGGCGAATCGGCGGGGGACGCAGCATCGGTCACCCTCCGCGCCGAGATGGTGCGCCTCAGGAAGGCGCTGACGACCGCGGCCCCCGCGCTCGTTCCCGAATCCCGGCCGTACCGGCTCGGCGTCGAGGTCGAGACCGATGCGCACCAGGTGCTGTCGCTCCTCGACCGGGGCGCGCACCGCGTCGCACTGGCCGCCTACCGCGGCGACGTGCTGCCCGACTCGGTCGCGCCCGGGGTGGAGGAGTTCCGCGACACCGTCCGGGTCGCGCTGCGCGAAGCGCTCATGGCCGAGGCATCCGTCGACGTCCTCCTCGCCTTCGCCGAGACGGATGCCGCCGCCGACGACGTCGAGCTGCTCCGGCTGTGCCTGTCGATGCTGCCCGCCCGCTCGCCCCGCCGCGCCGGCCTCGTGACTCGCATCGAGAGGCTCGAAGCGGAGCTCTGATCGCGGACCGGATCTGTCCGCATTGGACGGGAAGATGGTTCCACCACAGAGAGGGAGCGCCATGCTCAACGGATTCGCCACCCAGAACGTCTACTCCACCGACCTCGACGCCGCCGCCGACTGGTACGCCGACGTCTTCGGCATCGAGCCGTACTTCCGTCGTCCGGGCTACGTCGAGTTCCGCGTCGGCCCCTACGAGCACGAGTTCGGCATCATCGACGCGGCGTACCGGCCCGACGCGCCGGCCGCGCCCGGCGGGCCGATCCTCTACTGGCAGGTGGACGACGTCGCGGCGGCCCATGAGGCGCTCCTCGCGAAGGGGGCCGGCGGCTTCCAGCCGGTGATGGTCCGCGGCGAGGGCTTCGTGACGGCTTCCGTCGTCGACCCGTTCGGCAACCTGCTCGGGGTCATGGAGAACGCCCACTTCGTCGCCACCCGCGACCGCCTCGGCGCCTGACGGGACCCATCCCGACGGCCGCGCAACTTCCTGCAACGTTGCGCGGCCTACCTTCGACGCAACGCGACGACGACCGTCGCGGACAGCGTCGAAGGAGACCAGCAATGACCATCGTCGAAGAGGGCGTCTCGAGCGTCTACGCCGCACCCGGGCAGCGAGGATCGATCGCCGACTACCGTCCCCGCTACGGGCACTACATCGGCGGCGAGTTCGTCGAGCCCATCAAGGGCCAGTACTTCGAGAACATCACCCCGGTCACGGGGAAGCCTTTCACCGAGGTCGGCCGCGGCACCGTCGAAGACGTCGACCGCGCCGTCGACGTCGCGTGGAAGGCGTTCGAATCGTGGAAGCGCACGACGCCCGCCGAGCGCGCGGTGATCCTCAACAAGATCGCCGACCGCATCGAGCAGAACCTCGAGCGCATCGCCGTCGCCGAGACGTGGGAGAACGGCAAGCCGGTCCGCGAGACGCTGGCCGCCGACATCCCGCTCGCTGTAGACCACTTCCGCTACTTCGCGGGCGTGCTGCGCGGCCAGGAGGGCTCGCTCAGCCAGCTCGACGAAGACACGGTGGCGTACCACTTCCACGAGCCGCTGGGCGTGGTCGGTCAGATCATCCCGTGGAACTTCCCGATCCTCATGGCCACGTGGAAGCTCGCTCCGGCGCTCGCCGCCGGCAACTGCGTCGTCCTGAAGCCTGCCGAGCAGACGCCCGCGTCGATCCTCTTCCTCTTCGAGATCATCGGCGACCTCCTCCCGGCGGGTGTCGTGAACATCGTCAACGGCTTCGGCATCGAGGCAGGCGCGCCGCTCGCGCAGCACAAGCGCATCCGCAAGGTCGCGTTCACGGGCGAGACCACCACCGGCCGCCTCATCATGCAGTACGCGTCGCAGAACCTCATCCCGGTGACGCTCGAGCTCGGGGGCAAGAGCGCCAACGTCTTCTTCGAGGATGTCGCGCGCTCGACCGACGACTCCTACTACGACAAGGCGCTCGAGGGCTTCACGCTGTTCGCCCTCAACCAGGGCGAGGTCTGCACCTGCCCGTCGCGCGCGCTCATCCAGCGCTCGATCTACGACGGGTTCCTCGGCGACGCGCTCGGCCGTGTCGGCAAGATCGTGCAGGGCAATCCGCTGGATCCCGCGACGATGATCGGCGCGCAGGCGTCGAACGACCAGCTCGAGAAGATCCTGAGCTACATCGAGATCGGCAAGGCGGGCGGCGCGAAGCTGCTCGCCGGCGGTGAGCGCGTCGATCTCGGCGGCGAGCTGTCGGGCGGCTACTACGTCGCGCCGACGGTCTTCGAGGGCACGAACGACATGCGGATCTTCCAGGAGGAGATCTTCGGACCCGTCGTCTCGGTCACCTCGTTCGACGACTTCGACGACGCCATCTCGATCGCCAACGACACGCTCTACGGCCTCGGCGCCGGCGTCTGGAGCCGCTCGGGCGACACCGCGTACCGCGCCGGCCGGGCGATCGAGGCGGGCCGCGTCTGGACGAACACGTATCACCAGTACCCCGCGCACGCGGCGTTCGGCGGCTACAAGCAGTCCGGCATCGGCCGCGAGAACCACCTCAAGATGCTCGACCACTACCAGCAGACCAAGAACCTGCTGGTGTCGTACGCCGACGGAGCCATGGGCTTCTTCTGAGCCGACGCATGTCAGACACGACGTACTACAGCAGGGTGGCCGTGACGGATGCTGCGGCCGCCCTGCTGTGGCAGCTGACGGTGCAGCACGGTCCGCTGATGTTCCACCAGTCCGGCGGCTGCTGCGACGGCAGCGCCCCGATGTGCTTCCCGATCGGCATGTTCATCGTCGGTCCCTCCGACGTGCGGCTGGGCGACCTCGACGTCGGCCTGGACGACCCGATCGAGGTGTTCATCTCGCAGGCCCAGTTCGAGTACTGGAAGTACACGCACCTCACCATCGACGTCGTTCCCGGCAGGGGCGCGGGCTTCAGCGTGGAGGGTCCGACGGGCAGCCGGTTCATCATCCGCAGCCGCATGCTCGACGACGCAGAGCTCGTGCATTTCGGCCTCGGGCCAGGCGCGTCAGGGGGCACCTCGCCCCGCTGAACGGGCATCCGGCTCGATCGCGAGCGGGCAGGCGACCCGCGACGAGCGACCTGGTGGGCCGGGCGGGTGTTCGCGCCCCGCCCGGCGGTCACATCATGTGTTCTCGCCGAGATCACACGTTCGGCGCGTGAACGACGTGTGATCTCGGCGAGAACACGTGTTCTGAACGGGAGGCGGCGTCAGGCCCCGTCGCGGATGTCGCGCGCGAACCCCTCGGCGTGCGCGCGGAGCGCCTCGATGCGCCGCCGGCGCGCGGCGATCACATCGAAGCCGAGGTACGCCGGCGGCATCGGGCGCCGCGCGTTGGCCGAGCACTCGAACTTCTCGCACAGCAGGGTGCCGACGGTGTCGCCGTTGCGACCGGCCTTGCCGGCCCGCTTCGCAGCGAAGAGCACGACGTCGTTCGGCAGCGTGACGTCCTCGCACCAGGAGCACTGTGCACGGGTGCGCGTGCGCTGTTCGGTCTGTCGCAGCAGGATGCCGACGGCCTCGCCGTCGACCGGCACCACGATGAAGCCGGCGAGCGGCTGCTTCGGGTCGCGCCAGCCGAAGTAGTCGAGTCCGTCCCAGTCCACCTGGGCGAGGTCGGGGACGATGAGGGAGTTGCGCTCGCGCAGCGAGGCGTTGACGAAGGACGCGCGGATGTCCTTCTCGGTGAATGCGTGCATGATTCCTTGATTCACGGAAGAGATCGCCGAAGCGGCGACGAAAGGATGCTGCGGGCCGGCGGCGCGCAGATGATGCGGGCTGCACCACCCGAGGTCAGGGACCCCGGCGGCGCGCGCGGCTACCTCCGCTCGGCGCGTGGAGCGCCGAGTACCCCCTCACGCCCGCCGGGCGTCGTGAACGTCGAATGCACGCCCGACAGCATACGCTCGTCGGCCTGCGCGTCGGCCTCGCGTTCAGCGGAGGAAGGCCGGCCCGATCTGGGTCAGGATCCAGAACAGCACCATCACCCCGCCGACGATGATCGGCAGCCACGGCACGCCGCGCTGGAGGCGACGGCCCGCCGGGGCGACGCCCGGCGGCGGGCGCAGTGCGTCGAGGGGCGGAGTGAACGGGACGGATGCTGCGCCTCCCCGTTCTGCGCCGGCCCCGGCCGCTGCGGAGCCGAGGGCGGCAGCATCCGTCATCGCCGCAGCCGCAGCCGCAGCCAGTCGTTCGTCGCGCCACCGCGCCCACTGCGCGAACTTGTCGAGCAGGGCTCCGACGACGGAGAAGAGCCACGCCCAGGTCTGCGGGTCGAGCGTGGAGAAGTCGCGCTTGGCGTAGAGGAACAGCCAGTCGTCGACGATCTCGACGTCCAGCGCAGCGGCGTTGTCGATGAAGCGCGCCATGATGTCGGGCGTGAAGAGGTAGAGAGCGTCGCGCTCGTAGTCTGCGGGGCAGTACAGCGAGAAGTACTCGTCGAAGTCGCCCTCGAGGCTGAGGCGCTGATCCTTGTCGAACGTGAGGGGCAGGTTCGAGCCGAACAGGCCGTTGTTGCTCGTCGCGTCGAGCACGATGTGCGGGAGGGGCGTGTCGAGCTTCACCGCGACGTAGCCCCAGTGATGCGTCTGCCGGTTCTTGCCCGAGCCGGTCGTATAGCGGTAGTTCGCGAACTCCACGAAGCGAGGACGATCGCCGCGCACGAGATCGCTCGAAGCGCGGCCGCTGCCGAGCGAGAAGATCATGCCCGGCAGCCCCGGGGCGTCCAGCCGCGGCTCGTAGTGCATCCCGTTCGCGCGCGCGAAGCGGTCCAGGCGGTACATGCGGTCGCTGCTGCTGCGCGCACCCCGCACGGAGAGGGTGACCCCCACCGCGACGATGATGCCGATGACGACGAGCGGCAGGAAGCCGAACAGGACGGCGAGCCCGCCGTCGTCGGCGCCGGCGGTCGCCGCGCTGACGATGCTCGTGACGAGGGTGATCGCGACGGAGCCGAACAGCACGACGACCACGAAGACGATGACGACGATCACGAGCACGCCGAAGGCGGGAGAGCCTGTGATGCGGCCCGTCCGGCGCAGCTCCTGCACGAACGCGCGCGCGGCGCCCGGTGCGATGGGCTCGACCAGCGGGCGCGCGTCGAACGGGGAGGAGCTCTGCCCGGCCGGAGGAACACTCACCCGACCACGCTACCCGCGCCGGTTCTGCGCGTGGCGGGCGATTGCGGGCATGATCGAGTGGTGTCGGCGCGAGCGCGCGCCCGACCGATTCTGCGCGAGGAGGCGCCGTGACCGATGCCCGCCGTGACCCCGACGATCTCGCCGCGCTGCGCGAGGCATCCGATGTGCTCGGCATCGATGCGCAGCTGAGCCCCGACGAGCGGGCCACCCGCGACCGGGTGCGCGCGTTCGTCGACACAGAGCTGCGCCCCCACATCGCGGACTGGTTCGACCGGGCGCACTTCCCCGTCGAGCTGGCACCCGCGCTCGGACGCCTCGGAGTGCTCGGGATGGAGCTGGACGGATACGGATGCCCCGGCCGCAGCGCCGTCGAGTACGGCCTGGCCGCGCTCGAGCTCGAGGCCGGCGACTCGGGCATCCGCACGTTCGTCTCGGTGCAGGGCTCGCTCGCGATGGGCTCGATCCACCGCTGGGGCACCGAGGAGCAGAAGCAGCAGTGGCTGGCGCCCATGGCCGCAGGCGACGTGATCGGCGCGTTCGGGCTCACGGAGCCGGGCGCCGGGTCCGACCCGTCGAGCATGACGACGTTCGCCCGCCGCGATGGCGATGACTGGGTGATCACGGGCGCGAAGCGCTGGATCGGCCTCGCGTCGGTCGCGCAGCTCGCGGTGGTGTGGGCGCAGACCGACGACGGCGTCCGCGGTTTCATCGTGCCCACCGATGCGCCCGGTTTCGGGATCACGGTCCTCGAGCCGAAGGGCTCGATGCGGGCATCGGTGCAGACTGCGCTGCACTTCGACGAGGTGAGAGTGCCGGCATCCGCTCTCCTTCCCGGAGCGCGAGGACTGCGCGGGCCGTTCTCGGCCTTGAACGACGCGCGATACGGGATCGTCTGGGGCGCGCTCGGCGCCGGGCGCGACAGCTACGAGGCGGCGCTGCGCCACGCCCTGCGGCGCGAGCAGTTCGGCAGGCCGATCGCGGGATTCCAGCTCACGCAGCGCAAACTCGTCGACATGGTCGTCGAGCTGCAGAAGGGCGCCCTCCTGGCGCTGCAGATCGGGCGCGCGAAGGATGCCGGAACCCTGACGCCCACCCAGATCTCGCTCGGCAAGCTCAACAACGTGCGCGAGGCGATCGAGATCGCACGCGAGGCCCGCACGATCCTGGGCGGCGAAGGCGTGCTGCTCGAGAACTCGCCGATCCGGCACGCGGCGAATCTCGAGTCGGTGCGCACCTATGAGGGCACGGACGAGGTGCACACCCTGATCCTCGGTCAGCATCTGACCGGGCTCGGCGCGTTCCGATGAGCGCGGAGCGCAGCGACGAGACGAGACGCCCCGGCCCGCTCGCGGGCCTCCTCGTCGCGGACTTCTCCCGCGTGCTCGCGGGGCCGTACTGCACGATGCTGCTGGCCGACCTCGGCGCGACGGTCGTCAAGGTCGAGGGCCCGTCGGGCGATGAGACGCGGCACTGGATGCCGCCGTCGCGCGACGGCGAGGCCACCTACTATCTGTCGATCAACCGCGGCAAGCGCGCCATCACGCTCGACTTCGACGACGCCGAAGACCTCGTCGTCGCCCGCGCGCTCGCCCACCGCGCCGATGTCGTGATCGCGAACTTCAAGCCCGGCGGACTCACGCGCTTCGGCCTCGACTACGACGCCGTGCACGCCGCGAACCCCCGCGCCGTGTACGTCTCGATCACCGGCTTCGGCGCCGACTCGGCCCTTCCCGGCTACGACGTGCTCGGCCAGGCGCTCTCGGGACTCATGAGCGTCACCGGGGCGCCCGACGGTGAGCCGACGAAGACCGGGGTCGCGATCGTCGACGTCGTGACCGGCCTCCACGCGGGTCTCGGCGCGCTCGCCGCGCTCCGGCACCGCGATGCCACCGGTGAGGGGCAGCACGTCGAGGTCAATCTCCTGTCGTCGGCGCTGTCGGCGCTCGTCAACCAGTCGGGTGCGTACGCCGTCGCCGGAGTGGTGCCCGAGAGGCTCGGCAACGACCATCCGAGCGTGTACCCGTACGGCCCGTTCCCGACGGCCGACGGCGAACTCGTCCTCGCGGTCGGCAACGACGGCCAGTTCCAGCGGCTCTGCCTGGTGCTCGAGATCCCGGATGCCGCGACCGACCCCCGCTTCCTGCGCAATGCCGATCGCAGCACGGGTCGCGAGGCGCTGCGCCCGGTGCTCGAGCGGGCGCTCGCCGCGCATCCGGCGACGGAGTGGGAGGCCCGGCTCACGACGGCCGGGGTCCCCTGTGCCCCGATCCTCGCGATGGACGCCGCCTTCGCACGTGCCCGGGCGCTCGGCCTCGACCCCGTCGCCCACGCCGGCGCGCAGCGCGTGCCGGGGGTGCGGCATCCGATCTCCTTCTCCGCCACGCCGCCCGCGTACCCGCTCGCGCCGCCCGCGGCGGACGCCGACCGGGCCTGGGTTCGGCGTCTGCTCGACGATCCGGTACCATAGGAGGGTTGTCCGCACGCGCACCCATGCGCGGCGAGTCGGACGACGTGCTACACACCCTCCTGCTGCCGGGAAATGCCCGGCAGCCGTTCTAGTCCGAAGGAGGTGGGTTAGTGACGCACCAGTACGAACTCATGGTCATCCTGAACCCCGAGATCGACGAGCGCCAGGTCGGCGCCAACCTCGACAAGTTCCTGAAGGTCATCACGACCGACGGCGGCACCATCGAGAACATCGACATCTGGGGCAAGCGCCGTCTTGCTTACGAGATCCAGAAGAAGAACGAGGGCATCTACGCCGTCGTCAACTTCACCGCCACGGCTGCGACCACGCAGGAGCTCGACCGCCAGCTCAACCTGAGCGAGCAGATCATGCGCACCAAGGTCCTGCGCGCCGAGGAAGCGATCGCCATGATCGCCTCGGAGAAGCAGCGTGCCGACGAGCGCGCCGCCCGCAAGACCGCCAAGGCTGCGAAGGCGTAAGGACGATGGCCGGCGAGACGATCATCACCGTCGTGGGCAACCTCACGGCTGATCCCGAACTGCGGTACACGCAGAACGGTCTCCCCGTCGCGAACTTCACGATCGCGTCGACGCCTCGCAACTTCGACCGTCAGGCGAACGAGTGGAAGGACGGCGAAGCGCTGTTCCTCCGCGCGAGCGTGTGGCGCGAGTTCGCCGAGCACGTGGCCGGCTCGCTGACGAAGGGCATGCGGGTCATCGCGACCGGCCGCCTCAAGCAGCGCAGCTACCAGGACCGCGAGGGCAACAACCGCACCGCGATCGAGCTCGAGGTCGATGAGATCGGCCCGTCGCTGCGCTACGCGACCGCACAGGTCACCCGCGCCGCGGGCGGCTCCGGCGGTGGCGGCGGCAGCTTCGGCGGCGGCGGTCAGTCGCGTCCGCAGGTCGCCGACGAGCCGTGGTCGACGCCCGGTTCGCAGAACGCCGGCGGCGCCGGTGGCGGCGACGCGTGGGCTGCCCCGGGCGCCTACGGCGACGACACCCCGTTCTGATCGGTCAGATCTCACAACAGGTTCCGGATGCCTCGTCACGAGGCATCCGATCAGCAAAACGTAAAGGAAACACCATGGCTGGAAAGGCAACCGGCGACCGCCGGAAGCCGCGGAAGGGCGCGAAGAACGCAGCCCCCGCGAAGGCGATCCGTGTCGGTCTCATCGACTACAAGGACGTCGCGACGCTTCGCAAGTTCATCTCGGAGCGCGGGAAGATCCGCGCCCGTCGTATCACCGGTGTCTCGGTGCAGGAGCAGCGTCTGATCGCCAAGGCGATCAAGAACGCGCGCGAAATGGCGCTCCTGCCTTACGCCGGCGCTGGCCGCTAAGGAGTACCCACATGGCAAAGCTCATTCTCACGAACGAGGTCGCCGGGCTCGGTAGCGCCGGTGACGTGGTCGAGGTCAAGAACGGGTTCGCCCGCAACTACCTCATCCCCCAGGGCTTCGCGGTCGCGTGGACCCGCGGTGGCGAGAAGCAGGTGGCGTCGATCCGCGCCGCCCGCGAGGCGCGCGCGATCCACGACCACGAAGAGGCCGTGGCCCTGAAGAACAACCTCGAGACCAACAAGGTCCGCCTGGCCGTCAAGGCCGGCGCCGAGGGTCGCCTGTTCGGTGCGGTCAAGACCGTCGACGTGGCGGACGCCGTCAAGGCCGCAGGCCTCGGCGAGCTCGACAAGCGCAAGATCCACATCACCTCCCCGATCAAGTCGGTGGGCGAGCACGAGGCGACCGTTCGCCTGCGCGACGACCTCACCGCCGTGATCACCCTGCAGGTGGTCGCCGCCAAGTAACCCCTCGGGTTACCGCGAAACGGATGCCGCAGACCTTCGGGTCTGCGGCATCCGTCGTCTTCGGGCTCAGAAGATCCAGTTCGCGCCGGCCGCGACCGGCCATGACCACGCGGCCGAGGCCGCGCGCAGCGCCTCGGGGGTGCGCACCTCGATGAGCCCCGCCTGCGCGAGCGAGCTGAGCGAGATCGAGCCGAGGTGCGCCGCTCCGAGTTCGCGGACGTCGAGCACGAGGTCGGGTTCGGAATCGGATGCTGCCACCTCCGCGTGCTCCCACGCTGCGGCGCGCACGCGCCACCGGCCCGCGTTCGCGGGCAGCATCGCGTCGGTCACCTCGAGCACCACGTCGACCTCGCCCGCGTACCGCCGCCCGCCGAGCGCCGCCGGCAGGTCGAGGATGCGGATCCACGAGTTGTCCTGGTAGTCGGGCACGGCGGCGCGGATGTCGACGAGCAGCGACACGATGGGGTCGTCGACGGGCAGGTTCGAGATCCTGACGCGGGTGGTGAGGTCGAGGTCGAGCAGCACCGACCACAGGCGGTGGGCCGCGGCCGCGGTCAGCGCGACGGCCTCGCGCACGTGGACGGTTCCCTCCGCGCCGGCGCGCTCCCACGACGTCGCACGCCGGAAGGTCGCGTACGCGAGCGTGTCGTCGTCGGCGTCGCGCACCAGCAGGAGCCGCAGCGACTCCTTGCCGCCGCGGTACGCAGGCGGATCGGCCTCGCGGGCGGTGCGCTGTTGCGGGGTCTCGCGCGTCGCCCACCCCGGGCGACCGAGGCCGGCCGGCAGCCGCGCGTAGTCGCGATGGATCGCGGCGACGAGGTCGCCGTGGATCTCGGCATCCCATTCCTCCAGCTCGACCTCGAGCTCGGCGGCCCCGGCCACCGGACGCAGCGCAGCGCCGCGCGGGATCGTGAGGTCCAGCTGGGTCGAGGCCATGCCGTAGCCGAAGCGGCCGTAGATCGGGGTCTCGGCGGCCATGAGGCCCGAGATCGCTTCGCCGTTGCGGAGGCAGTCGGCGAAGTGGTGCTCGATCATGCCGCGGAGGAGGCCGCGCCGCCGGTGCCCCGGATGCACGCCGACCCAGGTCAGCCAGCCGCACGCGACCTCGGCGCCGGGGACGGGGTAGGCGCGCAGCGGATAAGCGCCGTGGAAGCCGGCGAGCACCTCGTCGTCGTCGACCCGGGCGACCCCGTAGGTGCGATCCCAGCTGAGCGGGTTCGGGAGCTCCCGCAGCGCTTCGACGGAGCGCTCGGTGGGGAAGGCCCAGGTGTCGAGACGGAGGACGTCCTCCAGCCGGTCGGCGTCGACGGGGGCCAGGCGGTAGGGCTCGGGAAGCGGCATCCCTCCACTCTGGCGAGGAGGGCACGGGCGCGCAACGCGTCGGGTGCGCGCGGAACGAGCGGGCATGACGCGGACGGAGATGGTGTGGGACCCCCGATCACGAGGCGCGGTCCAGGCAGAGGCGGCTCTCGTGATCGGGGGCGTCGAGGGCGGGAGGGCCGCTGGGGGACGGCCCTCCCGCGCGCTCACGCGGGTGGGGGCGAGGGACGCCTGGGGTACGTCGACCCGCCCCGTCGACTCACGCGGAGCGCCGCCGCGACGCGCGTGCGATGGCGCCCGCTGCGAGCAGCGAGAGCGCGAGCAGCAGGAACGGCATCACACCCGTCCCTCCCGTCGTGGCGAGCTGAGTGGCGGTGCCGGCCGTAGCCGCCGAGCCGGTCATCGCGGCCGCCGAGCCGGTCGTGGCCGCGCTCCCGTCGGTGCCCGGCGTCCCGTTGTCCCCCGGTGCGGTGGGGTTCGTCGGATCGGTCGGGTCGACCGGATCGGTCGGGTCGACCGGATCGGTCGGGTCGCCCGGGTCGACCGGGTCCGTCGGATCGGTCGGCACGACGGCATCCACCGTCGTGCTGTCGCCGATCACCGAGACCGCGTTGCCGCCGATGGTGATGGGCAGCGAGATCGGCGCGAGGATCTGCGTCCCGCCGAGGATCGAGCCCGATCCGCCGGTGCTCCCGGTCGTTCCGCCCGCGCCCGCCCCCGGCGCCGCGACGGCACCCGTCGAGGTACTGTCGCCCACGCCCGAGATCGCGTTGCCGACGACCGTGACAGGCACGGCGATCGGTGCGAGCACCTGGGTGCCGCCGAGGATGGCGTCCTCGCCGGTCGTGGTGCCCGTCGGGCCGCCGGCGGAGCCGGTGGAGGGAGCCGCGCCGGCGCCCGTGCTCGAGCTGTCGCCGAGGACGGAGACGGCGTTGCCGACAGCGGTGACCGGTGCGGTGACGGGGGCGACGACCTGGGTGCCGCCGAGGACCGAGCCCCCGCCGTCGGTCCAGGCGTCGCCGCCGGCGGAGCCGGTGGAGGGAGCCGCGCCGGCGCCCGTGCTCGAGCTGTCGCCGAGGACGGAGACGGCGTTGCC
>NZ_JBDGJU010000018.1:41592-78412 GCF_057656735.1 Microbacterium sp. Soil_C_42
CCGACAGCGGTGACCGGTGCCGTGACAGGTGCGAGCACCTGGGTGCCGCCGAGGAGGGCGTCCTCGCCGGTCGTGGTGCCCGTCGGGCCGCCGTTGGCGGAGCCGGACGCAGGAGCGGTGGTGGCTGCATCCGTCGACGAACTGTCGCCGATGACGGAGATCGCGTTGCCCGTGACCGTGACGGGCGCGGTGACGGGCGCGACGACCTGTGTGCCGCCGAGGATCGAGTCCCCGCCGTCGGTCCACGCATCGGCCCCCGAGGAGGAGCCCGACGCGGAGGTGGACGCGGAGGTGGGCGCGGCGGTCGCACCCTCGCTCGAGCTGTCGCCGACGACCGAGATCGCGTTGCCCGACACCGTCACCGGAGCGGCGACGGAGACGAGGCCCTGCGTGCCCGAGAGCACGCCGTCGTCGCCCGACGTTCCGGCGGCCGGCGCGGATGCCGGTGCGGGTGCGGGTGCGGCGGTCGCAGCATCCGTCGATGAGCTGTCGCCGACGACTGCGACCGAGTTGCCGCTGACGGTGATCGGGACGTTCAACGACACCACCGCCTGCGAGCCCGAGCCGACGCCGTCGGACCCGCCGGTCGATGCGGCCGGAGCCGCAGCCGGCGCGGGAGACGCGGTGGTCGCGCCGCTCGAGGAGGAGTCACCGAGGACGGAGAGCGACGTGCCGCTGACCGTGATCGGGAGGTTGACGTCGATGATCGCCTGGCTGCCGGAGAGCAGCCCGTCGTCACCGGTGGTCTCGGCCGCGTCGGCGACCGTCGCGCCGAGCAGCGTGATGCCGCCGGCCAGGAGCGTGCCCCAGAGGGCGCGCTTGTAGAAAGTGCGCATGATTGTTCCCCTTTGTGGATTGATCGGTTCGCAGCGCGGAAGGGTCGCGCTGCTCAGCGCGGAGGGCGCGCTGATGCTCTGCCGCTCACGCTCGGATGAGCACAAGCGGCGGCGAGCCGATCAGTCGGGGGAGACGTCGGTGGAGCCGGCGGGCGCCGGCGGCGCGTGCTCGTCCTGCGGTCCTGCTCGGCGCACCCAGGCACGGTGTGCGACGAGCGGAAGGAGGGCAGCGAGCGCCCAGGCGCCGGGACCCGCACCACCGGGTCCCGCGGAAGCGATCGACAGGCAGAGTTCGCCTGCGGAGCCGAGGATGCCGCCTGCGACGAGCGCGGCGGAGGAGGTGGCGAGGGCGGCGGATGAGGTGACGAGGGCGGCGCGCGTGGCCGCTTCGGAGACGGATGCTGCGGCCCAGTGGCCGAACGCACCCGCTGTCGTCGTGAAGAGGGCGGCGGCAGCATCCGTCCGCGCGGCGAGAAGTGCGACCGCGGTCGGCGCCGAAGAGTCGGCCGGGCTGTCGAGGAGGTCCGGAAGATGCGGGATCGCGGGAAGCGCGGGGAGAACCGGGTCGGTCGCGGGCGGCTGGCCGATCGTCGAGCCGGTCTCGTCGACGGCGCCGACGAGACCGCCCAGGGTCGCATCGACCGTGCCGCCGAGGTCGCTCACGGCATCGTCGAGGCCGACGCCGGAGACGATCCCGCCGACGATCGGCACCTCGGTGACGAGGTCGACGACCGGCTTCGCGATCTCGCTCACGACACCGCCGGAGACGGCCTCCGAGACGGGCTGGGTCACCGTCGTCACGACGGCGCCGACGGTCTGCGCGACCTGGCTCACGGGCTGCTGCACGGGAGCGGGAGCGGCGGCGACCACGTTGTTCACGGCGGTGGTCACGCCGGTCGTGACGGTCGAGACGGTGTCAGTGACGGTCGACGCGGTCGTGTCGACCAGTGAGGTCACGGCGCCGAGGGCACCCCCGAGCGCTCCAGCGTCGTCAGGCTCGTCGGCATGCGCCTGTCCGAGGCCGAGGCCGAGGACCAGCGAGACGACGATCCAGGCGAACGCGGTCGCGGCCCCGATGAGGGCCAGCCGCACGATCCTCGGCAGCTGCGAGGTTGCGATCTCCACGTTCACCTCCCACGACGAAAGAGCCGCACGTTCCGGGTGGATCGTGCGTGAGGGTGCCTGGACCCCTGAGGGTACTCCTCGCCGATTCGGTCTGTCCAGACCCCTTTGGACGGGAAGTCCCTTTCGTGGCGGCCGGCATTCGGAGACCGCGCGGCCGGCGGGCGATTGTGCACAGGGCGGCGTTCGCGAGCAAACCTTCAACCCCGACTTCAACCACATCTCTCTCCACAGGCTGTGGAATCGGCGGGCCCTGGTCAACGGCGATTTCGGTGACATAACCCCCAGAAGGACGGTGGGTTCTCCACAGGGGTTGTTCACAGGCGCTACGGCGTTTCTCCCCCACTCTCCACAAAGTTATCCACAGGGTGTGTTGCGACTGTCGGGGGCCATCCTTAGCGTGGGGTGCGGCCCATTCGGGCGTCGCGCCTCCGTGCTGGGTCAGGTGACGCGACGGCGGCCGCGATCGCACGACGCAATCACGCGGGCGGCGAGATGCCGTGGCATCTCGCCGGTCGCTCGTGCCCTGGTGAGCCGACTCGGCGAGCCGTCCCGGTACCGCCGAGAGAGCTCGGATGATGTGAACAACGGTAGGGAGGACGCGCAGCCTATGTCGATCGCCGACATCTCCGAAGAGCGCATGGGGGGACCTCGCGACTTCGAGCGCACTCCCCCGCACGACCTGCTCGCCGAGCAGAGCGCCCTGGGCGGAATGCTGCTGTCGAAGGACGCCGTCGCCGACGTCATCGAGACGCTGCGCGGCACCGACTTCTACGTGCCCAAGCACGAGCTGATCTTCGAGGCGATCCTCACCCTGTATTCGCACGGTGAGCCGACCGACGTCGTCGCCGTCACCGACGAGCTCATCAAGACGGGCGAGCTGCAGCGCGCCGGCGGCGCCGACTACCTGCACACGCTCACCTCGATCGTGCCGACCGCCGCGAACGCCGGCTACTACGCCTCGATCGTGTCGGAGCGTGCGCTGCTTCGTCGTCTCGTCGACGCCGGCACCCGCATCGTGCAGATGGGGTACTCGGGTCAGGGTGAGGCGCTCGACCTCGTCAACAACGCGCAGGCCGAGATCTACTCGGTGACCGGCGCGGAGCAGGCAGAGGACTACGTGCCGCTCACGATCGCGGTGGATGCCGCGGTGGAAGAGATCGAGGCCGCGCGCGGTCGCGACGGCCAGATGACCGGCATCCCGACCGGCTTCTCGGGTCTCGACGCGCTGACCAACGGTCTGCACCCGGGTCAGATGATCATCATCGCGGCCCGACCCGCGATGGGTAAGTCGACGCTCGCGCTCGACTTCGCACGTTCGGCGGCGATCAAGGCCAACATGCCGACGATCTTCTTCTCGCTCGAGATGGGGCGCAGCGAGATCGCAATGCGCCTGCTGAGTGCCGAGGGTGCGATCCCCCTGCAGTCGATGCGCAAGGGCACGCTCGACTCACGCGACTGGACCACCGTCGCCGCGACCCGCGGCCGCATCAACGACGCGCCCCTGTACATCGACGACAGCCCCAACATGACGCTCGTCGAGATCCGCGCGAAGTGCCGCCGGCTCAAGCAGCGCGCGGGACTCAAGCTCGTCGTCATCGACTACCTGCAGCTGATGACCTCGGGCAAGCGCGTCGAGTCGCGTCAGCAGGAGGTCTCCGAGTTCTCGCGGGCCCTCAAGCTGCTCGCGAAGGAGCTGGGCGTGCCGGTCATCGCGCTGTCGCAGCTGAACCGTGGTGCCGAGCAGCGCGCCGACAAGAAGCCGGCGCTGAGCGACCTCCGTGAGTCGGGCTCGATCGAGCAGGACGCCGACATGGTGGTGCTCCTGCACCGCGAGGCCGCCTACGAGAAGGACTCACCGCGCGCCGGCGAGGCCGACCTCATCGTCGCGAAGCACCGCAACGGCCCCACCGACACGATCACCGTCGCCTTCCAGGGCCACTTCTCGCGCTTCACCGATATGGCCCCGGGCGATTTCGGGTAGACGTGTGGAAGCGGCCGGCCGGGAAGTCCCGACCGGCCGCCTCGCCGCATCAGCGGGTCAGTGGACCGCGATCAGATCGTTCGCCCAGCCGATCATGCGCTGTGCGAACACCGCATTCACGCCCTTGCCGCGCTGACCCTCCAGCTGCTGCACGACTGCGCCGAGCTGGTTCACCTCGGTCGGGTGCTTGCCCGTCGCGTGGCTCTTGAGCGCCGCGTCGAGCTTGTCGCGCAGACCCTTCTCGACCTGGGGGTCTGTCACGAGCTTCTCGGCGACGGCCCGGGTGAGGTTGTTGCCGAGCGACTCGGTCGTGGCCAGCAGCGTGAACGTCCGGGTGGCCGTGCCGGTGTTGCCGACGAAGTCGGTCGCCGTCGCCGTCGCCGAGTGCGCACCGGTGTCGAGGGTGAACATGTCGAGCACGTGGCCCGTCGGCACCTCGGTGCCGTCGAACGTCACGGACTGCGACTCGACGCCGCTCAGCGAATCCGTGATCGTGTACTGCACGCTCGCGAAGTCGTCGGTGTCGTAGCCGGTGGCAGCCGGCTGACTCAGGTCGACGACCGGCGCCGTGCGGTCGACGCGGACCGTCTGGCTTCCGGTGACCGTCTCGCACTCGCTCGACGTCCGCCATTCGATGATCCACTCCAGGTTCTCATCGGCGTCCGCCGGAAGGGCGAACTCGGCGACCGCGCCGTTGACCGTCGTCCACGTCGGCGCTGAGCCGGCGGGGTGGACGGCGTACGTCGTCGTCAGCGACTCCGGCGTGAAGGAGTCGTCGACGGCGGTGACGGTGAACGTGTGGTCCGCGCCCACCCACTGCACGCCCGAGACGACGGCTTCGTCACCGGTGATCTGGAAGTCCGCGCCGAGCGACCCGGCGATCCACGCCGGCGCGCTCGGGGCGTCGCCGTGGTCGGGGAAGTTCTTCCCCGGCAGGTACCAGGCGCCGTTCTCCCAATCGCGGAACACGTCGCGGAACGTCGAGCGTGCGACGCACGACTCCCACAGCGGCATCTGGCCGGTGCCGGCGTACTGGGGCTCGTCCTGCGAACTGTGGCCCGGGTCGGGCGAGTCGAAGACCGGCAGCCGGTCGGCGCGCCAGGAGTGGTCGGAGTCGATGCTCCGCAGCCACGGCTGCCCGTCGAGACCGTCGATCATGACGTTCGCGGGGCGACCCGCGGGATCCGTGTAGATCGCCGTCGACACGCTCGGCAGCAGGCCGGGGCTGCGGTGGTCGGCGATGACCTGGTTGAGGCCGTTCGCGTCGAGGTGGAGCAGCTTCGCCATCTGCACGGCGTCGTACGCGGGCTCGAAGTCCTCGAGCGTCCACTCGGCGCCGTCCTTCAGGCGGGACGAGGGCACCACCGTGCCGTCCGGCAGCTCGACCTGGTCGCCGACCAGCGGGTCGACGAGACCCATGACGGCGTCGAGGTACTCGCGGTCGCCGTCGTCGAACAGGTCCACGTGCACGTCGTCGTCGGAGAAGGGAACGTCGACGTCGGCCGAGCCGACCTCCATCCAGTGCGTCGGGCTCTTGAGGAAGTCCGACAGCAGCTCGACGTCGAAGCCGAGCGCCTCCGAGGCGAGCTCGAGAACGAGCTCCTTGGCGTCGGCGACGAGCGGGTCGAGGAAGTCGATGTCGGGCATGACCGACTGCAGCAGATCCTGCAGCCACAGGAAGACCGCGCCGCCCTCCTCGACGACCTCGCCGACGAAGTCTGGAGCCCCGAGCATCGACAGCAGGTACTCGTTGATGAAGCCGGGCTTGTCGCTGTCGTTCAGACCGCCGAGCGTGTAGCCGGCCACCTGGAAGATGCCGATGCCGTCCTCGCACTGCGCGCGGTCGGTGTCGAGCACCTCGTCGGTCTCCCCTTCTTCGGCGTCGCCGTCGCAGAGGAAGTTCTGCGCGTCGCGGAACGTGCCGGCGTCGAAGAGCGTCTTCGAGAGCGCCTCACCGAGTTCGGGCCAGTGCTGCAGGCCCCGGTCGATGTCGGCGATCCAGGCGTCGAGGTAGGCGATGATCGCGGGGTTGACGATGGCGTCGTCGGCCTCGTCGATCGGGCTCGTGACGCAGAAGTACTCCGCCCGGCATTCCTGCACGGTGACCGGCGTGACGGTCACGCCGCGCACCGTGTCGACCGTGACGTCCTCGACCACTTCGTAGCAGTCCCAGTCGACGATGTTGCAGTCCTCGTAGTCGAGGTCCTTCTGCATCGCCGCGCGTTCGACCTGCAGCGTGGCCTTCAGATCGATGAAGTAGTCGATGATCGGGCCACGGTTCGGCTCGGGCTCGTCGCCCACGGTGTACGCCAGGCCGGGGCATCCATCATCCGCCGTCCCGTCGCCGTCGTCGTCGACACCGTCGCCGCACGTGCCGACCGGCAGCGGGTTGTTCGGGTCGACGAGGGTGTCGTAGATCCACGCGGTCGGCGCGGAGTACTCGAACGCCGGCGTGGAGTCGTTGCTGTACTCGGGTCCGGTCTCGTCGTTCTCGCCCGCGACCTGCGAACGCAGCGAGTTGCCGTCGAAGTCCGCCGTCGCATCGCCGACGTAGCCCTCGGCGATCACGTGGCGCAGGGCGATCTCGAGCGCCGTCGGGTCTTCGAGATCGAGGATCTCGCCGACGCCGGGGAAGACGCCCTCTGCGACCTGGTTGATCAGCGTGTGCGCCCACATGTCGCCGGCGGCGTGCGTCATGAAGCCGTACGCGAAGGCGAGGATCTGCTGCTTCTCGGCGGCGCTGCGACCG
The DNA here is from genome assembly GCF_057656735.1 of Microbacterium sp. Soil_C_42. Lineage (NCBI taxonomy): Bacteria > Bacillati > Actinomycetota > Actinomycetes > Micrococcales > Microbacteriaceae > Microbacterium > Microbacterium sp. Soil_C_42. The sequence continues at coordinate 48,284 of NZ_JBDGJU010000018.1, forward strand.
GCGTCGTCCTGCGCGTCCCACGCCGCGGTCATGATGTGCTGCAGCCACTTGCCGGTCTCGTCGGGGTGGATCGCCGACTGGCCGTAGGCCAGGTCGGGGAAGCCGTCGGGACCGATCACGCCCGCGTTGTACGCGGCCGGCTGGTTGCGCAGCGCCGTGACGATGTCGCCGCGGACGGTGTAGTCGGTGCCCTCTATGGTCACCTTCCCGTCGTCGGTGACGTCGTCGTAGGCGTTCTCGGCGGTGGCGTTGTGCGTGTATGGCTTGAACGCGGCGGCGGGCAGCGCACTGACGACGAGTGTCGTCACGGTGAGCGCCGCGGTCGCGGTCAGGCCGGCTGCGAGCTTCGTGAAGCTGCGGCGTCGGCCGGCGGTTCGAGACATGGGCTTTCCTCCCCAAGGAAACGGACGTGCGAAACGGATGTTCCGAGGCACCGAGAGTCGCGATGGTGCTCGCCAGATACACGATCGGGAGAATGGATGCTGCGGCCGAAGGCCCGCTCACGAGCACCGGCACTGCCCGTGCTCAGTCGTTCCCGTTCCCGTTCCCGTTTCCGTTCCCGCTGTCGTCCGGGGGCTGGCCCGGGCCGGGTGCGGGAGCCGGGCGGGGCGGCGGCGCGGCGCGGCGCACCAGGTCGGCGGGCGGCGCGGGGAAGCCACCGCCGCCGTAGAGCTGGTTGGCGGCCGCCTGGATGTCGCGGGTCATCGGCAGGCGGATCGTCGACAGTGCGCGGCCGTTGTGGAAGGACCGGAACACGTCGCCGTAGCCGGTCGTGTTCCCGACCCACACGGCCGTCGTCACCCGTGTGCTCGACTCGACCAGCCATGTCTGGATGTTCTCGTGCGTTCCGGTCTTGCCCAGCACCGGCGTGCCGTCGTTGGGGTTGCCGCCTGACCCGGTGCCGCCCGGGCGCATGACGCCCTGCAGTGCGAACCCCGTGGCCGCCGCCACCTCGGGACTGATGGCCTGGGTGCACCGGTTGCCCGGGACCGGAAGCTCGGTGCCGTCGGCGTTGACCACGCGCTCGATCACGCGCGGGATGCAGTAGACGCCGTTGTTCGCGACGGTCGCGAACGCCCCGGCCATCGCGACGGGTGCGATGTTGTTGGTCCCGATGATCGAAGAAGAGCCGTCGAGGTCCACGGGGTCGCCGTCGCCGCGGGCGACGCCCATGCGGGCTGCGACGTTCTCGATGTCGCACATGTCGAGCTGCTCCGCCATGCCGAGGAAGCCGCTGTTGAGGGACTGCGCCGTGAACTGCATCGGCGTTCCCACGTAGCCGGGGGCGCCGCCGAAATTGCGCACGACGTGGTTCTCGCGATTGACCCAGGTGCCCGCGCAGCGGTCGCGAAGACGAGGGATGGCCCGCAACGTGCCGTTGACGGTGTCGGACAACGTGTGCCCGGTCTCGAGCCAGTCGACGAGGGTGAACAGCTTGAAGGTCGATCCGGTCGGGAATCCCGTCGAGACCCCGTGCATCATGTCGCCGGCGTAGACGAGCGAGCTGTACACCGGGTCGGTCAGGGCGAGGTCGCGGTCCTCCGTGAACCGGTTGTTCTGACTGATCGCGAGGATGCGCCCGGTGTTGACCTCGATGCTCACCGACGCCGATCCGAACGACATTCCTGCCACGGTCTCGGGCGCGTACCGGTGCATGGCGTCCTGCGACGCGTTCTGCAGGTTCCAGTCCAGGGTCGTGTAGATGTTCAGGCCCTCGCGTGTCAGCGACTTCTGCCGGTCCTCCGGCGTCGCGCCGAATGCGCTCGCGTAGTCCGGGTCCGATTGCACGGTGTTCACCACGTACTGGCAGAAGAAGGGGGCCGCGCTGGATCCGCACCGGGTGGGCGGCATCTGCAGCGCGGGGGTGATCGGCTCGATCGCCGCGGCGACGTACTGATCGGCGGTGATGCGGCCGTCCTCGCGCATCCGGTCGAGCACGTAGAGCTGCCGCCCCTTGGTCGCACTGTAGGCGTCTCCGGCCGCGAGGTACTGCTCCGCAGTGATCGCGCCGTCGGCGAGGAGGGTGTCCAGGCCCGCCAGGGTGCCGGGGGTCACGTCGTCCACCGAACCGTCGGCGGCCTTGTTGTACCTGGTGCCGTCGCCCCCGAAGATCGATCCCTGTGCCCGGTCGATCCGGAACGTGTTGGGGTTCTGCACGATGCCGGCGAGGGTCGCCGCCTGCGTCAGCGTGAGCTGGGCGGCCGTGGTGCTGAAGTAGTAGCGCGCGGCCGCCTCGATGCCGTAGGTCGTGCCGCCGAAGTTGGCGATGTTGAGATAGCCCAGCAGGATGTCGTTCTTGGAGTACTTCTGCTCGAGCTGCACGGCGTAGCGGATCTCCTGCAGCTTGCGTTCGTAGCCCGCTGCGCCGTCCGCCTGTGTGGCGTCGAGCCAGCACTGCTGCAGCACCTGGTCGCGACTCATCTTCACGACGGAGGAGCCGTTCTCGTCGACGACGATCTCACCCGCCTCGTTCGTCTCGTACACCGTCTCCGCGTCGCGTTCGCAGCGCTGGACCAGCACGTTCTTCACGTACTGCTGACTGATCGAGGAACCGCCCTGCGTCTGACCGCCCTGTGCGTTCTTGATCAGGGCGCGTGTGGTGCCGAGGATGTCGACGCCACCGTGCTCGTAGTACCGCGGGTCCTCGGAGGCGAGGATCGCGTCGTACATGACGAGCGACACCTGGTCGAACGCGACGGGCTCGCGGTTCTGGTCGTAGAACGACGTCAGTTCGACGTCTTGCCCGGTCGACGGGTCACGGGCGTAGATCGTCGTCGGCAGCATCAGGCGGTCGATCTCGAGGTAGCTCGGCATGTGGTCGAACAGCGACACCGCGCTGCTGGCCGCGTGCCCGCTGATCGCGATGGCCGGCGCGAGCGGCGCGACCACCAGCACCCCCGCGATGACGCTGAGCGCGAGCAGGCCGACGAGACCCCCGACAACCCCCGCGAACGTCCGCCGGTAGCGGGGTATCGGCGCGACCGGTGAAGAACCCTCTGATGGCTGCTTCACGACAGCTTCCAATCTGCGGTGGGAGAAATCATGTCAGACCGCCCCCGATTCCGCGATGGGTCCAGGACTCGACGACGATGCTCGACGGCGCGCCCGGGGCATGATGAGGACGTGGTGGATGGGGATGACCTCGCCGGAGCGGCGGTCGTGAGCGATCCGGTGGAGGGCGGCCGCGAGCCGCCACCCCGGTCGTCGTTCGCCCGCTTCTGGACCGCGGCGGCCGTCAGCTCGTTCGGCACGGCGGTCACCGCCGTCGCGATGCCGGTGCTCGTGGTGCAGCTGCTGCACGCGACGCCGTTCGAGGTCGGCATCGTCGGCGCGGCGCAGTTCGTGCCGTACGCCGTGCTCGGGCTCTTCGCCGGCGCGTACACCGACCGCTGGCGTCGCCGGCCCATCCTCGTATGGGCGAGCGTGGGGCGGGCCGTGTCGCTCGGCGCGATCCCCGTGCTGTGGCTCGTCGGCGCGCTCCAGATCTGGATGCTCGTCGTGCTGCTGCTGCTCTTCGGTGCGTTCTCCGTCTTCGGCTTCGCGGCGACGCAGTCCTTCCTCCCCCGGCTCGTGCCCCGCTCCCGGCTCGTCGTCGCGAACGCGCGACTGGATCAGACGGATGCCGCGGCCCAGACGCTCGGTCCGGCCCTCGGCGGTGGCCTCGTGGCGCTGCTCGGTGCGCCGATCGCGCTGCTCGTCGACGCGATCAGCTACATCGTTGACGCCGCGCTGAATGCGAGCATCCGCGTCGAGGAGACCCGCGAGCGGCGGCGCGACCGGCATCTCGGCCGCGAGATCCGCGAGGGCCTCCGGTGGGCGTACGCGCACCGCACCCTCGGCCCGCTCGCCGTGTCCACGCACGTGTGGTTCTTCGCCAACGGCCTGGCGCTCACGGTGCTGTCGCTGCTGGCGCTGCGCTCGCTGGGGTTCACGGCGTTCACGTTCGGCCTGCTGCTCGCGGTGGCGGGATCGTGTGCGCTGGTCGGGGCGACGTTCGCGGCTCGGACCGGCGAGTGGCTGGGCATCGGCCCGACCATCATCGTGGCGCGGGCGATGTACCCGATCGCGTGGGCGCTCGCCGCGGTGGCGGCCTGGGTCCCCGCCGGACCCGCGCTCCTCTTCGTCGCGCTCGCGCTCCACGGGCTCGCGGGCGGTGTCGAGAACGCCAACGAGATGGCCCTGCGACAGACGGTCACCCCCGACCGCCTGCTCGGCCGCGTGAATGCGAACATCCGCTCAGCCAATCGCACCGCGGCGGCGGTCGGAGCGTTCGCCGGCGGCGCCGCGATCGCGCTCGTCGGCGACCGCTGGACACTCCTCGCCGTCGCCGTGATCTTCGCGATCGCGGCGCTGCTGGCGTGGTTCTCGCCCCTGCGCTCCGAGCGCGTGGCCGCGAGCTGAGCCACCCGCGGTCACAGGGAGCGCGCGTGCTCCACGAACGCGTCGAGCGTGGCGCGCAGGGCGGGGGAATCCTCCTGGGTGCGGCGATGCACGGCGAGGACGTCGCGCGTCGACGCCGGTTCGACGGTCGGGATCGCGACCAGGTCGGGCCCGAGGTCGCCGCGGCCGAGCCGTGGCACCAGTGCCACCGCGCGGCCCGCGCGCGCCAGTTCGAGGTGGTTCTGGAACTCCATCGACTCGTGCACGATGCGCGGGGCATTGGGGACGCCGTCGAAGAGCCGCCGCAGCCACTGGCGGCAGATCGTCGCCTCGAACGTCGCGACCCACGTCTCCCCCGCCAGCTCGTCGGGGTGCAGCACCGTGCGGCCGGCGAGCGGGTGGTCGCGATGCAGGATGACGTCGGCGACATCCGTGAACAGCGGCGTCGACACGAGGTGATCGGGCATCGCCAGGGCCACCCCGCCCCAGCGGTGCACGATGCCCAGGTCGCGCTGGCCCGACGCGACGAGCGCGATCGTCTCCCACGGCTCGCTCTCGCGGAGGGGTACGGAGAGATCGGGATGCTGCGCCGCGAGGTCGCCGAGGACCGGGATGACCAGTCCGCGCACGACGGTCGAGAACGCGGCGAGCCTGATCTCGCCCATCACCTGATCGTCCGGCCCTGCGGTGAGCTGGAGATCGGCGCGGAGCCGTTCGAGGTCGGCGAGGATCGGCGTCGACGCGACGACGAGACGCGTCCCCGCTTCCGTGAGGATCACTCCGCGTCCCGCACGTTCGAGGAGGGCGATACCGGTCTCGCGCTCGAGTCGCTTGACCTGCTGCGACACCGCGGACGGGGTGTAGCCCAGGCTCGTCGCCGCGGCGACCACGCTGCCCTGCGTGGCGACCGCGCGAAGCGAGACGACGGCTTCAAGATCGATCATGAAGCAACGCTACATCGATTCATGATAAAAGCATCGCTGGTGCTTCATCCACTGGTGGCGTGAAGTAGAAGTCGTGAAGAGACGCGACATGGTGCTGGCGGCGATCGTCGCATCGTTCTGGGGATTCAACTTCGTCGTGATCGACTGGGGGATGACAGGCGTGCCGCCCCTGCTGTTCGTCGCGATCCGTTTCCTGGTGGTCGCGCTCGCGGTCTTCGTCGTCCCGCGGCCCCGCACCTCGTGGCGCACGGTCATCGGCGTGGGGCTGTTCATGAGCCTCGGGCAGTTCGGACTCTTGTACACGTCGATGGCACTGGGGTTGCAGCCGGGGCTCGCCGCCCTGGTGCTGCAAGCGCAGGCGGTGTTCACGATCCTCATCGCCGCCGCCGTGCTGCGCGAGCGCCCGACCGTGCCGCAGATCGCGGGGATCGGACTGGGCATCATCGGGCTGGCGATCGTGGCGGCCGGTCGCGGTGGTGACGCTCCCGCGCTCGCTGTGGCGCTGGCTCTCGCCGCGGCATTCTCGTGGGGGATCGGGAACGTGATCTCCCGCCGCGCCGGGGTGGTCAGCGGGCCCGGGCGGCTCGGGTCGCTGTCGCTCACCGTGTGGTCGGCGCTCGTGGTGCCCGTCCCCGCCCTGATGCTGTCGTTCGTCGTCGAGGGGCCGGAGGCCATCGCGTCGGGCATCGCCGCATTCGGCTGGCAGTCCTTGCTGTCGACGCTCTACACCGCGGTGCTGTGCACGATCATCGGCTACTCGATCTGGAACGGCCTGCTGGCCCGCAATCCCTCCGCGGCCGTCGTGCCGTGGGTGCTGCTCGCGCCCGTGGTCGCGATGGCATCGGCCGCGCTGCTGCTGGGCCAGATCCCCACCCCCGCCGAGATCATCGGCGGCATGCTCCTGGTCGGAGGTGTGCTGGTCACCGGGCTGCGCCGTCGAGTGCCGTTTCGCCGGCAGGCGATCACAGAGGTCGGCCGGGAGCCCAGGCGAAGCGCGTCCTCAGGGGATCGCGCGCGCCCGATCCCACAGGAAGCGGATGAGTCGCGTCGGCTCAGGTCGGTGAGGTGAACAGACGCGCCGACACACGGGGCATCCGCGTCAGAAGGGTGGCGCCTCGGGGGATCCGGGTGGGTCGTCAGCAGGGAGGAGCCAGGGTTCGCGCATCATCGCGCGCAGGTGTGTTGCGGTCTCGTCGGAGGTGAATCTCACGGTCGGCGCGGGTCGGTCGGTGTGCCTTCGCCCTGTCGGGCTGGTCCAGATCAGCACGCCGGGCGAGACCTGCTCGACCGACCACGCCGTGACGCCCTTCAGGGTGTGATGGCGTCGGCACAGGTGCGCGAGGTTCGCGTGGTGCGTGGGTCCGCCTTCGGCGGCGGGAATCGTGTGGTCGACATCGCACCGCCATACCGGGCGGCGGCAGCCGGGCCGTAGCCGGCGAGCAGGGCGGGCTCGGTGGATGGGCCGGTCATCGTGAGTACGGTTGCGCAAGAACCTGAGCCGCGGGTGGGCGCTTCCGAATCGATTCGATACACTGGTCGCTGCCACTCGGCACCTCTCCGTCGCCTGCGGGCGCGGCATCCGTCCCCCTCCTCGTCTTCTCGTTCAAGAGCCGCCTTCATGACCACCGCCCTGACGACGGGCCGCCCCTGGCGCGTCATCCTCCTGTTCTCCGTCCCGCTGCTGATCGGCAACGTGGTGCAGCAGCTGTACCACTTCGTCGACGCCGTCGTCGTGGGGCGCCAGCTCGGCGTCGACGCGCTGGCCGCGGTGGGAGCGACGGGCAGCATGCTGTTCCTGCTGCTCGGGTTCGCGTGGGGTCTCACCTCGGGCTTCGCGATCCCCACGGCGCAGGCGTTCGGGGCGCGCGACCACGCGGCGGTGCGCCGTTCCGTCGCGGCGGGCACGATCCTCACCGGCATCTGCACCCTCCTGCTCACCGTCGGCGCACCGCTGCTGACGGCACCCCTGCTCGAGCTGCTGCGGACGCCCGCCGAACTCATGGACGACGCCATCGTCTTCGCCCAGATCAGCTTCCTCGGCGCCGGCGCGATGATGTTCTTCAACTACCTGTCGGCGATCATCCGCGCCATCGGCGACTCGCGCACGCCGCTCGTCTTCCTCACGCTCGCGTGCGTCCTCAACGTCGCGCTGGTCATCGTCATGGTCGGCCCGCTCGGCTGGGGCGTGGGCGGGGCGGCGCTCGCGACGGTGGTGTCGCAGGCGATCTCGGTGCTGCTCTGCCTCGAGTTCGTACGACGACGGATGCCGGTGCTCCACGTCCGCCGCAGCGACTGGCGTGTCAGCCGGGCCGAGCTCGCGGAGCACCTCCGCCTCGGTCTGCCGATGGGCTTCCAGGCCTCGATCATCGCGATCGGAACCCTCTCGGTGCAGGTCGCGCTGAACGAGCTCGGCGCGGACGCGGTCGCCGCGTACACCGCGGCATCCCGGGTCGACGGCCTCGCCGTCGCCCTCCTGCAGTCGCTCGGCCTCGCCGTGTCGATGTTCGTCGCACAGAACCACGGCGGCGGCCGGCCCGACCGCATCCGCCGCGGCGTGATCGAGGCGACGTGGATGTCGGTGGGCGCCGCCATCGTGCTCGGTGCCGTGCTCATCGCCTTCGGTGCGATGACGGTGCGCCTCTTCATCGACGAAGGCTCGGCAGAGGTCGGGGACCTCGCCGCGCAGATGCTGGCCATCAACGGCGCGACCTACTGGATCCTCGGCATCCTGTTCGTGCTCCGCGGCGCGCTGCAGGGGCTGGGCCACACCCTCATCCCCACCGTGACCGGGGTGATCGAGCTCGTCATGCGCGTCGGCGCGGCCGTCGTGCTGGGCAGCATCTTCGGCTTCATCGGCGTCGCCGCGAGCAACCCGCTCGCGTGGCTCGGCGCGGTGGTCGTGCTCGTGCCCGCGTACGTCCACGCGCACCGTCAGCTCGCCCGGCAGCCGGTCATCCCCATGGTCGCGACGCCCACCACGCCCATCGCGGTCATCGGCCCGACCGACGGCTCGATGGTCGTCGACGCGATCGTCACGCAGCCGATCGTGCTGCCGCCCGTCGCCCAGGGCGCGACCCGGCGGCCGCGGCGGTTCCGGTTCGTGCCGTCCCGCGACAAGAGCCGCACGCGAGGCTGAGTCGAAGCGGGGGCGGTCACCTCCGGCGCTCCCCTGCGACCTCGATGTCCTAGTATCTGCGTATGAGTGCAGATAAGCAGGGATCCGGGTACGCGGTCGACAGTCCGTTCGTCGAACTCGCGGTCGAGGTCTTCGCGATGCTCGCCGACGCCACCCGGGTGCGGATCGTCCTCGCGCTGCAGGACGCGGGGGAGCTCTCGGTGAATCACCTCGCCGACATCGTCGACAAGTCCCCGGCGGCCGTGTCGCAGCATCTCGCCAAGCTCCGGCTCGCACGCATCGTCTCGACCCGCCAGGAGGGGCAGCGGGTGTTCTACCGGCTCGAGAACGAGCATGCCTCGCGCCTGGTCGCCGACGCGATCTACCAGGCCGAGCACTCGCTGGGCGGTACCCCCCGCCACCACCACGCCGAGACGGCCACCGAATGAGCGCGAAGACCGCCGGGCACCATGCCGACCCCGACCACTCTCACGGCGCTCACGACCACTCCCACGATCACGGCCGCCACGATCACAGCGCCCATGGCCACGACCACAGCGCCCATGACCATGGTCACGACCACTCCCACGCGGGCGGGTTCCGCGGCGTGCTGCACGAGCTGTTCGTGCCGCACTCCCACGACGCCGCCGACTCGATCGACGACGCGATGGAGGCGCACTCCGCCGGCGTCCGCGCCCTGAAGATCAGCCTCGTCATCCTGCTCGCGACGACGGTCGTGCAGGCGATCGTCGTGGCGTTCAGCGGCTCGGTCGCCCTCCTCGCCGACACGGTGCACAACCTCTCCGACGCCCTCACGGCCGTGCCGCTGTGGATCGCGTTCGTGCTCGGCCGCCGCGCGGCCTCCCGCCGGTACACGTACGGGCTCGGCCGGGCGGAAGACCTCGCAGGACTGTTCATCGTGTTCGTCGTCGCTCTGTCGGCCGTCGTGGCGGCATGGCAGGCGATCGACCGCATCCTGCACCCGCAGCCTCTCGACAACCTCGGATGGGTGATCGCCGCGGGCGTCATCGGATTCGCCGGCAACGAGGTGGTCGCGATCTATCGCATCCGGGTGGGCAAGCGCATCGGGTCGGCCGCCCTCGTCGCCGACGGCGTCCACGCCCGCACCGACGGCTTCACCTCGCTCGCGGTCGTGCTCGGGGGCCTCGGCGTCCTCCTCGGCTTCCCGCTCGCCGACCCCATCGTCGGGCTCCTCATCGCGGCCGCGATCTTCGTGCTGCTCATCGGCACGGTGCGCAGCGTCGGCCGCCGGCTCCTCGACGGCGTCGAACCCGAGCTCGTCGACCGCGCCGAGCACGCGATCGAGCACGTCGACGGGGTCGAGCGCATCGACCGCGTCCGCCTTCGCTGGGTCGGACACCGGCTCCAGGGCGACGCGATCGTCATCGCCGCTCGGGGGACGGATGCCTCGTTCCTCGCCACTGCGGCGGAATCCAGCATCCGTTCCCATCTGCGCAACGTCGACGACTTCACGGTCACCGTCCGTTCCACGATCGACGTCGGCGGCGGAGCCTAGGCTCGTTGCCATGTCCGTGACGACGCGCCGCATGCAGGATCTGACCATCGACGACCACGTCCTCACGGTGCCCCTGGTGTGGGGTGATCCGGCAGACGCCCGTACGATCGACGTCCACGCGGCGGTCGTCACGCGGGAGGGCGGCGAGAGGCTGCCGTATCTGGTGTTCCTGCAGGGCGGACCGGGTCACGAGGCGCCGCGCGCCTTCCACTCGCCGTCGGGGCCGTCGTGGCTCGACGCGGCGCTCGAGCACTACCGGGTCGTGCTGCTCGACCAGCGCGGCACAGGGCTTTCGACGCCCGTCGGCGACGACGACCTCGAGCGCGACGCGTCCGCGCTCGCCGAGTACATCACGCATCTGCGCGCCGACGCGATCGTGCGCGACTGCGAGGCGGTGCGCCAGCACCTGGGCGCCGAGCGGTGGAGCGTGCTGGGCCAGTCCTTCGGCGGGTTCACCACCCTGGCGTATCTCTCGACCGATGCCGCGTCCCTCGAGCACGTCTACATCACCGGCGGTCTGAGTGCCGTGGGCCGCCACCCCGACGACGTCTACGCCGTGACGTACGACAAGATGCGCGACGAGTCGGAGAAGTACTACCGCCGCTTCCCTGCTCATCGCGACGCGATGCGGCGCGTGATCGACCTCGCGGTCGACGGCGAGCTCGTGCTGCCCGGCGGCGAGGTCGCCTCGGTCTCGCGTGTGCGCTCGGTGGGTTCGGCGCTCGGCCTCAACGACGGCTGGCAGACGCTGTGGGGTCTGCTCGAACGCGATCCGCGATCGAACGCCTTCCGCCACGACCTCGCCGCGGCGATGCCGTTCAGTGCCCGCAACCCGCTGTATTACGTGTTCCACGAGTCCAGCTATGCCGACGGCCACGCCACGCGGTGGTCGGCCGAGCGCACCGAACCGGCCGACTTCCGCGAAGACCCGACGCTCTTCACGGGCGAGCACGTGCGCCGGGAGTGGCTCGACACGGTGCCCGGGTTCCAGCCGTGGCGCGATGTGACGCTCGCGCTCGCCGAGTTCGAGTGGCCGTCGCTCTACGACGCCGACGCGCTCGCCGCGTCCGGCGTGCGCGGCGCCGCCGCGGTGTACGTCAACGACGTCTATGTGCCGTTCGAGTTCTCGATGCAGACGGCACGGCTCCTGCCGGGCGTGACCCCGTGGATCACGAGCGAGCACGAGCACAACGGCCTGCGCGCCGGCGACGTGCTCTCGCGCCTCATCGACCTCGCGCACGGCCGCCGCGTGCGCTGACCCGCGCGAAGGGCGGGGGACGCCGCAGCATCCCCCGCCCGAGGAGGCGGTGCCGTACGGCTCAGCCCGCGAGCGTCACCGTGTCGATGGTCACCGCGGCGATGCCGGGGTGGTCGCTGAAGACGCCGTCCATGCCGGCGGCGACGAACGCGCGGATCTCACCGTCCAGGTCGCCGTAGGCGGCGGGGTCGGCGCTGGAGCGGAAGTCGGCGGGCAGGAACTGGTTCTCGGCCCGGAACGTCCAGCCGTGCACCGTGAGCCCCGCGGCGTGCGCGTCGGCGATGACCGCGGTGGGCGTGCCGAGGCGGCCGTCGGCCGTGCGCGGGATCATGACGGACTTCTCGAGGCCCACGCCGTCGGCGTAGGTCGCGATCTCGGCGAGGCCGGCCGGAGTCACCAGATCCTTGTAGGTGCGCGCGTCGCCCGCGAGCGTGAAGTCGTACGGGCGCCCCGACCCGTTCACGAGCTGGGCGAGCGTGACGTCGGTCATCCCGTCGAGGTCGCGCAGGTTCGCGGTCTCGAAGCTCTGCAGGATCACCGGCGCGTTCGCGCGGTCGAGTCCGTTCGCCTTCAGGGCCGCCACGAGCGGCTCCTCCAGCGACAGCCCGATCGAGTCGAAGTACGACGGATGCTTCGTCTCGGGGTACACGCCGACGGGCCGGCCGTCGCAGCTCACCGAGTGGCGAGCGAGGTCCATGACCTCGTCGAGCGTCGGGATGACGTAGAGCCCGTCGAACGCGGTGTTCGCGGGACGCGTCTGGGGCAGGCGCTCCTTCGCGCGGAGGGTGCGCAGCTCGGCGAAGGTGAAGTCCTCCGTGAACCAGCCCGTCACCGAGACGCCGTCGATGAGCTTCGTGGTCTTGCGGGCGGCGAACTCGGGGTGTGACGCGACATCCGTCGTCCCGCCGATCTCGTTCTCGTGACGCGCGACCAGCACGCCGTCCTTCGTGGAGACGACGTCCGGCTCGATGTAGTCGGCGCACTGGACGATCGCCGTCTCGTACGCCGCGAGGGTGTGCTCCGGGCGCGAGCCGCTGGCACCGCGGTGACCGATGAGGCTGACCGTCGACGGCTCGATCTTCGTCTTGTCGAGGTCGATGATCGCGAACTCGGTGTCGTCGGGGGTACCGGGGATGCGCGCATCGTTGCCGGGGTAGTTGTTGTCGTTCCCGATGAGCAGGCTGCCGTCCTTCAGCTGCACGACGGTCTCGAACGACTGCACGGGCAGCGAGTAGATCTCGCCGGTGCCGTATCCGTCGCCTGCGCCGATACCGTGCGGGTTGGCGATGCGCAGCGCGTCGAGCACGAGAGTCTTCTCGAGGTAGCCCTCGGCGTCGGTGCGCCGCAGGTCGACCTGGTAGACCCGCTTGGTGACGGCCTGCTCGCCCTCGAAGTCGTCGCGCTCGATGAGCAGGAGAACGTCGTTCTTCACGGTGAAGGCATCGCCGATGACGTTCGGCTCCTGGTCGGTCTGGTAGCTCCACGTGCGGCCGGTGTAGGCGCCGGCGCGTGTGTCGAACTCGAGGATCTCGCGGCGGCGCAGGTCGCTGTCGTCTGCGTACGAGCCCTCGACCACCGGGTAGAGGTAGCGCCCGTTCACCGAGGCGGCGAGGGCCTCGAAGCCACGGCTGGCGCGCACGCGCGGCGTCTCGCCGGACTGCAGGTACGGGTTCTGCGGAGACTTCGCGCCGTCGAGCGCGTAGGGCTTCTCGAGCAGCGTGCCCTCGGCGTCGAAGTGCAGCAGGAACGGGCCGAACTCCTCGCCGACCCAGAAGGTGCCGTCCTTGGCCCTGACGACGGACTCGATGTCGAAGTCGGCGCCGGTGAGGAGGCGCTCGGCGGTGCCGTCGTTCACGATCGGGAAGTCGAGCACGTGGTTGCGGTCGTTGTACGACACGAACCGCTCGATCTGGATCTCGCCCGCGCCCCCGGTGGCCGTCTGCCACGCGGGACGCACGAGGTAGTTGCGCAGCAGGAAGTCAGCCGAGTTGCCCTTGGCGCCGAAGCCATTGTCGGGCTGAGCCCAGAACGTGCCGTCGCCGTTGTCGATCGCGGCAGAGAAGCCGGGGATGACCTGCCCAGGCCACGGGCCGGTGCGGCCGTTGGCGGAGCTGGCCAGGGCGCCCGACGCCGGGCCCGGTTCGAGGTGGTCGGCCGACAGAGTGGCCCGTGCGACGAGCGTCGGCACGTGCGTCTGCACGTACGGCGACTGCGAGTCACCGGACGCGGTGGCGACCGGCTGGGCGAAGGCGGCGGAGGTGGGGAGGAGGGCGACGGCGGTGGCCGTCGCTGCTGCCGCGGCGAGAAGGCGCGGCAGGACGCGTCGTGTGGGGATTCGACTCATGCCCTCGACGCAACCGGGGCCGCTCGGCCGTATGCTGACCGATCGCCGACCACTCCGCGACGGCCCGGTGAACGGGTGGCAAGCGGCGCGTGAGAACGGTCTCACACACGAACGGACGACGGATGAGAATGATCCGATCGCTCTCACCATCGACCAGTACGACGGTCATGCGGCCTCGGCTTCTGCACGCTCCTCGTCGAGGATCTCGAGCAGGCGGGGTGCCAGCGACGCGGTGCCCGCGATGAGGGTCGACACGATCCACTCCGGCGCGCCGGAGGGGACCGGCAGGGCGACCAGGCCCTTCGCCTGGGGCTTGTTCGCGACGTGCTGCGGCACGATCGCGACGCCGAGCCCGCGCACGACGAGGTCGAGCAGCGTGTGCACGTCGTCGACGCTGCAGCGCACCCGCCGCTCGACGCCGTGCCGCTGGAACGCGTCGTCGTTGATCGTGCGCAGCGCCCACGCCGGCCGGAAGTCCACGAAGTCGGCGTCGCGGAGGTCCCTCCACCGCGACACCGGACGCTCGGCCAGCGGGTGGGCGGGCGGGACGATGAGCACGAGGGGGATCCGCGCGAGCTCCGCCACGGCCGGCACCGGCGTGGGGTCCGCGCTGGCGACGAAGGCGACGTCCAGCTCGCCGGCCGCGACATGGTCGACCAGCTGATGCGATCCCGCCTGCACGAACTGGATGTCGACGGCGGGGTGGCGGCGGTGGAACCGCTCGAGGAGCAGGTTCACGTCGAGTGCCCCCAGGCACTGCTCGGCGCCGATGCGCAGCGAGCCGGCGAGCTGGTGCGACGCGCGGACGACGGCATCCCGTCCCGCGGCCGTCTGGGCGAGGATCTCGCGGGCGTGCGGCAGGAGCGCGAGCGCGGCCGGCGTCGGCTCGACAGAGCGCGTGGTCCTCTCGAAGAGCTTCGCGTCGAGCTCCTGCTCGAGCCGGCGGATCGCCGCCGACAGCCCGGACTGAGAGACGCGGCATCGCTCTGCGGCGCGGGTGAAATGCCGCTCCTCAGTGAGGGTGACCAAGTACTCCAGCTGGCGGTGCTCCATGGCGTATCCATTCGCTTCGATTCTCAATCGCAGAATATAAAGTTGTTGGACTTCTTTGTGGGCGGTGCCTAACGTGGACCCTGCAGTACCGACCCGACCCGAGAGCGGACCAATGAAGACCATCGAACTCACCGGCGTCGAGCGTCCGGCACCCAACGTGGTGCTCGGCCTCATGCGCATCCAGGACCTCGACGACGACGCCGTGCGCACGCTGATCCGCACCGCGCGCGACGCGGGCATCGACTTCTTCGACCACGCCGACATCTACGGCAGCTCTCTGCACGGCTGTGAGCTCCGCTTCGCCGAGGCGATGCGACTCTCGTCCTCCGAGCGCGCGCAGATCACCATCCAGACCAAGGCCGGCATCGTCGGCGACGGGCCGTACTTCGACTTCTCGTACGAGCACATCGTCGAGTCGGTGGAGGGGTCGCTGCGTGCGCTCGACACCGACTACATCGACGTCCTGCTGCTGCACCGGCCCGACGCCCTGGTCGAGCCCGACGAGGTCGCGCGGGCGTTCGACGAGCTCGAGGCGGCGGGCAAGGTGCGGGCGTTCGGCGTCTCGAACCACACCCCGCGCCAGATCGATCTGCTGAAGAAGTCGGTACGCCAGCCCATCGTCGCGAACCAGATCCAGCTGTCGATCACCCACGCTCCGACCATCGCGCAGGGCGTCGCCGCGAACATGCACGGTGAGGAGCAGTCCCTCACGCTCGACGGCGGCGGGATCATCGACTACTGCCGCCTGCACGACATCGCGGTGCAGGCCTGGTCGCCGTTCCAGGCGGGCTTCTTCACCGGCGTGTTCCTCGACTCGCCCGACTACCCCGAGCTCAATGCGGCGATCGACCGTCTCGCGCGGAAGTACGACGTGCCGCCGATCGCGATCGCGGTGGCGTGGATCACGCGCCACCCGGCGCGCATGCAGGTGGTGCTCGGAACGACGAGCCCCGAGCGCGTGAGCGGTGCCGCTGAGGGGTCCGAGATCCCGCTCACCCGCGCCGAGTGGTACGAGCTGTTCCGGGCCGCGGGCTACCGCGTGCCCTGACACGGCCCTGGGCCACCGAGACACGGCGAGTCCGCCGAGACCGGGGACCTCACCCTCGGTCTCGGCGGAAGTCCTCTGGTTCGCCGTCGAAAGCGGGCAGGCTCACTGTCGCGAGAACTCCGAGGCGCGCTGGACCTGGTCGAGCGTCGGCGTGACGCCGGTGTACCGCTCGAACTGCCGGGCCGCCTGCAATGCGATCACCTCGGCACCCGTGATGACCGGCATGCCGCCGCTCCGCGCCGCCCGGATCAGCGGGGTCTCGGCGGGGTAGGCGACGACGTCGAACACGGCCTGCGCCGCGTCGAGGTGCGCCTGTGAGAACGACAGGACGTCGGCGTCGGGCCCGGCCATGCCCAGCGGGGTGACGTTGACCAGCACCGCGTGCCCGGGCGCCGGATCGGTCGTGGTGCTGCGGTAGCCGTACTTCTCGGCGATCTGCGCGCCCGCCGCGGCGTTGCGCGCGACCACGGTGACGTCGTCGAAGCCCGCGCCGCGGAACGCCGCGACGACCGCCTTGCCCATGCCACCTGATCCGCGCACCAGCACGGGGAGCGAGGGGTCGACGGCATGCCGCTCGAGCAGCTCTGCCACCGCCTCGTAGTCGGTGTTCGACGCGACGAGGCGACCGCCCTCGTTGACGATCGTGTTCACGGACTCGATCGCCGCGGCGGACGGCTCGATCTCGTCGACGAGCGGGATCACGGCCTCTTTGAACGGCATCGACACCGAGCACCCGCGGATGCCGAGCGCCCGCACCCCGCCGATCGCGGCCTCGATGTCGTTCGTCGTGAACGCCTTGTAGATGAAGTTCAGCCCGAGCTCGTCGTAGAGGAAGTTGTGGAATCTCGTGCCGATGTTGGAGGGGCGTGCGGCAAGGGAGATGCAGAGGACCATGTCCTTGTTCAGAATGGGCACGGTGCCATTGTGCCCCGCCGCCGACGCACGACGATGCCCCGGGGCCGCAGGGCTCCCGGGGCATCGTCGTCGGCAGATCAGCGGTCGTCGGTGACCGCGTCCTTGATGTCGTCGCCGGCCTTCTTCATCTTGGCGCTGGCTTGATCCGCCACGCCTTCGGCCTGCAGCCTCTCGTTGTCGGTCGCGTCGCCGACCTTCTCCTTCACCTTGCCCTTCACGTCTTCGGCATTGTGCTTGATGTCGTCATCCAGACCCATGGCGGATCCCCTTCTCTTCGTTGGCTTTCATAGGGCGAGGCTCAAGAGCGGGCGCGGTCGACACGGCCCACACCGTCCAGTCCGACGCGGTCGACGCGGCGGTGGTAGCTCATGCCCGCCATTCCGCCCAGGACCGCGGCGACGAGCGTGATCACGGCGGCGCCGATGGCGGTGAGGATGCCGGTGAGGGTCGCCGTGTCGGCGGTCACCGGGATGCGCGGGAAGATGTCGACGTTCGCGAGGATGTCCCACTGGCTGCCGGCGATCAGAGTGATCACCGCGACGACGATCGCGATGAGGATCGCCCACAGCCACACTGCGAAGCCCTGCTTGGCGCCGCTGAACCGCGCCATGCGGCCGGCGACGTAACCTCCGGCGAAGTAGGCGATGAACAGCACGATCGCGATGGCGATCGCTCCGATGATGGTCGCCGCGCCCACGTTCCCGGTCGCGGCTTCGGCGGCGTCGTCGACCGCCTGAGGCGAGGTGAGTCCGGTGGCAGCGCCGATCGCGGCGACCACGGCCGTCAGCGCCACGAGTGCACCCAGTGCCGTGAGCCAGCCGAAGAAGGCGCTGCCGAACTTGATCCCTCCGAAGCGCTCGCGCTCGCGAGCGACGACGACCTCGCGCAGCGACGCCTCGCGTGTGTCGGTGGCGCTGTCGACATCACGGGCGCGACGCGCCTCCTGGGCGTCCGGTACGCCGTCGCCGTCGCGATCGCGCACCACGTCGGCGTCGCGGGCGGTGTCGGTGCGGGGATCCGTGTCGAGGGGACGGGTGCGGTCGGCATCGGGGTCGCGGGTGAGATCGCGATCACGATCCAGGTCCGCGTCGGTCCTCCGCGGGTCCGTCGTGCGGTAGTCGCGGTTGTCGGTGCTCATGAGGCGAACGTATGCGGAGCACGTCCGTACCCTCAGCCCGGTTGATATCCCGCGCGGCGCGAGGTAACCTGTCCGGCCTTTCCGCCCGGGGGGAAAGGACTGGGAACTCCTCTCGGGCGCTCTGGTGCGGCTGAGGACGCGGGCGCGGGAGCAGAATGGCGATATGGATGCCGCCGCCCCGATCCTGCGCACCGAGATGCCGCCGCCGAGCTACATCATGTCTGCCGAGGGGTACCAGCTCGCGACGTACGCCTGGGGCGATCCCGACGCCGACACCGTGCTGTGCGTCCACGGCTTCGCGTCGAGCTGCCGCGACAACTGGGTCGAGACCGGCTGGGTGCGCATGCTCACCGCCGCCGGATATCGCGTCATCGGCGTCGATCAGCGCGGCCACGGCGCGAGCGACAAGCCCGATGACCCCGTCGCCTACTCCATGAGCGCCTTCGTCGGCGACCTCATCGCCGTGCTCGACACGTATCTCGTCGACGACGTCCGCTACGTCGGCTACTCGCTCGGTGCCCGTGTCGGCTGGCAGCTCGCCGTCGACGCACCCGAGCACGTGAGTCGCGCCGTGCTGGGCGGCATCCCCGACGGACGCCCGCTCGGGCGGCTGCGCATCGAGCAGGCGCGCGCGTATGCCGAGAAGGGCATACCCGTCGAGGATCCGGTCACCCAGAACTACGTGAAGCTCGCCGAGCGTGTGCCCGACAACGATCTGCGCGCCCTGATCGCGCTCGCCGAGGGCATGCGGTTCGGCGACGCCGACCCCGACCCGGAGCGGCCCCCGCGCCAGCCGGTGCTGTTCGCGACGGGTGTGGAGGACGCGATCCTCGAGCGCTCGCGGACACTCGCCGCGACGGCGCCGAACGGCCGGTTCATCGAGATCCCGGGGCGGCACCACTTCAACGCCCCCGGCTCGCGCGCCTTCCGCGATGCGGCCGAGGAGTTCCTGGCGGCCGACGGGACAGGCGCATGAGCCATCACATCCGCGTCGTCTACTGCACCCAGTGCGCGTGGATGCTCCGCGCAGCATGGGTCGCACAGGAGCTCCTCACCACCTTCCAGGACGAGCTCATGGGCGGCGGCGCGACGCTCGAGCCGGGCACCGGCGGGATCTTCGAGGTCTACGCCGACGATGAGCTCGTCTGGTCCCGCAAGGCCGACGGCGGCTTCCCCGACATCGTCGCCCTGAAGCGCCGCGTACGCGACCGCATCGCCCCGGACCGGGCCCTCGGCCACGCCGATCGCGCCGCTCCGGCGCCGGCCGACCCCGACCGCTGACCTCGCGCACGACGGCGGGGCGCAGCATCCGTGTCGATGACGGATGCTGCGCCCCGCGGTGCGCTGGCGGTACCGGCCTCAGGCCACCGCCGTGGCGACGAGCTCGGTGATCTTCTTCTCGACCGCGGGCGTCCAGGCGAGCACCGCGAACCCCGTCGACCAGAAGTCGCCGTCGTCGAGGTGGGCGCTCTCGTCGAACTGGATGGTCGCGTAGCGCGTCTTGAACTTCGAGGCCGGCTGCGTGAAGACCACGACCTTGCCGGCTGCGTTCGCGTACGCGGGGAAGCCGTAGAAGGTCTTCGGCACGAGGTCGGGGGCGACCTCGCCGACCACCTTGTGCAGGCCCTCGGCGATCTGCCGGTCGGTGCCGTCGAGCTTCTCGATCGCCTCGAGGACCTCCTTGGTGCCCGCTTCGCGGCTCTTGCCCGCCTTGGCCTGGTCGCGCAGCTCCTTCGCGCGATTCTTGACCGCCTCGCGCTCCTCCTGCGACAGGCCGTCCGATGCCGTCTTCGCCATGATGCTCCTCCTCACGCTCGTGGGCGCCTCCGCGTCCCGTGATCCTCACGCTACCCAGGGCGATTCGGCGGCACTTCTCCATTCCTGCTGGATCGTCGCGACGTGCACGACGCAGGGGCGAGGCATCCGCCCCGCCCCTGCGCTCCCGCGACACCTGCTCGGCGTCACTCGAACTGCATCACGATGCGGCCGTCGATCTGGCCGTGCTCCATGCGCTCGAAGATGTCGTTGACGTCGTCGATCGACTCGACCGCGACGGTCGGGTGGATCTGGCCGCGCGCGTAGAAGTCGAGGGCCTCGATCATGTCCTGGCGCGTGCCGACGATGGATCCGCGGATCGTGATCGCGCGGAGCACGATGTCGAAGATGTCGGCGGGGAAGTCGCCGGGCGGGAGGCCGTTGAAGACGATCGTCGCGCCGCGGCGGGCGACGCCCAGCGCCTGGCCGAAGGCCTTCGGGTGCACGGCGGTGACGAGCACGCCGTGCGCGCCGCCGGTGCGCTCCTGGACGACGGCGGCCGGGTCCTGCGTGAGCGCGTTGACCGTCAGCTCGGCGCCGTGCCGCCGGGCGAGCTCGAGCTTGGCGTCGTCGATGTCGACGGCGGCGACCCGCAGGCCCATCGCGCGGGCGTACTGGACCGCGATGTGGCCGAGTCCGCCGATGCCCGAGATCACGACCCACTCGCCCGGACGCGCCTCGGTCATCTTGAGTCCCTTGTAGACGGTGACGCCGGCGCACAGGATCGGCGCGACCTCGACGGGGTCGGCACCGTCGGGGATGCGGGCGGCGAAGCGCTCGTCCACGAGCATGTACTCGCCGAAGCTGCCGTCGACCGAGTACCCGCCGTTCTGCTGGTCGGGGCACAGCGTCTCCCACCCGGTGCGGCAGAACTCGCAGACGCCGCAGGCGCTCCAGAGCCACGCGTTGCCGACGAGATCGCCGACCGCGAGCGTCGTGACGCCCTCGCCGAGGGCGACGACGCGGCCGTACCCCTCGTGCCCGGGGATGAGGTCGGACTTCGGGGCGACCGGCCAGTCGCCGCGGGCGGCGTGGAGGTCGGTATGGCACACGCCGGTGGTCAGCACCTTGACGAGCGCCTGGCCGGGGCCGGCGGTGGGGATGGGCACGTCGCGCACATCGAGAGGCCGGTCGGGCGCGGTGACCACGGCTGCGCGCATCGTGCCGGTGGGGGTCGCGGTGCCGTGTGCTGCGTGCGAGTCGGTCAGGATCGTCATCGATATCACTTCCCTGGGGCGGGCGTTCGCCGCCCTCTGATCCGACGCTAGGCCCGCGTACGTTGCACGACGTTGCGGTCGGGCGCGGTCGTCCCGCTCCCCTGACCTCAGGCGACGGCCGAGCTCAGGAGGATGCTCGTCTCGCTGTCCCGCACGCCCGCGGTGCTGCGGATCGCCGCGAGGGCGCCGTCGAGGTCGCCGAGGCTCTCGCAGCTGAGCTCGGCCACGAGATCCCAGCGACCGTTGGTCGTATGCAGTGCCGCGATCTGAGGGATGCCTCGCAGCTGACGGATCGCGTCCCGCGCGTCGTGTCCCTCGACGGCGACCAGCGTGATCGCGCGTACGGCGGAGTCGCTCGCGACATCGTGCAGGCGCACCGAGAAGCCGGCGATGACGCCCGATTCGACGAGCCGCTCGATGCGCTTGTTCACGGTCGTGCGCGTGACGCCGAGCCGCTCCGCGAGCCGAACCACCGACTCTCGGCCGTTCGCGCGGAGCAGCGAGATCAGGCGACGGTCGAGGTCATCCAGCGGAGCCACCATGCACATAATGTACCCCGTCTATACGCAGAATGCGTATCGGGTCACCGAATTGACGCGAGATGCTGATTGAAAGGCGCACTGGTACGCGCATAGCCTGGCCACGCCACCTCTGGAAGGACTCACCGTGACCGCGCCTGAAGACATGCACCGCATCTCGCCTGACACCCGCCACACCGTCGAGGACGTGCTGGAGTACGCGCGGCGCCGGGCCCTCTACGAAGACGTGCCGCTCGACAAGCCGATGACCCCGCGCGACCTGGAGCGTCTGGCGTCCGGTTCGATCACCCCCGAGGGCATCGGCTCGCGGCGCGCGATCGCGCTCTTCGAGAACGTCCTCGCCCCGGCGTGCGTGTCGACGGACCACCCCGGGTACCTCTCGTTCATCCCCTCGGCGCCGACCAAGGCCTCGCTCGCGTTCGACGTCGTGGTCTCCGCATCCGCCATCTACGCAGGGTCATGGGTCGAGGGTGCCGGCGCGGTGTTCGCCGAGAACGAGGTGCTGCACTGGCTCGCGAGGGAGTTCGGCCTGCCGGCGGGCGCGGGCGGCGTGTTCGTGCAGGGCGGCACGATCGGCAACCTCTCGGCTCTGGTGACGGCTCGGGATGCTGCGCGCCGCCGTGCGGCGGACGAGGGGCGCCAGGCCCCGCCCCGGTGGGTCGTCGTGTGCAGCGCCGAGGCCCACTCGTCGATCGCCTCGGCGGCGGCCGTCATGGACGTCGACGTGGCGACGGCCGAGGTGGATGCGAACGGGCGCCTGCACGGCGACGCCGTCGCCCGCGTGCTCGACGAGCACGGAGACGCCGTATTCGCGGTGGTCGCCACCGGCGGCACGACCAACTTCGGCATCGTCGACGACATCGCGAGCGTCGGGGCCGTCGCGCGCGAGCGCGGCATCTGGTTCCACGTCGACGGCGCCTACGGCCTCGCGGCGATGCTCGTGGAGAGCATGCGGCCCGTCTTCGCGGGGGTCGAGCTCGCGGACTCGGTCATCGTCGACCCTCACAAGTGGCTGTTCGCGCCCTTCGACGCGTGTGCTCTCATCTACCGGGAGCCCGCACTCGCCCTGTCGGCGCACACCCAGAAGGCCGAGTACCTCGACACCCTCACCGGCAAGCCGGACTGGAACCCGTCCGACCTTGCGATCCAGCTCACCCGCCGGGCACGAGGCCTGCCGATGTGGTTCTCGCTCGCGACCCACGGCACCGAGCAGTACCGCGCCACGATCGCGTACGGCATCGACCTCGCGCGCCGTATCGCCGACGAGATCGAGTCGCGCGAGGGCCTCTCGCTCGTGCGCGACCCGCAGCTGTCGGTCGTGGTGTTCCGCCGCGAGGGCTGGACGCTCGCCGACTACGAGGCGTGGTCGAGCAGGCTCCTCGAAGAGCAGCACGCGTTCGTCGTGCCGAGCTCGCATGCCGGCGAACCCGTGCTGCGGTTCGCGATCATCTCGCCGCTGACGACGTTCGAGCTGCTCACCGCGATCCTCGACACCCTCGACTGAGGCAGCCGACGGGGCGCCCGGAAGCTCCCAGGCTCCACGCACGTAGACTGGGAGCATCCGTTCTCATCCTTGAGAACCCGCCGCTCCGCAGGATCACCGTGACCTCAGCCGATTCCCGCACGTTCGCCGTGCGCCACGTGCAGCTCGCACGCGCCGCATTCGCGGCGCTCGCGGCACTCATGATCACGTTCTCGCCCGACCACTCCGCCTTGGTCGGCAGCTCGGTGTTCAGCGGTTTCGCGATCGCGACCGGCCTCGTGCTGCTGCTCGCGGTGTGGCTGGTCTACCCGAAGGGGCTCCGGTGGCCGTCGGCCGCGCTCGGCGGCGTCGCCATCGTCGCGGGCATGGCGAGCGGCCTCCACCCGTTCCGCACCGTCACGGGGTACTTCGTCGTCGTGATCGCGTGGGCACTCATCAGCGGCGTGATCGAGCTCGTCGCGGGCTGGCGCGGCATCCGCGGCCGGCGCGAGCGCCGCGAGATCGCGCCGGGTGTGGCCGACGCGCGGCCCGCCGCGCTCGTCGGTCCGCGCTCGGAGAGCCGCGATGCTGCCGTCGTGGGCGCCCTGACGATCCTCCTCGGCATCGCGCTGCTGTTCGTGCAGCCCGCGTACGCACTGGACTACACGATCGAAGAGGCCCAGGCGACGTTCACCCTGACCGGCATCACGATCGGCGTCGGCCTGTTCGGCGGCTACGCCGCGATCGTCGCCGTGTACCTCGGCATCGCCGGCTTCTCGCCGCGCCCGGCCGAGACCCCCGGCGTCACGGCGGAGGCGTCCGCGTCCGCCGACCCCACCCCCCAGAAGGACTCCGCGTGAGCCACGAAAGCCCCACCCGCCGCGACCTCATGAAGCCCCTGCAGCTGCTCGGGCTGGCCTTCGCGGCCGCTCTGTTCGCGGGCATCGTGACGCTCGTGTCGATGGGCTTCTTCCAGCAGCGCGCCGCCGGCGAGGCGGAGCGCGCGGTCGTCACGGCGCTCGTCATCGCCGGCATCAGCTTCATCGCGGTGCTGCTGATCGTGTCGCTGCTCCTCCTGGCGGTCGACCCCGCCCAGGTGACCAAGCAGATCGACAAGCCGGTGCTCTTCGACGAGAACTCCGACGAGCCGGAGCAGGACGAGAAGCCGGATGCCGCAGCATCCGGCGACCCGAAGGCCTGAACCCGAGGACCGACTTCGAACCGTCCGCCCCGCGGGGTCCGGCCACAGAATCGGATCCGCCGGTGCGGACGTGACGAGCGACTCGCCGGTGACGGATGCTGCCGCCCGGCGTGTCACGGCGAACATCCGCTCCTGCGGATCCGAGGTTGAGTGCGGCGCCCTCCACGGGGGCCACGTCGGACTGCGGTGCGGCCGCGCGGACCGGAGCGGTCAGCCCAGCTCGTCGACCAACTGTGAGGCGAGGCCGTCGTAGGTCGCGGGCGTGAGCGCGAGCAGGCGCTCCTTGGCCTCGTCGCCGATGTCGAGGCCGCGTACGAACTCGGCGAGCTCGGGGGCGCCGACGCGGCGGCCGCGGGTGAGGTCCTTGAGGAGCGCGTACGGGTCGCTGATCTGCGAGCGCCCGGCCGCGATCTCGGCGCGCACGACCGTCTGGATGGCCTCGGCCAGCACTTCCCAGTTCTGGTCGAGGTCGGCCAGCAGCACGTCCTCGGCGAGGGAGATCTCCTTGAGACCGCGCTGCAGGTTGTCGAGCGCGAGCAGCGAGTGCCCGAACGCGACGCCGATGTTGCGCTGCGTCGTCGAGTCGGTGAGGTCGCGCTGCAGGCGGCTCGTGACGAGCGTCTGGGAGAGGGTCGCGAGGAGGCCCCCCGAGATCTCGAGGTTCGCCTCGGCGTTCTCGAAACGGATGGGGTTGATCTTGTGCGGCATCGTCGACGAGCCGGTGGCGCCGGCCACCGGGATCTGCGTGAAGTAGCCGATCGAGATGTAGGTCCAGATGTCCGTCGCGAGGTTGTGCAGGACGCCGCCGGCGTGACGCACGCGGTCGTAGAGCTCGACCTGCCAGTCGTGCGACTCGATCTGGGTCGTGAGGATGTTGAAGTCCAGCCCCAGGCCCTCGATGAACGCGCGGGAGACCTCGGGCCAGTCCACGTCCGGCGCGGCCGAAAGGTGCGCCGACCACGTGCCGGTCGCGCCCGAGAACTTCGCGAGGTACTCGCCGCCCTCGATCTGATCGGCGACGCGGGCGAGGCGCCACGCGAACACCCCGAGCTCCTTGCCCATGGTCGAGGGCGTCGCCGGCTGGCCGTGCGTGCGCGACAGCATCGCGGCGTCGCGGTGGTTCACGGCGAGCTCGGTGAGCGCGGCGATGACGGCGCGCAGCTTGGGCAGCCACACGCGCTGCACCGCGCGCTGCACGGTCAGGGCGTACGACGTCGAGTTGATGTCCTCGCTCGTGCACGCGAAGTGCGTGAGCTCGGCGATGGCGTCGAGGCCGAGCGTCGAGAGGCGGTCTCGCACCAGGTACTCGACGGCCTTCACGTCGTGACGGGTCACCGACTCCTTCTCGGCGAGCCAGTCGATCTCGGTCTGGCCGAACTCGAGGTAGAGCGCGCGCAGGCGCTCCTTGTCGGCGTCGGCGAGCGGCGAGGTGCCGAACAGCGAGCGGTCCGTGAGGGCGATGACCCACTCCACCTCGACCTCGACGCGGGCGCGGTTCAGGCCCGCCTCCGAGAGGTACTCGCCGAGCTCGCCGACGGCGGGGCGGTAGCGCCCGTCGAGGGGACTGAGCGGCTGCGGAGGCAGAGAGGTCATGGGGGCTCCCGTCGGTATCGCCGAGGACGACCGTCGATCCGGCGTCTTCACACCGGGCGGATGGCGGGTTCGAGTTGCCGGAAGAGCGCCCGGCTCGCGCTCTCGATCATACCGAGCACCTCGTCGAACATTCCGGGGCCCGCGTAGTACGGGTCGGGGACGTCGAGGGTGCGGGCCGAGGGGTCGAAGGCCAGCAGCAGGGCGATCTTGTCGGCGTCGCCCTCTGTGCGGGCCCATCCGCGCAGGATCCGCTCGTGGCTGCGGTCGAGGGCCACCACGAGGTCGCTGCGCGCGAAGTCCGAGTGCGTGAACTGCCGTGCGCGGTGGTGCGATCCGTCGTAGCCGGCGCGCCCCAGCGCGTCGATCGTGCGCCGGTCGGCCTGCTCGCCGACGTGCCAGTCGCCGGTGCCGGCGCTCGTCGAGGTGACGCGAGTGCCGAGGCCCGAAGCATCCGCGAATCCCCGGAACACCACCTCCGCCATCGGAGAGCGGCAGATGTTCCCCGTGCACACGAACACGACGCGGAAGGGCGTCGCGTCGGTCGCGGTCATGGGTTCCATTCTGGACCGAGCGGACACCGAACGTTAAGGAGTTCTCCTCTCAGGGTCTTTCGATGACGGATGCTGCTCGCCTAGCTTGTGACGAAGGGGCGGCGACAAGGCCGCCCCTTCCCCAGTGCGCGGTCCACAGACCGCCGTCGTCCCGTGGAGGTCTCGTGTCCCCAGCACCCCGTCCCCTAGCCGCTGCGATCGCGGCCGCGGCGCTCGCCGCCGGAGGAGTCGTGGCATCCGCCGCGCCCGCGGCCGCAGCATCCGGTGATCTGTTCATCAGCGAGTACGTCGAAGGCTCGTCGAACAACAAGGCCATCGAGGTCTACAACCCCGGCACGACGGCGGTCGACCTCGCCGCCGCCGGATACAAGCTGCAGCAGTACTCCAACGGCAGCGCCACCGTCAGCCTCACGATCAACCTCGCCGGCACCGTCGCCCCCGGGGATGTCTTCGTGTTCTCCCACGCGCTCGCCAACGCGGCGATCCTCGCCCAGGCCGACCAGTCGGCGAACCTCGGGCTCTTCAACGGCAATGACGCCGTCGCCCTGGTCAAGGGCACCGAGATCGTCGACGTCATCGGTCAGATCGGTGTCGACCCCGGTTCCCAGTGGGGCACCGGGCTCGCGTCGACGATGGACAACACGCTGCGCCGCAACGCGAGCATCGTGCAGGGCGACACGAACGGCTCGGACCCGTTCGATCCGGCCGTCGAATGGACCGGCTACGCCAGCGACACCTTCGACGGCGTCGGCTGGCACCTCACTCCTCCCGACCCCGATCCCGAGCCCGTGGCTGACTGCGCGGCGACTCCCGTGACGATCGGCTCTGTCCAGGGCTCCGGTGCGGCGTCGCCGATCCCGGGACAGGACGTGCTGATCGAGGGCATCGTCGTGGGCGACTTCCAGACCGGTGGCTTCGACGGGTACTACGTGCAGGACGCCGGTGACGGCAACCCCGCGACCTCCGACGGCGTCTTCGTCTATGCCCCCGGCGGTGCGGCGGTGAACGTGGGCGACAGCGTCAGCGTGGCCGGCGCGGTGAAGGAGCAGTTCGGCCTCACCGAGATCGTCGCCGCCGACGTGGAGGTCTGCGCGACCGGCCAGGCGCTCCCCGCCGCGACGCCGCTCACCCTCCCGGCGACGAACGCGCAGCGCGAGGCGCTCGAGGGCATGTACGTGACGCTTCCGCAGAACCTCGCGATCGGCGAGACGTTCGAGTACGGCCGCTTCGGCACGATCACCCTCACCAACGGCCGCCTCGACACGCCGACCGCGGTCGTCGAGCCGGGGGCTGCGGCCAACGCGCTCGCCGCCGCCAACATCGAGAACAGCATCACGCTGGACGACGGTCGCGGCAGCCAGAACCCCGACCCGGCCATCCACCCGGACGGCGCGGTCTTCACACTCGACCACTCGTTCCGCAGCGGCGACCTCGTCCAGAACGCCACCGGCGTCCTGGACTACCGCTTCGACACGTGGGGCGTGCAGCCGACCGAGGGTGCCGACTTCACGGTCGCCAACGCTCGGACGGGCGTGCCCGACGTGGGCGGCGACCTGACGATCTCGAGCTTCAACGTGCTGAACTACTTCACCTCGATCGATCCGACGCCGACGAACTCGAACGACGACGGCTACTACCGCGGTGCGGACACGGCCGAGGAGTTCCAGCGCCAGCAGGACAAGATCGTCGCGGCGCTCGCCGCGATCGACGCCGACGTGTTCGGCCTGCTCGAGATCGAGAACAACGGCACCGCGGTCCAGGCGCTGGCTGACGCGCTCAACGCGAAGGTGGGTGCGGGCACCTATGTGCCGGTGACCACCGGCGTGATCGGCACGGACGCGATCACCACGGCCGTCATCTACAAGCCGTCGACGGTGAAACCCGTCGGGACGTACCAGCTGATGACGAGCGCCGTCGACCCGACCTGGTCGGACGCGCGGCACCGCCCCGCGGTCACGCAGCGGTTCGCGTCGACGGAGACGGACGAGGAGTTCGTGGTGTCGGTCAACCACCTGAAGTCGAAGGGCTCGGCGTGCTCCGAGAGCCCCGACCTCGGTGACGGCCAGGGCAACTGCAGCGCGTCCCGCACGGCGGCCGCCACGGCGCTCACGAAGTGGCTCAACGAGACGGTGGCTCCGGACGGTCGGGCGATCGTCATCGGCGACCTGAACTCGTACGACCACGAAGACTCGATCGACGCGTTCACCCTGGGCGGCTTCACCGACCTGGAGAAGCAGTTCAACGGCGAGCACGCGTACTCGTACGTGTTCGACGGCCAGCTGGGCTACCTCGACTACGCGCTCGCGCAGCCCGCGCTCACCGCGGACGTGTCGGCGGTCGCGTCGTGGCACATCAACTCCGACGAGCCGAGCCTGATCGACTACGACATGTCGTTCAAGCTCCCGGCCCAGGACGCGCTGTACGCGCCGGACGCCTACCGTTCGAGCGACCACGACCCGGTGATCGTGGGGCTCAACCTGACGCCGCCCGACACGACGGATCCGACCATCGAGGTGACGGCCGACCCGGAGCCGATCTGGCCGCCGAACAACAAGATGCGCACGGTGCAGTTCTCGATCGACGCGACCGACGATCGCGGCGAGGTGACCGTCGAACTCACCGATGCGAGCGGCTCGGGCGCGAACGCGTCGTGGACCCAGGTCGACCACGACACGTTCACGGTCAAGGCCGCGAAGGGTGCCGTCTACCGCTTCACCTGGACGGCGACGGATGCTGCGGGCAACACCGCGACGGACACGGTCGAGGTGGTCGTGGGCAAGTAGCCCGCGATCGCTCCGTCCCCGGGGGCGTCGTTCCGAAAGGAGCGGCGCCCCTCCTCCACATCCGGGGTGGGGCGCTGCGCCGTGAACAGATCGTCGCGCGGGCGGCCGCGGGAAGGTCGCGCCCCGCGACGATCGACGGGTGACACTGCTCGAACCGGCCGCCGATGCGGCCTCTCACCACCTGGCCCAGATCGCGCGGGAGCTCGCGCGCATCATCGACCGGATCACGGATGCCGCGACCGTCGCCCGCGGGCTCGCCGACGCCGTCGATTGGCAGGCGAAGGCCGCGACCGCGTTCCACGATCGGGCGATGCTGTGGGCCGGTGATGTGTCCGGCCTCGCCTGCCTGGCCGAGACAGCCCGGTACGACGTCCGCCGGGCGCAGGACCTCGCCGCGTTCGCGGGCTCCTTCCCCGGTCTCATCCCGAGGGCGGGGCGATGAGCGACACCAAGCCCGGACCCCCGCTCGTCGATCCGGAGCCGGCGCCGGAGGTGGGGCGCCTCGGCCCGAACGAGGGCGCCGTCGGCCTCCTCGCCGAGCACTGGCCGCGCGTCGACGACGGCCTGCAGATCCGCGGCGGGGGCGCCGTCGCCGTCGACACCGCGACGCTCGCGGCTGCGGCGGTCCGCTTCGACACCTCCCGGGAGGAGCTCAGCTCGATCGGCCGGCGACTGCAGGCGCTCCGCGCCGAGCTGGGGACTCACGCCGAGTACACGGCAGATGCGCGGGCCGCAGCATCCGTCCTCGCCGCGAAGCTCGATGCCGTGCAGGTCGAGGCCGACGAGATCGCCGCGGCACTGCGGCAGGCCGCGTGGGCGTACGAGATGGTGGAGATCGAGGCGGCGCACCGCGCCGCCGTGCTCGCGGGCGACACCGACCGCGCGCGGCGCATCGACGCCCGCATGACAGCCCTGGTCGACGCGCACCCCGACGCGTGGCGCATGGCCCTCGGCTCCCAGCTCGAGCGCGCCGTCATGTGGCCGTCGGAGCTCGTCCGCCAGGCGACGCAGTGGGGCGTCGCAGTGGGCGGCGAGGTCAGCGACCCCGGGTCGGTCGTGGTCGGCGGTGCGGCGGGGCTGCTCACGCTGGGCGGGGCAGCGGTCGTGGGGCTCTCGGGTGCCGGGCTGCTGTCTCGGAACGCGCGGCTCTCGGGCACGGCCGGGCCGGTCACGGTGACCCCGGTCGCAGCCGGCCCGCCGGCCGGCGCGTCATCGACAACACCCGCGCCCAGCTCG
>NZ_JBDGJU010000019.1:0-77410 GCF_057656735.1 Microbacterium sp. Soil_C_42
AGCGCCGCACTCCGGCCCGGGGATCCCGTGGACGCCGCCCCGGCTGCTGCCTGACGCGAGCCCCGCGCCCGCGCCGGCTCTCGCAGGCCCCCCGGACGCGCCCGCAACCCCGGCGCGACAGTCGTCGCCGGCCGACCCTGCGACGCCGGGCGTCGTCCTCGAGTTCGACAACGGCGCCCGCATCGCGCTCGCCGGGTCCGGAATCCTGATCGGCCGTGATCCGGCGGCTGGGCCAGGGGACGCCGGTCTCGCGCTCGTTCCCCTGGACGACCCGTCGAAATCCATCTCGAAGACCCACCTGGCGCTCCTGCGCACGGATGGCAGCATCATCGCGATCGACCGTGCGTCGACCAACGGGAGCGCGGTGATCCGCGACGGCGTCGAGCACGCCCTTCCGCCCGGCCAGGGCATCGCGGTCCGCTCCGGAGACACCCTGCTGCTCGGCGAACGGCGCGCCCGCGTCCGCATCGGCTGAGGCAGCACAGCGAGGAACCCATGAGACTCAGACTCACCCTGCAGCGCCGGAACGCCCAGCACATCGACATCGTGGTCACCGCCGACACGACGGCGACCGTGCAGGACGTCGCGAGGCACATCGTCGAGACCGATCCGGCGCGCGAGACCATCGCGTCATCGCGTGACGTGCTGACGCTCAAGGTGGCGCCTCCGACGTCGTCGACGTTCACGATGCTCTCACCCGAGACGCTCATCAGCGACGCTGCGGTGGGCTCGGGCTTCGTCGCGTCGATCGTCAATCTCGGTGAGGAGTACGTCTCGACGCGGACGAACGGCGGCCCGCCCGCCGCCATCCTCTCGATCGTCGGCGGTCCGCTCGTCGGCCGCGAGTTCCCGCTGCCGCGCGGTCAGTTCACCATCGGCCGTGTCGCGGGCAACGACATCGTCCTCCCGGATCCCCTCATCTCCAAGTCGCACGCACGCGTCGAGGTCGGCGCGTCGGTCGAACTGGTCGACCTGAACTCGGCGAACGGCATCGTCGTCGACGGCGGCCTCGTGCAGCGACTTCGCGTCATCCCCGGCCAGCGGTTCTCGCTCGGCGACACGGACGTCGTCGTCCGCATGGTGCAGGACTTCGCGCCGGTGGAACAGGATCCCGTCCTCGAGCGGGGCGGCTCGCTCCTGTTCAACCGCAGCCCGCGCGTGGAGCCGCGGTACGTGGGCGAGGAGCTGCCCGAGCCGCGGATGCCGAAGGACCCGATCTCGCGGCTGTTCCCGTGGCCGATGCTGGTCGCGCCTCTGATCCTCGGCATGGCGCTGTTCGCGATGAACGGCAACCCTCGCTCGCTCCTGGTCGTGGTGATGTCGCCGCTCATGCTCCTCGGCAACTTCATCTCCCAGCGCACGCAGGTCGGCCAGCGCGCCCGCAAAGAGACCGAGATCTTCGAGCGCACATTCGAGGAGCTCGAAGAGAACCTCTATCGCGAGCGGCCGCGCGAGCGCGAGATCCGCAACGCCGAGGTGCCGCCGGTGGCCGTCGTCTTCGACGAGGCGATGCGGCTCGGCCCGATGCTCTGGACCCGCCGGCCCGAGCACTGGAACTTCCTGTCGGTGCGCCTGGGCACCGCCGAGGCCCCGTCGCGCACGACGGTGAAGAGATCCGAATCGCCCGAGGCGCTGCAGGAGTTCGTCGACCGCGTCGACCGGCTGCGGGATCGCTACCGCATGATCGACGGCGTGCCGGTGCTCGAGTCGCTGCAGAGCGTCGGGGTGATCGGCGTCGCAGGAGGCGAGCGGGAAGCCGCCGACGCCCTGCGGGGCCTCTGCGTCCAGCTGTTCGGCCTCCACTCGCCCAACGAACTGGTCGCGATCGCGCTCACCGAACCGCGATGGGCGACGCAGCTCGAGTGGCTCAAGTGGCTTCCGCACACCTCCAGCGAGCGCAGTCCCTTCCGCGAGATGCCGCTGTCGGATTCGGCGTCGACCGGCGCCGCGCTGCTGTCGAGCCTCGAGGAGCTCGTCATGCAGCGCTCCAAGGCCGCCTCGTCACCGCGCCTGCCGCTGGATGACGAGTGGGACCCCATGCGCTACGGCACCGACGTGCGGCGCGCCGCGGAGGAGGCCACGTTCCCCGGCCAGACGGCGGTGCTCGTCATCGTCACCGCTGACGCCCCGGTGGATCGCGCACGTCTCACGCAGGTGCTCGAGCGCGGCGCCGACGTCGGCGTCTACGGCCTGTTCGTGGCGCCCGTCGTCGAGGCGCTCCCCGCCGTCTGCCGCAGCTTCATCGACGTGTCCCGGGGTCTCGATCACGGCCACGCGGGCACGGTCCGCAGCGGCGTGGACTATCCGGAGACCGCGGTCGAGGGCGTGTCGAACGAGCTGATGACGGTGTTGGCCAAGCGGCTCGCCCCGGTCGTGGACTCGAGCACGGTCGTGGAGGACTCGTCCGACATCCCGAACTCGGTCATGTTCCTTTCGCTCGTCGGCACCGAGCTCGCCGTGGATCCCGGCTCCGCCGTGGAGCGCTGGCGCGAGAACAACACGATCATCGACCGCTCGGGCGCGGTTCTGCCACGCCTGAAGAAGGCCGGCACCCTCCGCGCGATCGTCGGCCAGGGAGCCACGGACGCGATGGCCCTCGATCTGCGGACGCAGGGACCGCACGCCCTCGTCGGCGGCACCACCGGCGCCGGCAAGTCCGAGTTCCTCCAGGCGTGGGTGCTCGGCATGGCCGCCGCCCACAGCCCCGACCGCGTCACGTTCCTGTTCGTCGACTACAAGGGCGGCTCCGCCTTCGCCGACTGCGTCGAGCTTCCGCACACGGTCGGCCTCGTCACCGACCTGAGCCCGCACCTCGTACGACGCGCGCTCACCAGCCTGCGCGCCGAGCTGCACCACCGCGAGCACCTCTTCAACCGCAAGAAGGCGAAGGACCTGCTCGAGCTGGAGAAGCGGCGCGACCCCGACACGCCGCCCGCCCTCGTGCTCGTCATCGACGAGTTCGCGGCGCTCGCGGGGGAGGTGCCCGAGTTCGTGGACGGTGTCGTCGACATCGCGCAGCGCGGCCGCTCCCTGGGGATCCACCTGATCATGGCCACGCAGCGGCCGGCGGGCGTCATCAAAGACAACCTGCGCGCCAACACCAACCTCCGCGTCGCGCTGCGCATGGCCGACGAGTCGGACTCGAAGGACGTCGTCGACGACCCCGTGGCTGCGCGCTTCGATCCGGGCATCCCCGGCCGCGGCATCGCCAAGACCGGCCCGGGCCGGCTCGTCCCGTTCCAGTCCGCCTACGCGGGTGGCTGGAGCACCGACGAGGCGCCCGCTGCCGACGTGGGCGTCGCGCAGCTGCGGTTCGGCTCGGTGCAGCGGTGGGAGCTGCCGGACTCGGGCGAATCCGAATCGCATGATGTCGATCCCGGGCCCAACGACCAGAAGCGCATCGTCGCGAACCTGGTCGCCGCCGCCGAGGCGGCGCGGATCCCGGCGCCGAGGCGCCCGTGGCTCGACGACCTCGAGACCACCGTCGACCTCCGCCGGCTGCGGGCCGGGCGCCCCGGCTTCATCCTGCTCGGCAAGCGCGATGTGCCGGAACGTCAGCTGCAGGAGCCGGTGTACTTCGAGCCCGACCGCGACGGCTCGCTCCTGGTGTACGGCACGAGCGGGTCGGGCAAGTCCACCGTGCTGCGCACCGTCGCGATCGCCGCGGCGATGGGGCGCCGCGCCGAGAACATCGCGGTGTACGGTCTGGACTTCGGCGCCGGCGCGCTCAAGAGCCTCGAGGTGCTGCCGCACGTCGGCTCGATCATCCCGGGCGACGACGCCGAGCGCGTGCAGCGCATCATGCGCTCGCTGGGGGGCATCCTCGACGACCGAGCCAAGCGGTTCAGCACGGCCAACGCCTCGAGCATCGCGGAATACCGCGAGCTGACCGGGCGCGACGAGTCGCGCATCATCGTGCTCCTCGACGGCCTCCCGCAGTTCCGCGCCGAGTGGGAGTCGACGACGGCGCGGATGCCGTTCTATCAGGCGTTCATGCGCATCCTCGGTGAGGGCCGCCCGCTCGGCGTGCACGTCGTCGCGACCGCCGACCGTTCCGGGTCGGTGCCCACCGCGATCAGCTCGAACGTGTCGCGGCGTGTGGTGCTGCGTCTGTCGGACGAGAACGCCTACGCGCTGCTGAACGCGCCGAAGGACGTGCTCGATGAGCGCTCCGCGCCCGGCCGCGCCATCGTCGACGGCTTCGAGACGCAGATCGCGGTGCTCGGCGGCACGCCGAACGTGGCCGAGCAGACGAAGCTCCTGGGCCAGTGGGCCGAGGAGCTTCGCGCGAACGGCGCGAGAGAAGTGGACGAGATCGGCTCGCTGCCGACACGGCTCGCCTGGCAGGCGCTGCCGGATCGCATCGGCGAGTTCCCGGTGCTCGGCATCGCCGAAGACACGCTCGCGGCCCGGGAGTTCGATCCGGTGGGCACCTTCGTCGTCGCGGGGCCGCCCTCGGCGGGCAAGACCAACGCGATGAAGGCCCTCGTCACCTCGATGGTGCGCTTCGATCCCGCTGTGCGGCTGTTCCACTTCGGCGGCCGGCGCTCGCAGCTGAAGGAGTTCGCCCCGTGGATGCGCAGCGCCACGACGCCCGACGAGGCGAAGGACCTCGCGACCGAGCTCGCCGAGCTCGTCGCGGACGAGTCCATCGACGCGCGGCTCATGATCGTGATCGAAGACGTGCCGCAGTTCGCCGACTCACCCGCGGAGCGACCGCTCAAGGCGCTGTTCCAGGCGGTCAACCGCAGCGAGCACCTGCTCATCGGCGACGCCGACGTCACGCAGGTCACCAGCGGCTTCGGCCTGGTGGGCGACTTCAAGGGCGGCCGCAAGGGCATCATCATCAAGCCCGACGCCTTCGACGGCGACGCGGTGTTCAAGGTGCCGTTCCCGAAGGTCAAGAGGTCGGACTTCCCCGACGGACGCGGCATCTTCGTGCAGGCGGGACGCCAGGTCACGGTGCAGCTGCCGCTGGTCGAGGCATCCGTCCTGCCCGTCCCGCAGACGGCCCCGCAGCACTGACGCGGGGCGGCGCCCGGGCATGGGGAATGGTCCCCATCGCGTGGCGTCGGCGCCGTCCGTTAGGTTGCTGAGTGTCCCGCCCGACGGGGGTCGGGAATCTGAGTGAGGGAGTTGACGATGGCCGATTTCGGTGCTTCGTATGCGGAGATGGAGCAGGTGGCGTCGTCGCTGTCGCAGGCTCGTGATGACATCCAGGGTCAGTTGGACACGCTGAAGAGCCAGGTGGACACGCTGCTGGGTGAGGATTTCAAGACGCAGCACGCGTCGGGCAAGTTCGGTGAGGGGTACTCCGAGCTGACGACGGGTCTGAAGGGTGCGGTGGACGGCATCAATGACATGTCGGAGTCGCTGCTGGGCATGATGCGTGCCATTCAGGACCTCGACCAGCAGCTCGCCGGCGGCTGAACCGAATCATCGAGGTCGGGAGCGGTGCAGGCCGCTCCCGACCGGTGATCGGTGAGGGCGGACGAGTCGGATCGGGAATGAGGAGACCCAGTGAGCGTCAAAGTCAGCTATGACGACCTCGGTGCACTGAGCACGCAGCTGAAAAGCATCATCGACGAGTTCGAGCATGCGGGCAACCGCCGCCGCGACCTCGAGGGTGCCGTCGACCGCCCCTACGAGCTGGGTGATCTGAAGGACGCGGCGCACGACTTCGAGGGCCGCTGGGACGATCGCCGGAAGCGCCTGATGGACAGCTGCAAGGGTCTCGCCGAGCATGTCGACGGCGTGATCGAGGGTTTCCAGGACTTCGACGAGGAAGCCGGCAACCGAACCGGCGAGAGATGAGCCGACGATGACGACAGCGCTTCCGTACATGCCCTCGCAGACGCCGAGGGGAGGGAACCTCATCGAGCACCTGCGCGGCGATGCGGGCGACGTCCAGACGCGTGGTCAGCAGATCGTCGACCTCGGTGCCGACATGTCGGCCGCGTGGACGCTCATCAAGCGACTGGTCGACAACGGCGCCGACATGGAAGGCAGCACCGTCGACAAGCTCCGCGAAGTTGCGGGTGAGGTCAGCGGCGATCTGTCGCAGGCGGCCGAGCTGTACGCCGCCGTCGGGCCGCACATCCTCACCTACGGTCAGGAGCTCGAGACGTCGAAGGCCGCGATCGATCCGATCGTCGACGATCTGATCGAGTTGTGGGCCGCCTACTACTCGCTATCGCGCGACGCCGACACGGCTGAGGGCGCCGTTCCGCGAGAGCCCGATGACGATGCCGATGCCGATGAGCAGTCGTCGTATGACACCGCGAACGCCAATGCTGTCGAGAAGCGGGGTCTCGCCGACGCCAAGCGCGGCGAGTGGGACACGCGGGCCGGTGAGTACGACACGGAGTGGGACAGCTGGCACACCGCTTTCCAGACCGCGGCCACGAACATCAAGGAAGGCTTCAGCGGCAAGATCGAGGACTCCTGGAAGGACGACCTGCGAGGTGCGCTGGAGTTCCTCTCGAATGTCCTCGCCGTGGCCGGCATCGTGCTCGCGGTGCTTGCGATCGTCGTGGGCGGACCCATCATCGCCGCGCTCGCGGCGATCGTCGCCGTCGCGACGCTCGCCGTCGCCCTCACCCGCAAGCTCGCGTTCGACGACGGAAGCTGGGTCGACGTCGCATTCGGCGTCATCGGCGTGGTGCCCTTCATCGGCCCCGCGGCGCGTGGCCTGCGCGGACTAGGCGCTCCCGGGGGCTGGCGCGCGCTCGGAACGGCGTTCGGCGACGACGCCGCCCGCCTGTTCGGCGTCGGTGCGACGGGGATCGACGACTGGGCGTCGGGGCTGAACCGCCTGCAGGGAACCGGGTTCGGCGCGAAGGCCGTCGACTTCACGACGGGCCTGCTGACCGGTCAGAACATGGCGCATTGGGCGGACCCCGCGGTGATGACCGGCGGGTGGAACATCGTCGAGGGAACGGCCGGCGTCTGGGCGACGCAGCTCGGGATCGCCGGGTGGATCAAGGACACCGCAGGAGGGGCGTTCCCGGGGTCCTTCGATCCCGACCAGAACCCGTTCTCGTGACGGAGGTGCCGAAGCGGGTCGCGGGTGATGGAAGACTGGCATGGTGACTGACTTGCGCGCGGAGTTGACCGGAGGCGCCGGAGCGACCGTGCCGAGGTATCGCATGCTGCTGCCGCCCGGGTGGCGGTCGTACGACATGGGGGCCGACACCGAGCGCGATCTCGTCGCGGCGGCGAAGGCACGCCTTGCCGAGGCCGGCCGACCCGACCTCGGGGCGGCGCTCGGAGCGCAGGTGAAGGACGCCTTGGCGCAGCTGAAGGGCCAGGACGCGTTCGCTTACGCCCTGCCGGCCGAGAGCTCGCCCACCTGGGTGCTGGGCTCCGCGAGCCTCGTGGGTCTGCGTCGTCGGTCGACGCCGCAATGGACGCTCGACGACATCGTCGAGGATGCCGTGCGCAATCGCGGCGGCGTCCCGATCGGCGAAGGTCACCGCATGGTGCGCTGGACCGAGCGGCGCCCGACCCGCGTCGACGGCGTCGACGCGGTGAGCTTCCTCATCCACTACCTGATCCCGATCCCCGGCACCCGGCGCACGCAGGCCGTCCAGTGGACGGCCACCGTGGCCCATGAGTCCGACCTGGCGCCCGATGACCCTGTGCTGCTGGCGTGGCTCGCTCTCTTCGACAACCACATATCCTCCTTCACCTGGAGCGTCAGCTGAGATGCAGTTGAACCTTCGCTTCGACCGGGAGCACTGCATCCCCGTCGACTTCCCCGCGCACTCGGCGACCGATCGTTCTGAGTGGGCACGCGCGACGGCGGCCGACTTCGTCGCGCGCACGGGGCTCGCCCCCGAAGCCGCCGGCCCGATCGCCGCGGCGCTCGACGATGTCGCCCGGATGGCCTCGGACGACAGCCGCAGCCTCGTCATCGTCGGCATCGACGGTCGGGTGATCGCGCCACTGACCGTGTTCGCGGTGGATGGTGCGCTCAGCGAAGCCGATCAGGCGGCGTTCCTCTGGTCGCCCTCGGCGCAGTTACCGGCGACGACTGAGGTGATCGAGACGGATAATTTCGGGGTCGGCATCTCGACGACGCTGCTCGAGCGGCACGGCGACCGGGATTTCGGATTCGAGCGCTGGCTGTTCTTCGGCGAGGACGCGACTGTCGCCGCCATTCTCGGCCCTGTCGCACCCTACGGGCTGGCCTTCGTGGAGGAAGCGGCCAAGGCGGTGTTGCGGCAGTCCACGCTCGAGGGCTTCGTCGCGTCGAGCGACCGCGTGCGCGTCGACGCACTCGACCGCGCCGTGGTGCGCTTCGGAGAGGAGTGGCCGGCATGACCGCCAGATCGCTGACAGAGCTCGTCGACGAGGCATCGTCGTGGACGCCGGTGGATTGGTGGCGCCTGGAGCTGCGGTCGTTCTCGCGCACCCCCGCGCAGCGCCCCCTTGCCGTGCTCGCGCCGGCAGAGGCCATGTCGGAGCACCGCGGGGTGACGCTGGGCAGTTTCATCCAGGGGCTGGCGTATCTCTTCGCCGTCGCCGCTCCGGTGATCGCCGCCGCAGCCATGGTGCGGTGGGTCCTCGGCGACACCGCGTACGACTTCCCTCTGGCCTTCGCAGGCACGATCACGCTGGTCAGCCTGCTGGTGACGGGGTGGAGTGAGCTGCAGCGGCTGCGCCACCCGCGTGCGTCGCGAGCGTCGGCCGTGCGAACGCTGGCGCTCATCCACGTCATCCCCGGGCTCATCACGGCTCTCATCGCGCTCACGGCCGGCGCGCCCTTCCTGCAGGGCGGCGCATGGGTGTGGATCGCCGTGGTCGCCGCCGACATCATCGTCCACGTCGTCATCCTGATCCGCGGTCCGCTGCCCGCGGGCGGACCGCAGAACGAGCGAGAGAATCTGCAGTGGAGCATCCGAGAGATCCCGCCTGGCACGCTCGCTGAGATCACGGCGCGCCGGGATGCAGCGATCCGGCGTCTCGCGGATCGCGGCCTCATCGAGCCGGGCACGGCGACGCGGGCGCTCACGACCGCGCCGGGAGAGCTGGCGCTGACGCTCGCGCCCGAGCTCCAGAAGTCGGACCCTCAGCGCTCGCGTTGATGGTCGCTGTGGCCGACGTCCCGGCCACGATGTACGCGCGCGCCGCGCACGGGTGGACGCCGCTGGGATCTCACGCCCGGCGGTGCTGCACCGTGCGCATCGGCGGCGCGCCCTGGGCTCCCTCCGAGCGGCTCGACGTGCGCTCGCTCGCCGCTCCTCCCGCTGACGCGGAAGGGATGTGGGCTGTATGAGCAATACACCGGCCACCGCTTACGCGCGCACCGCGGGGGCGTGGACCCCCTTGGACTGGTGGAAGCTCGAAGCCCGAGCTCTGCACGGCGTTCCCGCTGCACGTCGGGCCCTGGCCTTCTTCGCGCCCTCGGCGGCCTGGAAGGACCTCGCCAAGAACGTCGCCCCCGCGTGGGGCTGCCTGCTCACCCTGTCGCACATCGCCAGCTTCACGCTGCCGGTGGTGGCGCTCCTGTTCCTCCTGTCCTGGCTGGTCGGGCGCAGTGACACGGCCTCGGTGGGCGTGGCAGGCCTGCTGGCGGGCATCGCGGCGGTGATCGCGGGGATCGGCATCGTGACCGAGCTTCGCGAGTCCCTGGGCACCGATCCGAAGATCCACCGGATGCTCGGTGCGCTGCACCTCGTGCCCTCCGCGATCGGAACGGTGGTCGCCGTGCTGGCGATCACGCAGGGAGCGGCCGACGGCGCCCTCGGCATCGTCGGGTTCGTGGCCGACGTCGTGGTGGGTGCGCTCCACTTCGTGCTGTTCCGGGGGCCCGCCGAGAGCGGAAGCGACCGATGGCAGCGCAATCTCGCGGGCCTGGAACGAGCGGTGGAGGGGATGCCGCCCGACGAGCGCGCGCGCATCTACTCCGATCTCCAGACCGCCCTGAACGTGCTGTCGGAGCGCGAGCTCATCACGCCGCTCGAGCTCGCTCGCGCGCGCGAGGTGCGGATCGGACTCCTCGGCATCACCATGGCGCCCCGCGAGGATCTCACCCAGAAGGGCGGCTCGCGCTGAGCGAGCGCTCGCTGCCTGCGCCCGACCAGGGGTGACGCGCCGGGGATCCGTCCGCATGGGGAATGGTGCCCATGTGCTCTCGCCGAGCCGCCGATTAGCGTGGAGGCATCGGCCCGACGGGGGTCGGGAATCTGAGTGAGGGAGTTGACGATGGCCGATTTCGGTGCTTCGTATGCGGAGATGGAGCAGGTGGCGTCGTCGCTGTCGCAGGCTCGTGATGACATCCAGGGTCAGTTGGACACGCTGAAGAGCCAGGTGGACACGCTGCTGGGTGAGGATTTCAAGACGCAGCACGCGTCGGGCAAGTTCGGTGAGGGGTACTCCGAGCTGACGACGGGTCTGAAGGGTGCGGTGGACGGCATCAATGACATGTCGGAGTCGCTGCTGGGCATGATGCGTGCCATTCAGGACCTCGACCAGCAGCTCGCCGGCGGCTGAACCGCACCCGCAACGCGAAGCTCGACTGTCTGACCGGAGCGCCGCTCCTGCGGCCTCCCGTCAGCCGTCCGCTACGCGGAGGACGCCGAGACTGACCTCCAGAGCATCCTCGAGGCGTTCCCGTGCCTGGACAGCGAGCTCGGAGCGAGCGTGGTGCCCCAGGAAGGGGCGTCCCCCGGCGGCCGCCCACGCCGCACAGCCGTGTCCGATTTCCGCGAGCCTATGTCGGGGGAGCGTGTCAGGCTAGGGGCATGAGCCTGGCCATGACGTTCGACGAGAGGTACCGCGCGATCGATTCGCGCGACGCCCGCTTCGACGGGCAGTTCGTCACCGCGGTGCGCTCGACCGGCATCTACTGCCGCCCGAGCTGCCCCGCGCGCACCCCGAAGCCCTCGAACGTCACGTTCTATCCGACGAGCGCCGCCGCGCACGAGGCCGGCTACCGCGCGTGCAAGCGCTGCCTGCCCGAAGCGGCGCCGGGGTCGCCGCAGTGGAACCTCCGCGGCGACACCGCAGGCCGCGCGATGCGCCTCATCGCCGACGGCGTCGTCGAGCGCGAGGGCGTGCCGGGGCTCGCCCGCCGGCTCGGCTACTCGCCGCGGCACTTGACGCGGCTGCTGACCGCCGAGCTCGGCGCCGGCCCTCTCGCCCTGAGTCGCGCGCACCGCGCGCAGACGGCCCGCATGCTGCTGGTCGGCACCGACCTCTCGGCCGCCGACGTCGCCTTCTCGAGCGGGTTCGCCAGCGTGCGACAGTTCAACGACACCATCCGCGAGGTGTTCGGTATGCCGCCGCTGGAGCTCCGCGCGCGGCGACGCGTCTCCCGGCACGAGGGGCCGGCCGCTCCGGCACCCGGGGTGACGATCGACCTCGCACTCCCGCACCGTGGCGCGCTCGATGCTCCCGGCCTGTTCTCGTGGATGGCGGCGCGCGCCGTCCCGGGCGCCGAGGTGGCGACGGCGTCGACCTTCGCCCGCACGCTGCGACTTCCCCACGGACCCGCGTGGTTCGAGCTGCGCCTGGACGACCTCGGGAGGGTGCGGCTGCGCGCCGCGCTCACGAACCTCGCCGACCTCTCGACGCTCGTCACCCGCGCCCGGCGCCTCTTCGACCTCGACGCCGACCCCGACGCCGTCGACGAGTCGCTGGCGCAGCATCCGGAACTCGCTCCTCTCGTCGACGCGTTGCCGGGCATCCGCGTGCCGGGCGCCGCGGATCCGCACGAGATGCTGATCCGGGCGATGGTGGGGCAGCAGATCACCGTCGTCGCTGCGCGCACCGCGCTCACGTCGCTCACGGCGGCGCTGGGGGAGGATGTCCCCGCCTTCGCAGGACTCCCGTCGCCCGGCACCGGCGAGGGCCCTCCGCCCTCCCGTCTGTTCCCGACGATGGCAGCGATCGCGCAGCGCGGTCCCGAGGTGCTTCGAGGGCCCGCCGCCCGCATCCGTGCCATCACGGGCGCGGCCGCGGCCCTCGCCGACGGCTCGCTCACCCTCACCGCCGGCGACGACGCCCTCGAGCAGCGCGCGGCGCTCCTCGCGATGCCCGGCATCGGCCCCTGGACCGCGGACTACGTGCGCATGCGCGTGCTCGCCGACCCCGATGTCTTCCTCCCGGGCGACGTCGCGGTGCGCGCCGGCGCCGCCGCGGTCGGGCTTCCCGCCGAGGCTCGCGCACTCGACGCGTGGGCCGCCCGCACCGCGCCCTGGCGCAGCTACCTCACCGCGCACCTCTGGCACGCCGTCCCGCCGAAGCCTGCCGCACCGCGTCGGGTCGCGGCATCCCGCATCCCCGCACCGTCCCTCATGACCACCGGAGGCATCTCATGACCACCGCCACCATCCAGACCCTCGACACCCCCGACGGCGCCTTCACGGTCCTCGCCGACGACGACGGGCGCGTGCTCGCCTCGGGCTGGACCGCCGACGCCGACGCGATCCTCGCGCGTCTCGCGGACAGCGTGCGCCCGTCATCCGTCGCGAAGGGCGAGACGGATGCCGCGGCCGCCGTCGCCGCCTACTACGGCGGCGACCTCGGCGCGATCGACGAGGTGCCGGTCTCGCAGCACGGCACCGCGATGCAGCTCGCCGGGTGGGCGGCGCTGCGGCGGATCGCTCCGGGCCGCCCGCTGACCTACAGCGAGTTCGCCGTCGAGCTCGGGTCCCCGAACGCGGTGCGGGCCGCGGCATCCATCTGCGCGCGCAACGCGCCCGCGCTCTTCGTGCCGTGCCATCGGGTGCTGCGCACGGACGGCACGCTCGGCGGGTTCGCGTGGGGGCTGCCCGTGAAGCAGCGCCTGCTCGACCGCGAGGCGGCGGTGCCCGCGCTCATCTGAATCGCCCGCCTCAACCGCTTTCCGGGGCCCGGAAAGCGGTTGTTGCGTTCAGGCAATTCTCAGATATATGCTGGAGGGCTGTCGCGTCGCTAGGACCTAGCGGAGCGCGCAGCCCTTTCCGCTGAGCTCAAGGAGGAAGAAATGTATCAGGCCGCCATCGCCGCGAAGACCGTCTTCGTCCTCCGTCCCGCGGGACCCCGCACCGCCTCCCGGCTGCCGCGTCCCCGCGTTCAGGGGTAGTCCGCGTCCTTCCACCCGCCGGCCCGGCCGGATTCGGCATACCGCCGTCCCCCGGAGCGTTCCTCCTCGAGGAAGCTCCTCTCTCATGACAGCGCTCCCACACGGCGCTGTCGCCTCGCGACCCGACGACGGGTCACCGCAACACCCCCACAAGGATCATGACCACCACCGCCCTTGCTGAGCGATCAGAACAGCCGCAACGATCCGAACTGTCCACCTTCTCAGCCCTCTCCCGCCTCCTCCCGTTCGCGAAGCCCGTGCTTCCGCGTCTGGCGATGGGGGCCGCCAGCGCGCTCGTCGCCAGCCTGCTCGCGCTCACCATCCCGCTCGTGCTCGAGCAGGTGGTGGGCGGCCCGATCGCCTCCGGCGACATCGCCATGATCGGGTGGGGTGCCGCCGCGATCCTCGCGCTGGGTCTGGCCGAGGCCCTCATGGTCTGGCTCCGTCGCTGGTTCGTGCTCGGCCCCGCGACCATGGTCGAGTACGAGCTGCGCCAGACGTTCTACTCCCGCCTGCAGCGCCTGCCCGTCTCCTTCCATGACCGGTGGCAGTCGGGGCAGCTGCTGAGCCGCATGATGCAGGACATCAGCATGCTGCGCCGCTGGCTCGCCTTCGGCCTCGTGCTGCTCGTCGTCAACGCGATCACGATCGTCGTGGGCACGGCGCTGCTGTTCCGCTGGCACTGGGCGCTCGGCACGATCTTCCTCGTCACCTCCGCTCCGCTGTGGTACGCGGGGTACCGGTTCGAGAAGTCCTACGGCACGCTCGCGCGCCAGTCGCAGGACCAGGCCGGCGACCTCGCCACCTCGGTCGAGGAGAGCGTGCACGGCATCCGCGTGCTCAAGGCCTTCGGCCGCGGCACGCACGCGCTGCAGAAGTTCACCCGACAGGCCGAGACCCTGCGCGAGACCGAGCTGAGCAAGGCCCGCGCCGTCGGCTGGATCTGGTTCTGGCTCGTGCTGCTGCCCGACATCGCGTTCGCACTGTGCCTCGGCGCCGGCATCTACCTCACGGCCATCGGCCAGCTGCAGGGCGCGGAGCTCATCGCGTTCTTCGCCATGGCCACCGTGCTGCGCTGGCCGATGGAGTCGATCGGCTTCCTGTTCTCGTTCCTGCTCGACGCGCGCACCGCGACCGACCGCATCTTCGAGGTGTTCGACGAGCAGAACACGATCGTCGATCCCGAGACGCCGAAGACCATCGCGAAGCCGCGCGGCGAGCTCGCGTTCGAGGGCGTGCACTTCCGGTATCAGGATGCCGCGGAGCGCGAGCGCGACCTGCTCGACGGCGTCGACCTCGTGCTGCGGCCGGGCGAGACGATGGCTCTCGTGGGCCTCACCGGCTCGGGCAAGACGACCCTCACGACGCTGCCCACGAGGCTCTACGACGTGACCGGCGGGCGCGTGACGCTCGACGGCGTCGACGTGCGCGAGCTGACACTCGCCGAGCTGCGCCGGCACATCGGCATGGCGTTCGAGGACGCGACCCTCTTCTCCCAGTCGGTGCGTGACAACGTGCTGCTGGGCCGCGAGGATCTCGTGCCCGGAAGCGACGAGGCCGAGCGCGTGATGCGCGAGGCGCTCGACGTGGCACAGGCGTCGTTCGTC
Source organism: Microbacterium sp. Soil_C_42 (assembly GCF_057656735.1). Classification (NCBI taxonomy): domain Bacteria; kingdom Bacillati; phylum Actinomycetota; class Actinomycetes; order Micrococcales; family Microbacteriaceae; genus Microbacterium; species Microbacterium sp. Soil_C_42. The sequence continues at coordinate 14,680 of NZ_JBDGJU010000019.1, forward strand.
GAAGACCTGCCGGACGGCGTCGACACGATCATCGGCGAAGAGGGCCTGTCCCTGTCGGGTGGCCAGCGCCAGCGCCTCGCGCTCGCGCGCGCCGTCGCCGCACGGCCGGCCGTGCTCGTGCTCGACGACCCGCTGTCGGCGCTCGACGTCGACACCGAGGCCCTGGTCGAGGACGCGCTGCGCGAGGTCCTCCACGAGACGACCGCGCTCGTGGTCGCCCACCGCCCGTCGACGGTCACGCTCGCCGACCGGGTGGCGCTGCTCGAGGCGGGCCGCGTGACCGCGGTCGGCACGCACTCCGAGCTGCTGCGCACCAGCGAGCACTACCGGCACGTGATCTCGAGCCTCGAGGTCGAAGAAGCCCGGCTCAGGGCGAGACAGGAAGACCAGGAATGGGAGGTGAACCTGTGAGCACCACGGTGACCGGAACGAGCGGCGAAGACCGCTCCGATTACACGCGCGACGAGAGCAAGGCGATTCGCAGGCGCTCGCTGCGCCTCCTCGGCTCGCTCATCACACCGGTGCGCGGGCAGCTGATCCTCGCGGGCGTCGTGCTCGTCGTCTCGACCGCACTGCGCGTCGCGGGGCCGTGGCTCATCGGCATCGGCATCAACAACGCGCTGCCGGCCGCGGTGGAGCGCATGGACTGGGCGCCGACGATCGTGGTGGTCCTCGTCTACCTCGTCACGGCTGTCGGCGGCGCCGCCCTGATCGGGTGGTACGTCGTCGTCGCGGCGCGTCTCACGCAGGCGATCATGCTCGACCTCCGCAAGCGCATCTTCCTGCACACGCAGCGGCTGAGCCTGGAGTTCCACGAGTCGTACACGTCGGGCCGCATCATCTCGCGCCAGACGAGCGACCTCGACACGATCCGCGAACTCCTCGACGGGGGCCTCAACGAGCTGGTCTCCGGCATCCTCTACGGTGCGTTCACGCTGGTCGCGCTGTTCCTCGTGGACTGGCAGTCGGGCCTGATCCTCACGTTCATGGGCATCCCGCTCTTCCTCCTGATGCGCTGGTTCTACACGCGCTCGCAGCTCGTCTACCGCGAGTCGCGTGTCATCAGCGCGAAGGTGATCGTCAAGTTCGTGGAGACGATGACGGGCATCCGCGCCGTGAAGGCCTTCCGCAAGGAGGGGCGCAACGACGAGGAGTTCGGCGGTCTCGCACTGGACTACCGGGACGTCAACGTGCGCTCGATCCGGCTGTTCGGCACGTTCGAGCCGGGACTCATGGCAGTGGCCTCGTTCACGCTCGCGATCGTGGTCGCGTGGGGAGGCATCCGCGTCGTCGACGGCGCGATGGAGATCGGCTTCCTGCTGTCGGCGGTGCTGTACGTCCGCAACTTCTTCTCGCCGCTGCAGGAGGTCGCGTTCTTCCTGAACTCGTACCAGTCCGCGACCGCGGCGCTCGAGAAGGTGTCCGGCGTCCTGGAGGAGGAGCCGACGGTTCCCGACCCCAAGAACCCGGTCGACCTGTGGGCGGCGAAGGGCCACATCCGGTTCGACGACGTGCTGTTCGGGTACTCGCAGGACCGCGTCATCCTCCCGGATTTCTCGCTCGACATCCCGGCCGGCCAGACGATCGCGCTCGTCGGGACGACGGGCGCGGGCAAGTCGACGCTCGCCAAGCTCGTGTCGCGGTTCTATGACCCGACCCGCGGTGCGGTGACGCTCGACGGCGTGGACCTGCGCAACCTGCACCCGAAGGATCTCCGCCGTGCCATCGTCATGGTCACGCAGGAGGCCTACCTGTTCAGCGGCACGGTCGCCGACAACATCGCGCTGGGCAAGCCCGACGCGACGCTCGATGAGATCCAGGCGGCGGCTCGCGCGGTCGGGGCCGACGCCTTCATCCAGGCGCTTCCCGACGGCTACGGCACCGACGTCAACAAGCGCGGCGGCCGCGTGTCGGCGGGTCAGCGCCAGCTGATCTCGTTCGCACGGGCGTTCCTCGCGGACCCGGCGGTGCTGATCCTCGACGAGGCGACCGCATCGCTCGACATCCCGTCGGAGCGCCAGATCCAGGACGCCCTGCAGACGCTGCTGGCCGACCGCACCGCGATCATCATCGCGCACCGCCTGTCGACGGTGGCGATCGCCGACCGTGTGCTCGTCATGGAGCACGGCGAGATCATCGAGGACGACACCCCCGAGGAGCTCATCGGCGGCACCGGCAAGTTCGCGCAGCTCCACGCCGCGTGGCGGGAGTCGCTCGTCTGACCTGCGCCGTCTGAGCACCCGGATGCCCCGGCCCCCTGTCCACACTCAGGGCCGGGGCATCCGTCGTTCTCGGCTTGTCGCAGCACCGCATCGGCTTCAACAGGTCAACCGGGCTTCCACAGGATCGATCGAGTCGAAAAGTCCTGCAGAAGCCCGGTTGACCTGTGCAAAAGCGGGTGAGAACGCCCGGCTGCTCAGCGGCGCGAGACGGATCAGGCGTACGCGAACGAGACCGCGTGGGCGAGTGGATGCTGCGGCGCGAGGCCCGCGAGAGCAGCGGCGCCGTCGATGCCGTGGCCGAGAGGCTCGACGAGCGTGACGTCGAACTCGCTGGCGGCGATGTGCGAGGCGAACGCCTCGCGCAGCTGCGGGGAGCGGAACACGCCGCCGATCGCACACGCGGCGAAGTGCTCGCTCTCGTCGTCGGAGCGCACGCGGCGCAGCGCTGTCTCGACACTGTGCGCGAGCTCGCCGCCGGCGCGGACCGTGATGTTCTGCGAGACCGCGTCGCCCTCGGTCGCGAGGCGCGCGACGTGGGCCGCGAAGGAGGCGACCACGCTCACGCGCTCGGGGTCGGACTGCAGGTGGATGTACGCCTGACTGAGGTCGGGCCACCGGTCCTCGGCGACGGCGCGCAGCGCGGTCGTGGGGCCACGACCGTCGTACTCGCGCATCACGGCGTCGAGGGCCTCGCGGCCGATCCAGTAGCCGCTGCCCGCGTCGCCCATGAGGTAGCCCCACCCGTCGACGCGGGCCACCCGCGAGGCGCCGACCGCGAGCGTGACCACGCCGGTGCCCGCCGCGACGACCGCGCCGCGGGTGTCGCCGAGCGCCCCGAGGAACGACGTCGTCGAGTCGTGCGCGAGGATCACCTCGTGCACGGCGGCGTCGTCGATCCGGGCGAGGAAGGCGGCAGCATCCGATTCCCGTGTCGTGAGACCCGAGACGCCTGCGCTCACGACGGAGACCTCGGCGCCGGTGCGCTCGATCGCGGCGTGCGTGACGGCGGCGAGCTGAGGCAGCAGGGGCTCCCCGGTGCGGATGCCGGGGAACACGATGTCGTGCTCGCGCACGCGCACCTTGATACCGGTCTGGCCCGCATCGATCGCGAGCACCGCGGCGGTCATCGCGAGACCCCCGCTGTGAGTGCCGAGTACTGCGCGCGCAGGTACTCGCCGGCGGGCTTGCCGTACGGGCAGTAGTCGTCGTCGTGCGCCGCCTCGTCGGCGGAGTACAGGCGAGCAGGCCAGTCCCACAACATGAATCCCCCCACCCACGTGCGCTGCGCGCACGCCTCGAACATGACCCTGTAGTACCGCAGTTGCTCGCCGGGTGAAACCTCACCGGGCAGCGACCAGTCGTTCGGGCGCTCGGGCGACCCCTCCCGCGAGGGGCACCCCGCCTCCATGAAGAAGAACGGCTTGCCCGTCGCGGCGACGGCCGCCTCGATGCGATCGAGCTCGGCCTCCCACCGGTCGACGGGGTAGTAGCCGCTCGAGCTCACGACGTCGACCGCGTCCCACCAGCCGAGGCGGTCCTCCTGGTACTTGTCGCAGTTGTACGTCACGATGCCGGAGTACTCGGCCCGCACGGCGGCGATGAGCTCGCGCCACTCGGCCTCGCGGGCGTCGGCGCGCACCATCTCGCAGCCGACGCAGAGCATGTCGCAGCCCTCCGCCTCCGCGAGGCGCGCGGCGTGCACGATGAACTCGCGGTACGACGCGAACCACTCGCCCCACGTCGGCTCGCCCGGGACGTCCTGGTCGAAGAACCCGATGTGCGCGCGCCACGTGCCGTCGGCGACGTTGACGACGGGCTTCAGGCACACCTTCAGCCCGAGCGCCTTCGCCTCGCGGATCGCCCACACGATCTCGTCGTCGGTCACCGTCGGCTCCTCGCGGAACCGCACCTCGGTCGACTGCGCGGTGTCCTGCAGGGCCGCGTACGCCAGCGCGGTCCAGTTCACTGCGTGGTCGGCCATCAACCGCAGCGACCGGGATGCCTCGGCCGTCGCCCATGTTCCGCGCACGCCCGTCCATCCCCAGGTCATTCCGGCCACGTACGGCCCGAGCGCCTGGGTGGTCTCGGCGGTCACGAGGCGACCAGCTCGTTGGCGGTGCGCAGCACGCGCGGATCGGAGAGGGCGGATGCGGCGAGCCCGTCGCCGGCGTGGCGCACGATCAGCGTCGCGCTCTCGCCCGGCAGCAGGGTGACGAGCGCATCGGATGCCACGGCATCGGCGTCGACCTTGTCGACGAGGAGCGTGAGGTCGCGCACCAGTGTGGAAGCGGTGAGCGTGACCTGCGTGCCGTCGGCGACCGGCTCGGCGCGCACCTCGACCTCGGCCGCGCCGAGTGCCGAGTCCCGAGGCTCGGCGAAGAACCAGAAGCCCCGCACGTCGTCGACGCCCGCCACCACGAGCTCGGAGGCCGCATCGGCGGCCACGGCGACGTCGGCGGGCAGCGACACGGTCACCGTCTCGCGCGGGCTCAGCGAGACCGGGGTCTCGAACCGGGCGAGCTCGTCGCCCGCGAACCCCACGCGTCGCGCCACGAATCCGCCGGACCACGGCTCGGCCGTGTCGTTGACGAGCACCGCGGCGAGCCCGCCGTCGCGGGGCTGGATCGTCGCCAGCCGCGGGGCGAACGCGTTCTTCAGCCCGTAGTACAGCGGCTTCGGACGCTCGTCGCCGTCGATCGCGGCCCACGACGTGACCGGCCAGCAGTCGTTGAGCTGCCAGACGATCGCGCCCTGGGTGTGCGGTGCCCACGACCGGAAGTGCTCGAGGGCGGTGCGCACGGCGAGCGCCTGGTTGAGCTGCATCGCCCAGTGCCAGTCCTCCATGGCCTCCGGCATCCGGAAGTGGGGGATCAGCCCGTTCGAGAGCTTGGTGTTCCCCTCCATCGCCTTCTGGTGCACGATCATGCCGGGCGATTCGGGGGTCAGCGGGGCGTCCGACACGGAGCGCACGAGCGTCGACCACGCCGGCGGGCCCTGCCAGCCGAACTCGGCGACGAACCGCGGTGTGTGCTCCCGGTAGGTGTGCCAGTCGCGACGGTTCCACTGCTCCCACAGGTGCATCGAGCCGTGCTGCTCGTCGTTGGGGTGTGGTCCGGTCTGCGTCTCGCCGTCCCAGCCCATGCCGGGGCTGAACGGGCTCCCCGGCGCGTACGGCACGTGCGGTGCCAGCTCGGCGACGAGCGCGGGGAACAGCTCGTAGTAGTAGTGCGCGCCCCAGGTCTTGCCGTCCAGGCGCAGCTTCCAGCCCCAGTCCTCGTAGCCCCACAGGTTCTCGTTGTTGCCGGTGAGCAGCACGAGCGACGCATGATGGCCGAGGCGCACGATGTTCTCGCGCGCCTCCGCCTCGACCTCGGCGCGCAGCGGATCCTCCTCGGCGTACGCCGCGCACGCGAACAGGAAGTCCTGCCAGACGAGCAGCCCCAGCTCGTCGGCCAGCGCGTAGAAGTCGTCCGACTCGTAGAGCCCGCCGCCCCAGACGCGGATGAGGTTGAGGTTCGCGTCGAGCGCCTGCTCGAAGCGGCGCCGCACGCGGTCGCGCGTGACGCGCACGGTGAGTGCGTCGTCGGGGATCCAGTTGACGCCCTTCACGAACACCGGCTGGTCGTTGACGACGAGGGTGAACGGCGTGCCGGACTCGTCGGGCGTCATGTCCCAGCGCACGTCCCGGAAGCCGACGACGCGGTGCGTCGCGTCCAGCGGGTCGGGCGCGTCGCCGTAGAGCCGGACGTCGACCACATACAGCGGCTGCTCGCCATACCCGGCCGGCCACCAGCGATCGGCGTGCGGGACTTCGAGTCGCACGTGCGCCCGATCGCCGTCCACCTCGACGGAGGTGCTCGGCAGAGCGTCGCCGTCGAGCCCGGGCCCGTTCACCGCGACGTGCACGAGAAGACGATCGGATGCCGCATCCGCCGCGCGCTCGAGCTCGACGTCCACCGTGATCGTGCCGCCGTCGCCGTCCGGCGCAGCGACGACGCGCGTCTGCGCGAGACGCGCGACCGACCAGGACTCGAGCCCCACCGGCTTCACGATGCCGCTCGTGTAGGTCGCGATGCCCCAGTCCCATCCGAAGCTGCAGGCGGACTTGCGGATCGCGTCGTAGGGGAGCGGGTACGGGCGCTGGCGCACGCCGAGTGCGACGCTCTGCTCGTTCGCGTACTTCACCGGCGAGCGGAAGCGCACCACGAGCTCGTTGTCGCCCTCGACGAGCGCGTCGCGCACGTCGAACCGGTACGAGCGGTGCTGGTTCGCCGTCGAGCCGACCGCGCGGCCGTTGAGCAGGATCGTCGTCACGGTGTCCAGGCCCTCGAAGACGAGATCGGTGCGGTCCGCGGCATCCTTCGTCCAAGGGAACGTCGTCGCGTACGTCCAGTCGACGAGTCCGATCCAGGCCAGCGCCGACTCGTTGTCGTCGAGGAACGGGTCGGGGATCAGACCCGCGGCCAGGAGATCGGTGTGCACGCACCCGGGGACCTCGGCGGCGACGGCATCCGCGAATGCCGCCGGAGCAGGTCCGGCGGACGCCCGCAGCGTCCAGCCGGCGTCGATCGGGCGGAAGGAGAGGGAAGAGGTCACTTGACGGCTCCTGCGGTGAGGCCCTTGTAGATCCAGCGCTGCAGCAGCAGGAAGGCGATGAACGTGGGGATGATCACGAGGATCGTACCCGCGGCGATCACCTCCCATTGCGCGCCGTACGGGCCCTTGAATCGGAACAGGGAGGTCGAGATGAATCCCTGCGAGGGCAGATAGAGGAAGGGGAGGTAGAACTCGTTGTAGATCGCGATGCCCTTGATGATCACGACGGTCGCGATGGCCGGCCGCAGCAGCGGCAGGATGATGCGCCAGTAGATCGTCCACCGGTTCGCGCCGTCGATCATGGCCGCCTCGTCGAGCGAGACCGGGATCGACTGCATGAACTGGATGAACAGGTAGATCGCGATGATGTCGGTGCCCATGAACAGGATGATCAGTGCGGCCATCGAGTCGTACAGGCCGAAGGCGCTGATCAGCTGGAAGGTCGCGACCTGCGTGGTGACGCCGGGGATCAGCGTCGCGATGAGGAAGAGCGCGAGCACCAGCCGCTTGCCGCGGAAGTTGAAGCGGTCGAGCGCATAGGCGGCCATCGTGCCGATGAAGATCGTGCCCACCAGCGACACCACCAGGACGATCGTGGTGTTCACGAAGCCTTCGAGCATCTTCCCGCTGACGAACGCCGTCACGAAGTTGTCGAAGTTCAGCCAGTTCGACGGCGGCGTGAACGGCCCCGTCTGCGCATACTCGGGAGCGGTCTTGAGCCCGGCGAACAGCAGGACCGACAGCGGCAGGATCGTGACGACGGCTGCGACGATGAGACTCGTGTACTTCGCCGAGGTCGCCGTACCGGCGCGCAGCTTCTCCAGCGGGGAGCGGCCACGGATCTTCTTCTCCGGCGGGCTGGTCCGCAGCGGCATCGTGCGCAGCGGTTCTTCGGTGGTGGTCATGTGAGATCGACCTTCTCGTCGGGGAAGACTTTGCGCTGGATCCAGGTCACGACGAGCACGACGATCAGCAGGACGACGGCCATCGCCGAGGCCAGACCCACCGACCGGTAGCTGAACGCGGTCTGCAGCGTGTTGATGACGAATGTGGAGGAGCCGTTCGCCCCGCCGGTCATCACGAAGGGCACTTCGAACACGCTGAGGCTGCCGGCGATCGCGAGGATCACGGTGAGGCCCACCACGCGGCGGATGCCGGGGAAGATGATCGCCCAGAACTGCGCCCAGCGGCTGGCGCCGTCGATGTCGGCGGCTTCGTACAGCTCGTGGGGGATCGACTGGATCGCGCCGAGGAACAGCACGAATCCCATGCCGGTGTAGCGCCACACGGACGTGGCTGCGAGCGACCAGTTGACGACGTCGGGGTCGCCCAGCCACTGCGGTGGCTCGGTGACGCCGAACCAGCTCAGCACCGTGTCGAGCGTGCCCCCGGGCTGGAACAGGTAGAGGAAGACGAAGCCGACGGCGACGCCGTTGATCAGGTAGGGGAAGAACAGCACGCCGCGGAAGAAGCCGGAGAATCGCGTCGAGAAGCTGAGGATCGTCGCGAAGTACAGCGCGATGGCGATCTGGAAGAACGACGCCGCGAAGTAGTAGAGGCTGACGAAGAACACCGAGAAGATGCGCGGATCGGTGAAGACCTGCACGTAGTTCTCGAACCCGACGAGGTTCTTCTGCTGGTCGATGCCGTCCCAGTCGGTGACGCTGTAGTAGAAGAGGTTGATCGCCGGCCAGTAGGTGAACAGCAGCAGCAGGCCCACGGCCGCGGCGAGGAACAGCCACGGCGTGAGGTGCTGCATGACGCTGCGGCCGGCCGAGCCCCCCCGCCGGCCGCCGGCGCCTCGGGAGATCCCGCGGAGCCGGCGGCCGCGCAGGGGCGCCGAGAGGGCAGCAGGGGCATCCGCCGGTGCCGCGCCAGGAGTTGCGATGGCCATGTCTCTGCCGCCCCCTTCCGTCAGCCCTTGAGGCTCTCGACGGCGGCGCCCCACTTGTCGTTGAGCTCGGCGAAGTAGCTCTCCTTGTCGCCGTCGGCGGCGCCGCGGGCGATGTCGACGAGCTTCTGGCGGTAGATCGGGCCGTACAGGTCGATCTGGGCCTCGTTCGCGGTCTCGGTGAGGAGCGCCTCCTTGCCGGCCGGGGCGGGGTTGATCTCCATGAGCTCGACGCCGGCCGCCTCGAAGTCGGTCAGCGACTCGGGGAGCGGGTCGTCCTTCAGCGTCGACACCATGCCCTGCACGTCGGTGTAGTCGGACTCGCCCACGATCCACTGGATGAAGGCCCAGGATGCGGCCTTCGCCTTGGAGTGCTTGCTCACGCCGAGGTTGTAGTCACCGCCGATCACGGCGTACTGCTGGCCGTCGACGTTCGCCGGGAACGCGAAGAACCCGATGTCGTCGGCCGAGGCGCCGTTGTCTTCGGCGGCGGCCTTCATCTGCGACACGGCCCATGAGCCGAGGGTCATCGCCGCGACCTCGCCGGTGCCGATGAGCACCTTCGACTGCTCCCAGTCGGTGGTGAGCGGGTCGTCCTCGGTGAGCCCGGCCGCCACGCTCTCGTAGAGCAGGGAGTCGATCGCGTAGACGTCGGTGCCCTCGGTCCACGGCGCCGGGTCCTCGGCGAGCGTGATCGGGGCATCGGCGTCGTCGGTGACGCCGCCGAGGTTGCCGAAGCTCTGGGTCAGCGGCCATCCGCCCTTGTAGTTGGTGTACAGCGGGATCGCATCGGTGTTGTCCTTGACCTTCTGGAGGGCCTCGAGCCACTCCTCCTCGCTGGTCGGGAGCTCGGTCACGCCGGCCGCTTCGAAGACCTTCTTGTTGTAGACGACGCCGTTGGCGTTGCCGCCCCACGCGATGCCGTACTGGGTGCCGTCGTAGCTGGCGGCGGGGAGGAATCGGTAGGTGTCCTCGAAGTCCGCCGTCTTGCCGAGCGGCTCGAGGAACTGCTCGAACTGATCGGGCTGGATGGTCGGGATGCCGAGGACGTCGCCGTAGTTCGTGGTCGACATGCGCGTCTGCATCTCGGTCGCGTAGTCGGTGACGGCCTCGATGGTCACGTTCACCTCGGGGTACTTCTTCTCGAACTCCTCGACGTAACGGTCGTACGTGCCGTCCTGCACGAGGTCGGTGCGCCAGGTGAGGACTTTGATGTCGCCCTTGATCTCGCCGTCGATCGTGTTGTCGGCATCGCCCGCGCCGCCGCCCGCGCAGCCGCTGATCGCGACCGCGGCGGTGGCCAGCAGCACGATGCCTGCCAGTGCCTTCTTCGCCATGTGATTTCTCCTTGTCAGGTTCGCCCTTGAACTGCCGGTGCGCGTCGTCGCACCGTTGCGTGGTTCGTCGCGCCGTCAGAGTAGAGCGGTTCGAAGCGTTTCCGCAAGCGTTCGATGTCAGCGCTGTCTTGTCCTGTCCGATCATCGTCTCCGCAAGAAACAAGCTCCCTGAACTGGGATAATTTCGTAATCCAGTCATCGAGCGGCAACCCGATGTCTGAGCAATGTCCTACGTGGACATTTCCGGCCGGCAGGTGCTAGCGTGAACCCCGCCGGCAAGGAGGCCTTCGATGACCGTTCAGCAGCGCGCGACGCTCGAAGACGTCGCGCGGCTCGCGGGAGTGAGCTCGAAGACGGTCTCGCGCGTCTTCACGCACCGCGACCTCGTCGCGCCGGAGACCGTCGAGCGCGTGCTCGGCGCCGCGAAGCGGCTGCGTTTCCGCCCGAACCCGCTGGCGCGCAATCTGCGCCGCGGCGGCCCGACGAACACGATCGGGTTCGTCATGGGCGAGCTGAACAACCCGTTCTATTACAAGCTCGCCGCCGGCATCGAACGCGAGCTGTCGGCGCACGGCTTCTCACTGGTCGTCGCGACCACCGACGACACCGCCGAGGGAGAGGAGCGCGTCGCCGACGCCCTGCTCGGTCAGCGCCTGGGCGCGCTGCTGCTCATTCCGGTCGCCGACGACCAGTCGTATCTCGAAGGCGAGCGCCATCTCGGCACGCCTGTGATCGCGATCGACCGGCCGGCACGCAACCTCGTGGCCGATTCGATCGTGCTCGAGAACCACCGCGGGGTCTTCGACGCCACGACGCGGCTGCTCGAGCGCGGCCACCGGCGCATCGGCTACATCTGCAACCCGGCGTCCGTCTACACGCAGGCCGAGCGCCTGCGCGGCTATCGCGACGCCCTGGCGGCATACGGCATCCGCGACTCCTCGGCGTGGGAGCGCCTCGAAGACGACCTGTCGCGACCCGCGGACGGACTCATCGCCGATCTGCTCGACCGCGACGACGCGCCCACCGCCATCATCACGGGGAACAACCGCGTCACGATCGACGCGCTGCGCGTGCTGCGCGACCTCCACGACGACGGTCGCACGGCCCTCGTCGGCTTCGACGACTTCGACACCGCCGACGTGCTCGGGGTGACGGTGATCAGCTACGACCCGCTGGCGCTCGGCAGGGCCGCCGCGACGCTCGCGATCGAGCGCATGCAGGATCCCGCCGGCTTCACCCGCCAGCTCGAGATGCCGACCTGGATCGTCGAGCGCGGCACCGGCGAACGCACCCCCGCAGAGAGGACCACCGCATGACCCCCGGCTTCATCCGTCTCGAGAGCGAAGGCGTCGGCGTGCTCGTCGATGCCCGGGGCCCGGGTCTTCCGCACGTGCTGCACTGGGGTGCGCCCATCGGCGGGATCACGGATGCCGATGCCGATGCCCTCGCGAAGGCGCTGAGCCGCCAGACCGCCCCGGGCACGCTCGACGCCGCATGGCAGGTCTCGCTGTCCCCGCAGGAGGGCGACGGCTGGACGGGGCGCCCCGGGATGCAGCTGCGCCGCGACGGCGTCGTGCACCACCCGCGGTGGGACGTGACAGGCGTCGAGGCCGACGAGCGGTCGTTCACCGTCGAGGCGCGGGATGCGGCATCCGGCCTGCGTCTGTCGATCACGGTGGGCGTCGAGGCCGGCGGCGTCGTGTGGGTGCAGCACACGCTCGCGCACGAGGGAGCGACGGATGCTGCGCCGGTCGACGTCGACTGGCTCGAGGCGACGCTGCCGGTGCCGACGACGACCGACACGCTGCTGACGTTCGACGGTCGCTGGACGCGCGAGAAGAGGCCCGTCGTGACGTCGATGCCCGCCGGCGCCACCGTGCGGCAGACTCGTCGCGGCCGCCCAGGACACGACAACCCGGTCGCGGCGATCGCCGGGATCGGAGCGCCACGCTGGCAGGACGGCGCCCTCTGGGGCGTCCACCTCGCGTGGTCGAGCGACCTGACGACGCGGATCGACCGCGTCACCGACGCGGTGACGCTCATCGGCGCCGGCGAGCTGCTGCGCCCCGGCGAGATCCGGCTCGCACCGGGCGACGAGTACCGTGCGCCGCGGACGGCCTTCGTGCACTCGGCCGAGGGCCTCGACGGGTTCGCGCACCGCGTGCACACGTGGCTGCGGGCGCGGCCGCAGCATCCGTCGTCCGTCCGTCCTCTCGTGCTCAACACGTGGGAGGCGGTGTACTTCGACCACGACGCCGAACGGCTCGCCGCGCTCGCCGAGCGCGCAGCCGCGGTCGGCATCGAGCGGTTCGTGCTCGACGACGGGTGGTTCCAGGGTCGTCGCGACGACTCGACGAGCCTCGGCGACTGGGTCGTCGACCGGGCGGTGTGGCCCGACGGTCTCGGTCCCCTCGCGGCGCTCGTGCACGAGCTGGGCATGCAGTTCGGGCTGTGGTTCGAGCCCGAGATGATCAGCCTCGACTCCGACGTGGCGCGCGCCCACCCGGAGTGGCTCCTGCACCACGCAGGTCACCTCGAGCACGATCCGGCGGTGTCGTGGCGCGGGCAGTACGTCATGGATCTCGCGAATCCGGCCGCCTACGCCCATGTGCTCGCACAGATCGACGCGCTCGTGGGCGAGCTCGGCATCGACTTCATCAAGTGGGACCACAACCGCGACCTCGTCGAGAGCGTGCACGACGGGCGCCCCGGCGGGCACGCCCAGATGACGGCGGTCTACGAGCTCATCGCGGAGCTGAAGTCGCGGCATCCGTCGCTCGAGATCGAGTCCTGCTCGAGCGGCGGTGCACGCACCGACCTCGGGATCCTCGAGGTCACCGACCGGGTGTGGGCGAGCGACTCGAACGACCCGGTGGAACGCCAGGACATCCAGCGCTGGACCGGTCTGCTGCTGCCGCCCGAGCTCGTCGGCGCGCACGTCGGCCCGACGACGTCGCACTCGTCGGGGCGCACGACCGCGCTGTCGTACCGCATGGCGACGAGCCTCATGGGCTCGGCCGGGTTCGAGTGGGACATCCTGTCGTGCGACGACGACGAGACCGCCACGATCACGCGGTTCGCGGCGCTCTACAAGGAGCTGCGGCCGATCGTCCACGGCGGACGGATGCTGCACCCCGAACTGCGCGATCCCGCCTGGCGTGCGACAGGCTTCGTCACGGACGACGCGGCGGTCGTCGTCGTGGCGACGGTGGCGAGCCTCGAGGATGCTCGCGCCGAGCGCCTGCGCGTGCCCGGGCTCGATCCGGACCGTCGTTACCGTGTGCGCGTGCGCCGCGAGATCGGCGCGGCCGCGTACGGCTGGATCGCGCCGGAGTGGTTCACCGCCGGCGAGATCGAGCTGCCGGGGTCGCTGCTCGCCGAGGTCGGCCTGCAGCTGCCCACGCTGTGGCCGCTGCAGGCGTTCGTGCTGCACCTCGAGGCCCTCTGACCAGGGCCACGGTTCGGATCAGAGCGACGCGAGGAAGCGGGCCTGCTTCGGGAACTGGAACGCCTGGCCGCCCTCGTGGCCGTTGTGCGTGTAGACCTCGATCTGCTTCGCCGGGTTGGCGTGGCGGTTGAACGCCGCGTACACGGTCGACGGGGGGCAGATGGTGTCCATGAGAGCGACGGAGTACAGGGCCGCAGCATCCGCTCGCTTCGCCATGTTCACGCCGTCGAAGTACGACAGCGTCTCGAACACGCGCTCGTCGCGACCTCGATGCACGGCGAGGTACCGCACGACCTCCTGGTAGGGGTCGTCGCCGGTGAGACCGACGGCGCGCTCGAAGTGGCAGAGGAACGGCACGTCGGGCATGACCGCGACGACGCCGTCCGACAGTCCTGCCGCGGCGATGGCGATGCCGCCGCCCTGGCTCGCGCCGCACACGGCGATGCGGCCGGCGTCGACCTGCGGGAGCGTGCGCACGGCATCGACGGCGCGCACCGCATCGGTGAAGACCCGGCGGTAGTAGTAGGTCTCGGGATCCTCGATGCCGCGGGTCATGAACCCCGACGACGAGGGGCCGGTGCCGTGCGGGTCGACGGTGTCGCCGCCCGAGCCCCACATCGAGCCCTGGCCGCGCGTGTCCATGAAGAGGTGGGCGTAGCCGGCGGCGGCCCAGCCGAGGCGCTCGCCGGCGAGACCCCGGCCCCCTCCGTACCCCTGGTACTCGACCACCGTCGGCAGCGGCCCGTCGACGCTCGCGGGCAGCGTCAGCCACGCCTTGACCGGGTCGCCGCCGAAGCCGGGGAACGTCACGTCGAAGATGTCGACCAGCGTGTACGGCGTCTCGAGGCGCACGACGTCGGGGGAGGCATCCCACTGCCGCGACTGCGCGAGCGTGTCGGCCCAGAAGGCGTCGAAGTCGGCGGGTTCGCGAACGTCGGGGGCGTAGTCCGCGAGCTCAGCGGGGGACAGATCGAATCTCGGCACGCGCTCACCCTAGCGCGTCGTGCGGAAGCGTTTCGACGGTCGGGACCGAGAAGGCGACGGGGTCTCGATGGGGGAGGGGTATTCGAGGCCCCGCCGCCGGTCTCTGAGCGCCCGGCGGGCGCTGTGTGGGGAAGTCTTCGGGTCGATCGTGCGGCTCGGCGTCAGAGGCGGATCTCTGCGATCACTTCACCGTACTCGGTCTCGCCGACCGGTGTGAAGCCCACGCGCTCGAAGAATGCCTGCGGACCGCCTTCGCCGGCCTCGTAGATGACGTTCACGTGATCCATTCCGCGGTTGCGCGCCTCTTCGAGGAGCCCTGCGACGGCGAAGCGGCCCACGCCGCGGCCCTGGTCGTCGGCGTCGACGTTGATGCGCCACAGCACCGAGCGGAAGTGCTCCTGCGGGTCGTCGAGGTCGAAGTTGCCGCTGACGAACGCGACGACCTCCTCGCCGTCGACCACCACGCGCTGCCAGGTCGTCTGCGGGTTCACGACCGTCGCCGCGATGCCGTAGCTCACCGGCGAGAGGTATTCCTCCTGGCCGGGCTTGAGCGACATATTGTTGACCGCCACGATGGTCGCGGCGGACAGTTCGACGAGTCGCAGATCACCCATGGACCACAGGCTAGCCCTCATGGCGGCATCCGGCATCGTCCGCACGTCGGATTAACACGGTGTTCATACGCCGAAGTATCTTGACGTCGAGATATCTCGGCCGCTTGCGATAGGCTGAACGCCGACCCGCAAGAAGGACGTGACTGGTGACCGACTCGACCATCATCTACACCTACACCGACGAGGCGCCGGCCCTCGCGACCGCCTCGTTCCTGCCGATCGTGCAGGCCGTGACCAGCCAGGCGGGAGTGGACGTCGAGACGCGCGACATCTCGCTCGCGGGCCGCATCCTCGCGGCGTTCCCGCAGAGCCTGACGCCCGAGCAGCAGGTCGGCGACGCGCTCGCCGAGCTCGGCGGCCTCGCGACGCTCCCCGAAGCCAACATCATCAAGCTGCCGAACATCTCGGCCTCGATCCCGCAGCTGAAGGCCGCGATCGCCGAGCTGCAGTCGCAGGGCTACGACATCCCGGACTACCCGGACGAGGCGCAGTCGCTCGAAGACAAGGACGTGCGCGCCCGCTACGACCGGATCAAGGGCTCGGCCGTGAACCCCGTCCTCCGCGAGGGCAACAGCGACCGTCGTGCGCCGCTGTCGGTCAAGAACTACGCGCGCAAGCACCCGCACCGCAACAAGGCCTTCGGCGAGGGCTCGAAGACCCGCGTCGCGACCCTCGGCCACGACGACTTCAAGTCGAACGAGAAGACCACGGTCATCCCCGCCGACGACGTGCTCTCGGTCCGCTTCGTCGCGACCGACGGCACGGCGACCGAGCTCAAGACGGGCATCAAGGTGCTTCCCGGCGAGATCGTCGACGGCACGTTCCTGTCGGCGGCCGCGCTCGACGCGTTCCTCGCCGAGACGCTCGAGACCGCCAAGGCGGAGGACGTCCTCTACTCGGTGCACCTCAAGGCCACGATGATGAAGGTCAGCGACCCGATCATCTTCGGCCACGTCGTGAAGGCCTACTACGCCGACGTGTTCGACCGTTTCGGCGACAAGATCGCCGAGGCCGGCCTCACCCCGAACGACGGCCTGGGCGCGATCCTCGCGGGCCTCACGAACGTCGAGGGCGGCGACGAGATCGCCGCCGCGTTCGCCGCGGCCACCGACACCCCGCGCCTGTCGTACGTGAACTCCGACAAGGGCATCACGAACCTCCACGTGCCGTCCGACGTCATCGTCGACGCGTCGATGCCCGCCCTCGTCCGCAACGGCGGCAAGCTGTGGGGCGCCGACGGCGGCGAGGCCGACACGCTGGCCGTCATCCCCGACTCGTCCTACGCGGGCGTCTATCAGACCGTGATCGACGACGTCATCGCGCACGGTCCGCTCGACCCGGCGACGATCGGCACCGTCCCGAACGTGGGCCTCATGGCGCAGGCCGCCGAGGAGTACGGCAGCCACGACAAGACGTTCGAGCTCGCCGCGGCCGGCACCGTCCAGGTCGTGAACCAGGCCGGCGACGTGCTGCTGGCACACGAGGTCGCTCCGGGCGACATCTGGCGGGCGACCCAGACGAAGGACGTCGCGATCCGCGACTGGGTGAAGCTCGCGGTCACCCGCGCCCGCGCCACCGGTGCGCCCGCCGTGTTCTGGCTCGACGAGAACCGCTCGCACGACGCGGCGCTCATCGCGAAGGTCAAGACGTACCTCCAGGACCACGACACCGACGGCCTCACGATCGAGATCCTCGCCCCCGCTGCGGCGACCCAGTACTCGCTGGACCGTCTGCGCACGGGCGAGGACACCATCTCGGTCACCGGCAACGTGCTGCGGGACTACCTCACCGACCTGTTCCCGATCCTCGAGGTCGGCACCAGCGCCAAGATGCTGTCGATCGTCCCGCTCCTGGCGGGCGGCGGCCTGTTCGAGACGGGCGCGGGCGGCTCGGCCCCCAAGCACGTGCAGCAGCTGCTCTCCGAGGACTACCTGCGCTGGGACTCGCTCGGCGAGTTCTTCGCGCTCGCCGCGTCGCTCGAGCACCTCGCCGACTTCACCGGCAACGCCAAGGCGCGTGTCCTCGCCGACACGCTGGACGCGGCGACCGGCACCTTCCTCGAGAACGACAAGTCGCCCGGACGCGCCCTCGGCACGATCGACAACCGCGGCAGCCACTTCTACCTCGCCCTCTACTGGACGCAGGAGCTCGCGACGCAGCAGACCGACGCCGACCTCGCGGCGGCGTTCGCCCCGGTGGCCGAGGCGCTCGCTGCGAACGAGCAGAAGATCGTCGACGAGCTCCTTGCGGTGCAGGGGGCGGCCGTCGAGATCGGCGGCTACTACCGCCCCGACGCCGAGCTGGTCGCCGGTGTCATGCGCCCGTCGCAGACCTTCAACGAGGTCATCGACGCCCTGCTCGATCAGCGGAGCTGATCGAGCAGGAAGCCCGGTCGTCGAGCGTCCCACGCGTCAGCGGCGGACCTGTCGAAACGTGAACGCCTGACGTACGAGAGGGCGGATGCTGCCGCATCCGCCCTCTCGTCGTGTCCGGGCGCGTTGATCCCGAGGCCGCGCAGTCCCGCCTTCGGACTTCGCCGACCCGCGCGGCGGCGGGTCAGCGTGGAGGTGTGAGCGCGGTCAGGCGTGAACCCAGACCTCGGTGCCGCGCGCCGTCCAGTCGTAGACGAACTTGGCATCGTCGTTCCACATGTTGACGCAGCCGTGGCTCTGCGGAAAGCCCAGGCGGCTTCGGAAGTTCGAGGCGCCGTGGAACGCGATGTCGGGTGCGAACCAGGTGATCCACGGCACGTCCTCCGTGCAGTAGCTGTTCACCGCGGCCGGGTTGTAGCACAGCGCGCCCATGTCCTGCACGCGCGTGAAGGCGTTCACGGTGAAGCGGCCGGTGGGCGTCGGCGTGCCGGAGAGGCCCGACGAGATCGTGTACGAGGCGACCACGTTGCCGTTCTCGAAGAGGGTCGCCGTCTGGCTGGAGAGGTCGACCTCGACGGTGCGGGCGAGCGTGGCGACGACGGGCGCGACCTCGGTCACGGGCGTCTCGAACACCGCGTCGCCGGCGGCCAGCTGCGTGGCGAAGTCGGAGGCGAAGTTCGTGGTGTCGCCGACCTCGCGCCCCGAGATCCCCGGCGCCTCCTCGCGGAGGACCTTGCCGGCCGAGTTGGTGATGACGGCGCCGTTCTCGGCCGGCCGATTGATCGCGGCGGGAAGACCGTCCACCGCGGCCTGGATCGCCGCCGTGTCGGCAGTGATGTAGTACGCGGCGTTCTCAGGGTCGGGCGCGACGGTCAGCCAGGCTGCCAGCGTCGCGCGGTCGATCGGCACCGTGCGCTCTTCACCCACATAGAATCCGGCCGTGTCGAGCATGCCGTTCAGCTGGGCGACGGTCGCGTCGGCGGTCTCGGTCGAGATGTCGGCGGGGACCTCGGACGAGACCGGGTCGAGCTGCACGCGCGTCTGGCCGGCCTCGAAGGCCGCCTGGATGGCGCCCTGGACGGCGGCCACGTCGATGCCCGCACCGGCGACGGCCGGCGTGGAGACATACGACGCGGTGGCCGCATCGAACGCGAGCGTCGCGTCGGTCGGCTCGGTGTAGAGCTGCGGTGCGACCTCGCGGAGGGCCGCGGTGGCGGACGCCGGGTCGAGCTCGATCTCGGCATCGGTGGCGGCGAACCACGCGGTGGGGTTCCACATCGGGTGCTGCGCGAACGCGGCGTCGGCGAGTGCCTTCGCGTCGACCGCGGCGCCCAGTTCGGCGCCGGTGACCTCGGCGTCCGCGCCGGCGCCGGTGAGCACGACCGTGGTCTCGGCCAGACGCTGCTCGATGGCGTCGACTGCCGCGCCAGGCGTCAGCCAGCCGACCGGCACCCCGGCGACCGTGGTGCCGGGAGCGATGAGCACCAGCGACGAGACGACGAGACCGACCACGGCGACGCCCGCGGCTGCGCCGACCCAGATCGCGGTGCGCTTCTTCTTCGGCTGGGGCTCGGCCGGCGCCCACGCGAAAGTGGGGGAGGCGTCGGCCGGAGCGGTCCCGGTGGCCGTTGCGACAGCGGTCGCGGGCTCGGCGGAGAGGTCCGCGGTGGGTGCGAGTGCCGTCGCAGCGGCGGGGACGCTCGCGGTCGTCGCGACGGCGACCGTCTCGGCATCGGCATCGGCATCGGCATCGGCATCGGCGTCGGCGTCGGCGATGCCGGATGACTCGGGCTGGGCCTCGTCGGTGGAGGCGCCCTCTTCAGCGGCTCGGGGTGCAGACGCCTCGTCGGCCTCGACCTCGGTATCCGCCGGGGCCTCAGCATCCGTCTCGTCAGCATCCGTCTCGTCCACGGCATGCGAATCCGTGGCGTCCGCCGTTGCGGCCCGCTCGTCCTCGACGGCCTGATCGGCCTGGACGGCGTCATCGCCGGAGGCCTTCCCGGCCTGCGACCCGGTCGCCAGATTAGTCACGCCACACCCCCGACTGTGAACAACGCTTCCCCCCATGGTAGGCGACGCGCCTGGGTGTCGAGGTCACGGGCTGGTCACGCACGAACCGCCGGTCACAGGCGGAAACCCGTGACTGCTTCGAGGACGATCCGAAGACGGAGGATCACGGTTTTGTAAAGCATCCGCCCAAATCGGGTCGAAGACTTGCGAAAAGTTAGTTCGTAAGGTCTACTAACAAACATGTCCCACACGGAAGCGCGACGCGGCCCTTCCCTCGTCGACGCGCCGCAGAGCCCCGCCACGAATGCACGGGCGTTCGCCCCCGGACGCACGCTCCGCCAGGGTGCGAAGGTCCTTCCCGAGCACGCGCGCGGCCACAACCGCTCGCTCGTGCTGCAGACCCTGTTCCACCAGGGCGCGATGAGCCGCGCCGATCTGTCGCGTGAGACGGGTCTCACCCGGGTCACGATCTCCGACCTCGTCGCCGAGCTCATCGCCGACGGGTTCGTCGCCGAGATGGGGGTGCGCGAGGCCTCGGGTCCCGGCAAGCCGGCGATCCTCGTCGACCTCGACCACGCCGGTCACCGCATCGTCGGGCTCGACCTGTCGGGCAGCGACACCTTCATCGGCGCCGTCCTGACCCTCGACGGCGGCATCGTCGCGCGCCGCGAGGTCGCGGTGCCCGCGGCCGATGCTCTCGTCGACACCGTCGTCGAACTCGCCCGCGCGCTCGTCGCCGAGTCGCACGCGCCGGTGCTGGGCGTGGGCGTCGGCACCCCCGGTGTCGTCGACGATCGCGGTGTCATCCTCACCGCTCCCAACTTCGGCTGGGCCGGCTTCGACCTGGAGGGTGCACTGCGCAACGCCCTCGGCGTTCCCGTCCTGGTCGCCAACGACGCCAACGCAGCCGTGCTCGCCGAGTACACGTTCGGCGGCGCTCCCGACGACGTGCTGCTCGTCAAGGTCGGACGAGGCGTCGGCTCCGGGCTGCTGCTGGCGGGCCAGCCCATGCGCGGCAGCCGCTTCGCCGCGGGCGAGATCGGCCACGTCACCGTCGGCACCGACGGCGGCCCGCAATGCGCGTGCGGCAAGGTCGGATGCCTCGAAGCCTGGCTCTCGGTGCCGTCGCTGACCTCGCGACTGAACGCGGCGGCCGATCCCGCCGCCCACGAGGGCATCCTCCGCGACGCGGGTGAGCGGCTGGGCATCGCCCTGGCCCCTGTGGTCGGTGCGCTCGACGTGTCGGAGATCGTCCTCTCCGGCCCCCCTGAACTCCTCGGCGGCTCCCTTGCGGAGCAGACCGTCGAGACACTCCGCGCGCGCACGCTCGCGCCGTCCGTCGACGAAGGCGTGCGAGTGCGGATGACGGAGCAAGGCCAGGACATCGTCCTGCGCGGCGCGGCCGTCATGGTCCTGTCCGGACAACTCGGGGTGTCCTGACAGAGCACGGAACTCCGGGGCCTCCCCGGAACCCCGATTCCCCCCGGATGGGCCACCCGGCCCACCCGAACATCAGAAGAACACACACACACACGAAGGAACACGCCATGAAGAAGACGCTCGGAGCTGTGGCGCTCATCGGCGCCTCCGCACTGGTGCTCGCCGGCTGCGCCGGCGGGAACACGGCCGGTGGACCCGATGACGTCTCGGGGTTCGACCCCGAAGGCGCCAAGGACCAGGACATCACGTTCTGGGTCATGGGTGGCGACACCCCGGATGAGCTGCGCGAGTACCTCAAGGACGAATACACGGCGGCCACCGGCGGCACGCTCACCATCGAGGAGCAGTCGTGGGGCGACGCGCTGACGAAGCTGGCCAACCAGCTCCCCGATGCGAAGAACACCCCCGACGTGACCGAGATCGGCAACACCTGGTCGCCGACCTTCACCACCTCGGGCGCGTTCAGCGACCTGAGCGGCGTCTACGACGATCTGGGCGGCGACGACCTGCTCCAGTCGTTCGTCGACATCGGCACGGTCGACGGTGCGCAGTACGCGCTTCCGTACTACTTCGGCTCGCGCTACATCACCTACCGCAAGGACATCTGGGAGGCCGCGGGCCTCGACGTGCCCTCGACCCTCGAGCAGTTCAACGAGGACGTCAAGACGCTTCGCACGGTCGACCAGTCGGGCTTCTACATCGGTGGCGAGGACTGGCGCAACGGCGTCTCGTGGGTCTTCGCCAACGGCGGCGAGCTTGCGAAGAAGGACGGCGACAAGTGGGTCTCGACGCTCAGCGACGCGAAGACCATCACGGGCCTCGAGCAGTTCCAGGACCTGTTCGAGAACGCCTCGAACGCTCCGGCCACCGAGGACGACAGCACTCCGTGGGTCAACATCAACAACGACAAGAACGGCAACCCGCCGACGGCCGCCACGATCATCGCACCCGGCTGGGCGCACTGGTCGATCGGCGACTTCGTCGAGGAGAAGACCGCTGACGACGGCACCGTGACCGAGGTCCGCGAGTGGAACGACGACACCTTCGGCGTCTTCCCGCTGCCCGGCACCACCGAGGGCGAGGCGGCTCCCGTCTTCGCCGGCGGTTCGAACCTCGGCATCTCGGCCAAGAGCGAGAACCAGGCCGGCGCCAAGGAACTGCTGCGCATCATCTACTCCGACGAGTACCAGCAGATGCTCGGTGAGAACGGCCTCGGCCCGGCGAACACCAAGTTCGTCGACTCGCTCGGCGACGACATCTTCGCCTCGGCGCTCATCGAGTCGGCCCTGAACTCGAAGCTCACCCCGGCGGCGCCGGGCTGGGCCGCCGTCGAGGGTCAGAAGATCCTCGAGGAGTTCTTCGGCAAGGTCGCGTCGGGTGGCGACATCCCCGAGCTCGCCGCGGAGTACGACGAGAAGATCGACGCCATCATCAACGGCTGAGACCTTCAGCACTCCCGGGGTCGCGGACACGCGTCCGCGACCCCGGTCCCCTGCGAGACCCCCTGAAGGAGGCGGGCATGGCGGTTCCTGCCCCCACCAACCTCGAGCGCGACACCCGGCACGTCGACGAATCCGTCGGCGCCCGGCGCCGCTCACCTGTTCCCCTGTTCCTGCTGATCCCCGCGATCGCCATCCTGCTGTTCGGCATGGGCTATCCGGTCGTGTGGCAGGTCATCACGTCCTTCCAGAAGTACGGCGCCCTGCAGCAGCTCGGCGGCAAAGCCCCCGACTTCGTCGGACTCGACAACTACATCGCTGTCGCCACCAGCCCCACGTTCTGGGAGGTCGCGCTCCGTTCGGTGATCTTCTGCCTCGTCACGGCTGCCGTCACCGTCGTCATCGGCATGGCGCTCGCGCTGCTGATGACCCGGGTGCCCTCGGGCGTGCGCATCACCTTGCAGATCGCGCTGCTGCTGGCATGGGCGATGCCCGTGGTCGCGGCCATGACCGTCTGGATCTGGCTGTTCGACCGCCGTCGCGGCGTCGTCAACTACCTGCTCGATCTCATCCCCGGCGTCGACATGAACCAGTTCAACTGGATCGGCGGCGAGCCGTTCGTGTTCTTCATCGTCGCGTCGGTGATCGTGACGTGGATGTCGGTGCCCTTCGTGGCCTTCTCGGCCTACGCCGGCCTCACCCAGGTGTCGACCGAGATGGTCGAGGCCAGCCAGCTCGACGGTGCGACGGGATGGCAGCGACTGCGCTACATCGTCCTGCCGATCATCCGTCCGGTGATCATGATCGTGCTGCTGCTGAACCTCATCTGGGACCTGCGCGTCTTCACGCAGATCACCATGCTGCAGGACGCCGGCTCGAACTCGAGCGACTACGACCTGCTGGGCACGTACATCTACAAGATGGGCGTCGCCGGCCTGAACTTCGGCCAGGGCGCTGCGATGGCGATCTTCGTGCTCGCGCTCACGATCGTCCTCAGCTGGTTCTACATCCGCAGTCTTCTGAAGGAGGACCAGGCCTGATGTCCGCGTCCGCACAACTCGCGCCCACGACCGCGCCGCCGGCCCGCTCGGGCTCCTCCCGCACCTCCGCGACCGTTCCGAAGCGCCGCCGCCGTGGTGCGGGAGCGACCTGGGGCTGGAGCATCCTGGCGATCCTCGTCGCCCTGATCTGGGTGTTCCCGGTCTACTGGATGGTCAATTCGTCGATGCTCTCGTCGGCGACGCTGGAGTCCTTCACGCCGACGTTCCTGCCCTTCGGCGGTTCGTTCGCCAACTACCTGGCCGTTGTCGACGGCTCGTTCTTCGGCGCGCTCGGCATCAGCATCTCGGTCACGCTCATCGCGGTGTTCTTCTGCCTGCTGTTCGCGTTTCTCGCGTCGGTGGCGATCAGCCGGTTCCGCTTCCGGGGCCGCACCACGTTCGTGCTGGCCATCCTCATCATCCAGATGCTCCCGGCCGAGGGCCTGTTCATCGCGCAGTACAAGATGATGAGCGAACTGGGGCTGCTGTCGAACGTCTTCGGCCTGAGCCTGCTCTACATCGCGGCCGTCGTGCCGTTCACGGTGTGGATGCTCCGCGGCTTCGTCACCGGTGTGCCCGCCGAGCTCGAAGAGGCGGCGATGGTCGACGGTCTCAGCCGCACCCAGGCCTTCATGCGCATCACACTGCCCCTGCTCGCGCCCGGGCTCGTCGCATCCGGCGTGTTCGCCTTCCTGCAGTGCTGGAACGAGTTCACGGTCGCCCTCGTGATCATGAACGCCGAGAACCAGACGCTGCCGCTGTGGCTGCGCGGCTTCGTGCAGCAGAGCTCCAGCCGTGCGATCGACTGGGGCGAGGTGATGGCCGCCTCGACCATCGTCGCGATCCCGGTCATCGTGTTCTTCGTGATCGTCCAGGGCCGCATGACCAGCGGACTCGTCGCGGGGGCGGTCAAGGGCTGATGCGCGCGAACGACAACGCCGCCTCCCACGGGGAGGTCGGCCGATGAGGGTCGGGCTGGACGTCGGCGGGACCAAGACCGACGCCGTGGCGGTGCACGCCGACGGCACGATCGCGGGTCGCCTCCGCATCCCCACGGGATGGGGACCGGATGCTGTGGCCCAGACCGTCCTCGACGCCGTGCGCGCGCTCGGCTCCGAGGCGGGCGTCGATCTCTCGGCGGTGCGGTCGGTCGGGGTCGGCATCCCCGGCCAGATCGAGCCGGGCACCGGCCGCGTGGTGCACGCGGTGAACCTCGGCGTCGACGAGCTCGACCTCGCCGCCGCCGTCGGGCCCCAGCTGGGGGTGCCGGTGCAGGTCGAGAACGACGTCAAGGCCGCCGCCCTCGGAGCGCATGCGCTCCACACGCGGGGTGGCGCACGGGCGCCGGGTTCGATGGCGTACCTCAACCTCGGCACCGGCATCGCCGCGGGCATCGTCTCGGACGGCGTGCTCTGGCGGGGTGCCCGGGGCACCGCGGGGGAGGTCGGCCACATCTCGGTCGACCCGAACGGGCCGCTGTGCCGCTGCGGTCAGCGCGGCTGCATCGAGGCCTTCGCCGGCGGCGGTGCGATCGCCGAGCGCTGGGCCGAGCGCTCCGCGCTGCCGGTGCGCGACGTCTTCGACGCGGCCGACGCGGGCGACCCGTCGGCGCGGCAGCTGCGCGCCGGGCTCGCCCGCGGCGTGGCCGCCGCGATCCGGGTACTGGTGCTCACGGCCGACGTCGATATCGTGGTCCTCGGAGGAGGTGTGACGGCGTTGGGAGACCGGCTGGTGACGGATGTCGCAGCCGAGCTCGCGGCCAGCGCCGAGGCATCCCCGTTCATGCGCTCTCTGCACCTCGCCGACCGGGTCGAGCTGCTGCCGCCGGGTTCGCCCGCCGCCGCACTCGGAGCCGCGCTGGTAGGCGCGGAGGGCGACGCCACACACGACGCAGAGGAAGCACTGGTCCATGGCTGAGATCGTCATCGTTGAAGACAAGGCCGCCGCAGGCGCGCTCGTGGCCGACCACATCGCGGAGCTCATCCGCTCGAACCCCGAGACGGTGCTGGGGCTTGCGACCGGATCCACGCCGCTGCCCGTGTACGAGGCGCTGCGCTCGCGGCTGGATGGCGTCGACGTTTCGCGTGTGCGCGGATTCGCGCTCGACGAGTACGTGGGCATCGACCCCGCGCATCCCGAGAGCTACCGCTCGGTGATCACGCGAGAGGTCGTCGAGCCGCTGGGCCTCAACCCCGAGCTCATCCGCACACCCGACGGCACGCCGGAGGGCATCGAGCACCACGGCGAGGAGTACGACGAGGCCATTCGCGGGGCCGGCGGCATCGACCTGCAGATCCTCGGCATCGGCACCGACGGCCACATCGGCTTCAACGAACCCGGCTCGTCGTTCTCGTCGATCACCCGCGTGAAGACGCTCACCGCGCAGACGCGACGCGACAACGCGCGCTTCTTCGACTCGATCGACGACGTGCCCATGCACTGCATCACGCAAGGGCTCGGCACCATCCTGCGCGCCCGGCACCTGGTGCTGCTGGCGTTCGGCGAGGGCAAGGCGGCGGCGGTCGCCGGCGCCGTCGAGGGCCCGCTGTCGGCGTCCCTGCCGGGCTCGGCGATCCAGCTCCACCCGCACGCGACGATCGTGGTCGACGAGGCCGCCGCATCGCAGCTGACCCGCTCCGACTACTACCGCTACGCCTACGACAACAAGCCCGACTGGCAGGGCATCTGAGGCTCCCGCGTCGGCTCAGCGCGCGAAGACCTTGCCGGGGTTGAGGATGCCCTGGGGATCGAAGACGCGGGTGATCTGACGTTGCAGCTCCCACTGGTCTTCGCCGAGTTCGTCGGCGAGCCAGCGGCGCTTGAGCACGCCCACGCCGTGCTCGCCGGTGAGCGTGCCGCCCAGGCGCAGGGCCGCGCGGAAGAGGTCGTCAGCGGCCGCCCAGATGTGATCCGGCGCCTCGACGACGCCGAATTCGTCGGGCTCGGCCTCGAAGATGAAGTTGGGGTGCAGATTGCCGTCGCCCGCGTGGGCGACCGTCGGGATCACGACGCCGTGCTCGCGCTCGACGCGGGCGATCTCGTCGAACATCGCGGGCAGCGCGCTGCGGGGCACCGAGACGTCCTCGATGAGGGCGGTGCCGAGCGACTCCATGGCGGGGTGCATCGACCGGCGGATCGCCAGCAGCCGCTCTCCCTCTTCGCGGTCGTGCGAGACGACCACCGCGCCTCCGGCGCCACGGAGCACGTCGGCGATGGCGTCCGCTTCGGCGATCGCGGCCGGACCGTCGGTCTGGATGGTGAGCTGCGCCGCTCCCGGAGTCGGTGCCTCGAGCGCCAGGAGAGCATGCACGGCGGCGAGGGACGCGGCATCCATCAGCTCCATGATCGCCGGCTGCGCACCGGAGGCGGTGACGGCGGAGGATGCCTCGGCCGCCGTGCGCACGTCGGGGAACGTCGCGGCGATGGTGCAGACCTCGCCCGGCACCAGCCGTCGCAGCTTCACGGTCGCGCCGACGACGACGCCGAGAGTCCCCTCGGACCCGATGACCAGGGACGTCAGGTCG
This sequence comes from Microbacterium sp. Soil_C_42, assembly GCF_057656735.1. Classification (NCBI taxonomy): domain Bacteria; kingdom Bacillati; phylum Actinomycetota; class Actinomycetes; order Micrococcales; family Microbacteriaceae; genus Microbacterium; species Microbacterium sp. Soil_C_42. Next base: position 41,597 of record NZ_JBDGJU010000019.1, read on the forward strand.
AGGCCCGTGACGCCTTTGACGGTGCGGTGACCGAGGTGGAGCAGCCGACCGTCCGCGAGGACGAGGTCGACGCCGAGCACCGCGTCGCGCACGACTCCGTACTTCGCGCAGAGGAGTCCGCCCGCGCCGGTGGCGATGTTGCCGCCGACCGTCGAGATCGCCCGGCTCGCGGGATCGGGCGCCCACCAGAGGCCGTACGGGAGGAGCGCGGCATTGAGGTCGGCGTTGAGGATGCCCGGCTCGACGATCGCGAGGAGGTCGTCGGGGCGCACCTCGAGGATGCGATCCATGCCGCGCACCGACAGCGAGATCTCCCCGTCTCCGGCATTGGCACCGCCGGCGAGGCCGGTGCCGGCCCCGCGGGTGACAACGGGCGTGCCGGTGCTTCCGGCGATGCGGAGCGTCTGCTGCACATCGTCGACGCTACGGGCGTGCACGACGGCGAGGGGGAGACCGGATGCGGCGTGCCCGGACTTGTCGGCGCGCGCGGCGGCGAGCGATGCCGGGGAGATGTCGACGCGATCGCCGAGTGCCGCGCGCAGCTGGTCGAGCGCGTCGGCGCCCGAGATCACGACAGGCGCCGCCGGCCGGCGATGAGGCCGGCGGTCACGGCGACCAGGCCGAACGCGAGGCCGATCCACGCGTTGCCCATCGACCACCAGGCGGCGGTCGCCGACACGTAGACGAGGAGCTCGACGACGGCGCGGACGAAGGGGTGCACCGCGAACACGGCGCGCGGCGACACGAAGAGGGCCCAGAGGAGGATCGCGATCACGGGCGCCCCGAGGCCGGCGACGATGTTCCACGGGAACGGCCACATCGTGAAGCCCCACAGCGCGAGGGTGCCGAACGCGAAGATCTCGCACACGAAGGCGACCACGTCGATCGCCGTCAGCGGCGCAACCTTGCCGGCGGTCAGGGGCGCGCGCGTTCCGGGTGCCGGTTCGGCAGGGCGCGCGGGAGTGACGTTCGGCATGTCGGACATGGCTTCCAGTCTACGGCGGCGTCCTGGACGCGTCCCCCGGGCACCGGTGCTCGGGGGCTGGTCGCCGAGCACCCTGCGACGAGGCGGAACGTGGTGGGTCAGTTGCCGCCCCCGGCAGGCACCGTGTCGGGGGGCAGGGTGTCGGCCGCCTCAGGGACGTCCGCGGGCGCCTCGGCGGCGGGCGCGGACGTCGTGCGGTCGACGACGCCGCGGCCGAGGCCGTTCGGAACGCTCACGCTGCGCCTGGTCGTTCCGGCGCCGGTGGTGTCGCCGTTGCCGTTCCCGGTGCCGTTGGCGGGAGCGCCGTTCCCGGTCGAGCCGCCGTTTCCGGTGGTGCCGCCGTTGCCGCTGCCCGCGCCGTTCGTCGGCGTGCCGTTGCCCGGGTTGCCGGTGCTCCCGTTGTTGCCCGACGCGCCGTCGCCGGTGCCGGTGCCGTTGCCGGTGCCGTTGCCGGCGTTGCCGGCGTTGCCGGTGTTCGCGTTGCCGCCACCCGACCCGTTGGCGGCGTTGCCGGTGTTCGCGTTGCCGCCACCCGACCCGTTGCCGTGGTTCCCCTGCATGCCGCCGTTGCTGCCCGAGGCGCTGCCGTTGCCGCCCGAGGCGCCGGCGTTGTGGCCCTGTGCGTTGCCGTTCTCGCCCTGCGCGTTGCCGCTGCCGGTCTGGTCGGTGGCCTCGCCGCCCCCCGACGCCGTGGCGTCGCCGTCCTGTGCCTCGCCGCTGCCGGAAGCGGTGTCGGACACGACGGGCACGTCGGCCGGGCCGGGGCCGGGCTCAGCCGGAAGCTGGAGCGCGGTGTCACCGGTCTCCTCGGGCAGGATCGCCGGGGCGTTCACGTTCTCGGCCGAGACCTCGTTCGCCGGCGTGGGCGTGGGCCCCGGTTCGGGGCCGGCGCCGGCCGGCAGCATCACGGCCGCGGCGACCACGCCGCTGACGACGACGAGGCCGGCGGCGGCGAGTCCGGAGGCCGCACCGATGCCGGCGACCGCCGACGTGCCGAAGACCGCTGCCGACGAAGCGACGGCGGTCGCCGCCCCTGCTGCGCCGACCGCCCCCGCCGATCCCACGCCGGCCGACGTCGCCGCCGCACCGGCACCTGCACTCGCAGTCGCTCCCGCGCCGACGACTCCGCCCGGCGCGATGGTCACCGTGCTCTGCACGACGCTCGACGGCATCGAAGCCAGCGCCACGAGTGACGTGCCGCCGCCCTGAACCGTCGCGAGGTAGCCCGCCGTGCCGACAGCGCCCAGCGCGATGGGCAGCAGCACGAGCGCCAGCCGGCTCGAGACCTCCTTGGCTTCGCTCGCGACGATCGAGCAGCGCACGCAGCGGCCGAGATGCTGCTCGAGCTTCGCGTGGTCGCGGCGGCCGAGGTTGAGGCGGGAGTACGCGCCGAGGCGCTCGATGGTCCACTGGCAGTCCGAGCCGTCGGCCGCGGACCGCAGGTGCGCCTGGATCCACGCCTCGCGCAGTCCTTCCCGCGCACGGAACGTCAGCTGGGCGACCGCCGTCGGCTTCATGCCCAACAGCGGCGCGATCTCGGCGGGCTTCATGCGCTCGATCTCGGAGTACCAGAGCACCTCCTGCCACCGCGTCGGCAGGCTGCGGAAGGCCTGATGCGTGAGGCCCCGGTCGAGCGCGGCCTCGCTCTCGTGCTCGGCGCCCGAGGGGTCCTCGACGCCGTCGAGCTCCTCGTACGCGGTCTCGCGGCGCGCGCGCCCCCACGCTGCGGCGGTGTTGCGGATGCTGGTGAAGAGGTAGGCGCGGAACGATCCGGTCGGCCCGCCGCCGTGGACGATCGAGTGGTAGATGCGGGTGTACGCCTCCTGCACGAGGTCGTCGGCATCGAGGCTCGAGGTCATGTTGCGCGCGACGGTGACGCCTGCGCGATAGTGGCGCCGCCAGAGCTCCGCGAACGCGTCGGTGTCACCCGATCTCGTCCGCAGGACGAGATCGGCGTCGGCGTCGGTGACGACCTCCGTCTCGAGCTCCCGCACTTCCTCGTGGTCCATGGATCCCCCAGTTCCGCGGCGCACATCGACGACGTCGATCCCGGGTGCGGACCGCGGCTCGTTCCATTGTCGTCGCCGCTCCCGGATTTGACCAGGGCTGCGACTCGGCCGCGCAGCATCCGTCCGGGCGAATTTCCAGAACTCGCGTAATAGATCGGGGGTCGCGCCGTCTCTTTCGTCAGAGTGGCAGGCCGCCTTGTGTGGGGCACGACGGCGGCCGCCCCCGCGGGAATCCCGCGGACAAGGCGGGGCTCGGAGGGATCTCGGGGGAGGGACCTTCGGCCCCGCCTTTCACGTGCGCGAACGCGCTCAGGCGTCGCGCCCCGCGACCCAGACGCGACGCACCGCGAGGGCGTGGTCGAGCAGCACCGCGTCCGCGGGCGCTCCGATGTCGAGCGTGCCGAGGTCGCCGCGGTGGATCGCATGCGCGGGCTGCCGGCTCAGGGCATGGGAGGCGACCTCGAGGGGCACGCCGGCGGCCACCACGTGGCGCAGCGCGGCGTCCTGCGTGAGCGTCGAGCCGGCGATCGCGCCGCCCTCCTCGAGCCGCGCGACACCGTCGGTGACGCGCACCGCGAGGCCGCCCAGCTCGTACCGGCCGTCCTGCGAGCCCGCCGCGGCCATCGCGTCGGTGATGAGCGCGATGCGGTCGCCGGCCACGGCGAACAGCGTCGCGATGAGCTCCAGGTCGACGTGCACGCCGTCGGCGATGATCTCGAGCGTGACGCGCTCGTCGCGCAGGCCCGCGATCACCGGACCGGGGGCCCGGTGATGGATGCCGGGCATCGCGTTGAACGCGTGGGTGAGCAGCGTCGCGCCGGCGTCGAAGGCGCGCCGCGTCGTGTCGGCGTCGGCGTTCGTGTGGCCCACCGCGACCGCGACTCCGGCGTCGACGAAGCGCCGGATCGCATCGAAGGCACCCGGGCGCTCGGGGGCGAGCGTGACCTGGCGGATCGTGCCGCGTCCCGCCTCGAGCAGCCGGTCGACGGATGCCGCGTCCGGCGCCCGCAGCAGCGACTCGGTGTGCGCGCCCTTGTGCCCGGGGTCGAGGAACGGGCCCTCGAGGTGCGAGCCGAGGACGGTGGGATCGGCGTCGCAGAGGTCGGCGACCATCGCCACGCGCGCGGCGAGGTCGTCGATCGGTGCGGTGATGAGCGAGAGCACCGCGCGCGTCGTGCCGTGGGCGCGGTGGACGGCCCGCGCGGTGGCCACGGCCTCCGGCCCGTCGTCGAAGCCGGCGCCGGCGCCGCCGTGCCCGTGGATGTCGATGAAGCCGGGGACGAGGCATCCGTCGCCGCCGTCCACGACCTGGTCGGCGGCCGGGAGATCGCCGCCGACGCCGGCCGACGCGACGCGGCCGCCCTCGAACAGCGCCCACCCGTCGGCGCGGTCGCTGTCGACGGAGACGGAGCCCAGCAGGCGGACGGAGTGGACGAGGGTGCTCATGCGGTGCTCCGGATCACTCGGCGGAGGTCACTCGGTGACCCACGGGATCTCTTCGGACGGGTGGAAGCCGATGCCCATGCTGGTCCACAGCGGGCCGAGGGCGCCGACCCGCTCGCGGAACGACGCCCAGGTGCGCAGGTCGCTCGCTCCGGTCGCGGGCGACCAGGCGGCCTCCGCGGCGGCGGCCGCGCGGGGGAACGCCATCGTGTCGATGTCGGCGGCCGTGCGGATCGTCTCGGTCCACAGCGGCGCCTCGACGCCGAGGATGCCGGAGTCGTCGACGCCCGGAACCACGTCCGACGGCTCCCACGAGTACGCGCGCTCGACGCTCGTCGGGCCGTTCGCCCACGTGAGGCCCAGCTCGGGTCCGGTCGGATACTTCATGTCGAGGTAGATCGCGTCGGCGGGGGACAGGATCAGCTGCGCGCCGTTGTCGACGAACGCGGTCGCCTTCTCGGCGGCGCCTTCCTGCGGCGTGAGGAAGCCCCAGTACTGGCCGACCGTAATGTCGGCGATGCCGGCCGCGGCACCGGCCTCGTGCCACGCCACGGGCGTCTTGCCGAGGTCGGCGATGATCTCGCTCGCGCGCGCCACGAACTCCGCGAAGTCCTCGTCGGTCGTCGAGAGCGACTCGTCGCCGCCGAAGTGCAGGTACGGCCCCGGCGTCATCGCCGCGAGCTCGCCGAGCACGTCGGCCACGAAGTCGTACGTCGCCTCGTCGTGGATCTTCAGCGATGAGAACCCGACGGCCATGCCGTCGTACGGCGCGCCGACGCGCGGCTCGTCGCCGCCGTAGTCGCGGATGGTCTCGCGCATGTGGTCGCTGACGCTGGGGTCTTCGGCGAGTTCGGGGTAGGCGAGCCCGACGGCGTGCGTGTGGCCCGGCATGTCGATCTCGGGGACCACGATCATGTGACGCGATGCCGCGTACTCGACGATCGCGCGGTAGTCGTCCTTCGTGTAGAAGCCGCCCGGGTCGCCGCCGACAGAGGTGCCCGACGCCTTCTCGGTCAGCTCGGGCCGCGAGTCGAGCTGGATGCGCCAGCCCTGGTCGTCGGTGAGGTGCAGGTGGAGCGCGTTGAACTTGAGCGACGCCGCGTGGTCGATGTACGCCTTGACCGTCTCGACGGGATGGAAGTGCCGGGCGACATCGAGCATGACACCGCGATAGGCGAAGCGCGGGGCGTCCTCGATGGTGACGGCGGGCACGGTCCATTCGTCTCCGTCGCGGGCGATGAGCTGACCCAGCGTCTGCACGCCGTAGAAGAGTCCGCCCGCGTCGGCGCCGGTGACGGAGACGGATGCCTCGTCCACCACGATCCGGTAGGACTCGGCCGGGTCTTCGGACCCGGAGCCCGTCGACGGGTCGATCCGCAGCTCGATGCCTGCGCCGTCGCCGCGCGCGAGGGTCAGCCCGGTGCGGGCCTCGACGATCGCGGACAGGGCGGCCGCAGCATCCGCTTCCGCGTTCACCGCCGTGGCGGAGGTGAGCCGGAACGGCGCGCCGGTGCCGGCCTCGATCGAGACGGGGGCGGGGACGACGGCGGGAAGCGACACGGTGTCTCCATTCTGTGCGACCGGGGTGCAGCCGGCCAGCAGTGCAGCGGCGAGGACGGCTGCCGCGGCGGTCCGTCCTCGTCGACGATTCATGTAAAGAGTCCTAACAAAAGGGAATCGACTCAGCCTAGCGGCTCCAGTTCCGTTATGCTCGGTGTGTCGCGACTGGCGTTGAGGTGGGACACCACCGGGGAGCGACCGACTACGGCATTCGACCGCACGCCTGGGCCGATGTGAATCCCGGCACCCCGTGCCGCGCACCCCGAAAGCCGCAGTCAAGGAGATCGCATGACCGATCAGTTCTTCAACGCCCCTCTCGCCGAGGTCGACCCCGAGATCGCCCAGGTGCTCGACCGCGAGCTCGACCGCCAGCGCGGTTACCTCGAGATGATCGCCTCCGAGAACTTCGTGCCCGTCTCGGTGCTGCAGTCGCAGGGTTCGGTGCTGACCAACAAGTACGCCGAGGGCTACCCGGGCCGCCGCTACTACGGCGGCTGCGAAGAGGTCGACGTCGCCGAGGAGCTCGCGATCCACCGCGCGAAGTCGCTGTTCGGCGCCGGGTTCGCGAACGTGCAGCCGCACTCGGGCGCCACCGCCAACGCGGCAGTTCTCCACGCGATCGCCCGTCCCGGCGACACGCTGCTCGGTCTCTCGCTCGACCAGGGCGGCCACCTCACGCACGGCATGAAGATCAACTTCTCGGGCCGGCTGTACAACATCGTCGCGTACGGCGTCGACCCCGAGACCTCGACCATCGACATGGACGAGGTGCGCCGCCTCGCGGTCGAGCACAAGCCCAAGGTCATCATCGCCGGCTGGTCGGCCTACCCCCGTCAGCTCGACTTCGCCGCCTTCCGCGCGATCGCCGACGAGGTCGGGGCGACGCTGTGGGTCGACATGGCGCACTTCGCCGGTCTCGTCGCGGCGGGTCTGCACCCGAACCCGGTCCCGCATGCGCACGTCGTGTCGTCGACCGTGCACAAGACGATCGGCGGCCCCCGCTCGGGCTTCATCCTCACCAACGACCCCGACATCGCGAAGAAGATCAACACGGCGGTCTTCCCGGGCCAGCAGGGCGGCCCGCTCATGCACGTGATCGCGGCGAAGGCGACGGCGTTCAAGCTCGCGGCCACCCCCGAGTTCAAGGAGCGCCAGGAGCGCGTGCTGCGGGGTGCCCACATCATCGCCGAGCGCCTCTCGCAGCAGGACGTGAAGGATGCCGGCATCGCCGTCCGCTCGGGCGGCACCGACGTGCACCTCGTGCTCGTCGATCTCCGGAACGCTCAGATCGACGGCAAGCAGGCGGAGGACCTCCTGCACGAGATCCACATCACGGTGAACCGCAACGCGGTGCCCAACGACCCCCGCCCGCCGATGGTCACGTCGGGTCTGCGCATCGGCACGCCGGCGCTCGCGACCCGCGGCTTCGGCGACGCCGAGTTCACCGAGGTCGCCGACGTCATCGCGCTCGCGCTGCAGCCCGGTGCCGACCTCGAGGAGCTGCGCCTGCGCGTGGCGGCCCTGACGGCCGCCTTCCCGCTGTACCCCGGCTTCCGCCACTGAGTGGGAGTGCCGCCGCAGCACGGCGGCACCGTCTGGTACCACTGTCGACACGGATGCCGCGGCCCGACGCCGGGCCGCGGCATCCGTCCCCCCCTCCTCCTCGACCACGATCCGCGAGAGTGCAGCTGATCGCCGAGAGGGTGGGTGGTTCCCCACCTCTCGTCCACCAGCTGCACTCTCGCCGACGGGCGGGGCGGCAGGCGAGGGGCCGGGTACGTAGCGCACGAAACACGAGGAGACCAAGGATGACCGCACAGAAGCTCGACGGGCGCGCGGCCGCGGCCCAGATCAAGGACGAGCTGCGCGAGCGCGTGGCGGCACTTAAGGACCGCGGCGTCACGCCCGGCATCGCGACGGTGCTCGTCGGCGCCGACCCGGCCTCGCAGCTGTACGTCGGGATGAAGCACCGCGAGTCCGAGGCGATCGGCATGAACTCGATCCAGCGCGAGCTGTCCGCTGACGCCACCCAGGCCGAGGTCGAGGCGCTCATCGACGAGCTCAACGCCGACCCGGAGTGCCACGGCTACATCGTGCAGCTGCCGCTGCCGAAGCACCTCGACACCGACGCGATCCTCGAGCGCATCGACCCCGCGAAGGACGCCGACGGCCTGCACCCGACCAACCTCGGCCGTCTGGTGCTCAACGTCAACTCGCCGATCACCACGCCGCTGCCGTGCACGCCGCGCGGCGTCATCGAGCTGCTGCTGCGCAACGACTTCGATCTCAAGGGCAAGGACGTGGTCGTCGTCGGCCGTGGCGTGACCATCGGCCGCTCGATCGGTCTGCTGCTCACTCGCCGCGAGATCAACGCGACCGTGACCCTGACGCACACCGGCACGGCCGACCTGTCGCACCACCTGCGCCAGGCCGACGTGATCGTGGCCGCCGCGGGCGTGAAGCACATCGTCCGTGCTGAGGACGTCAAGCCCGGCGCCGCCGTCCTCGACGTCGGCGTCACGCGCGAGGACGACCCCGAGACCGGGAAGTCGCGCGTGTACGGCGACGTCGCCCCGGACGTCGCCGAGGTCGCCGGCTACCTCTCGCCCAACCCCGGAGGGGTCGGTCCGATGACCGTGGCGCTGCTCATGACGAACGTCGTCGAGGCGGCGGAGCGCTCGCTCAACGACCAGTAGCCGCGACGAGCTCGGACCGTTCGCGCGGACGCACGGACTCGGCATCCGTCGCTCCGAACGAGGCCATCCCGCGGACCCAGCGCTCGCGATCGGCCTCGGTGCTGTGCCGCACCTGCGCCAGCCGAGTGACGCCGCGGACCTTGATGCCGCAGTACTCCAGCGTGGCGTTGCGCAGCGACCGGATCGGGGCGTCGCGGTACACCCACGCGTTCCAGAACGTGGGGGAGTCCATCGTCATCACGATGCGCGCGCTGCGCCCGGTGAGCAGCTTGTCCCACAGCCGCCCGGTCGGACGGTAGCGGTAGGCGAATCCGCGCACGAACACGCGGTCGATCCACGTCTTGAGCGCCCCGGGAACCGAGCCCCACCACTGCGGGAAGAAGAACACCAGGTGGTCGGCCCAGTCGACATCGGCGATGTAAGCGGCGACCTCGGGGGTGAGCGGCACGTCGGCATCGGTGCGCGGCAGGCGCACTTCGTCGCGGACGGACGGATGCTGCGGCACCGTGTCGTTCGCAAGGTCGACGACGCGCACTTCGGCGCCCCCGGCGCGGGCGGCGTCGGCGTACGACTGTGCGAGGGAGTGGTTGAGACTGCCGGCGAAGGGCGTGCCGACGATCACGAGGATGCGGGGAGCGTTCATGCGTGGGTCTCCTGAGGGTGGTGGACGGCACCCGGGCCGGGGGCCGGCTGTTGCTGGATGAAAGCGGTGAGGGCGACGAGCTGGGCGTTCATGCGCGAGGCGTCGATGGGGTCGCCCGCGAGCGAGGGGTGGGTCAGCATTGCGGCGAACTCCCGCTCGAGCACCTCGCCGGCATCGCGCACGAGGGCGGTGCCCTTGTCGGTGAGCGTGAGCAGGATGCTGCGGCCCGCGCCGGGCTGGGATGCGGCGGTGATCCACCCGTCCTCGACGAGCGCGGGCACGCGCTTGCTCACGGCGGCCTTGGTGACGCCGAGGCAGCGGGCGAGCGTCGTCATGTCGACCGGCTCGTGGTCGTAGAGCACGGCCAGGAACTGGAAGTGGTTGAACGTCACGCCCCACCCGGCCTGCAGGGCGGCGTCGGCGAAGGCGTCGAGCTCGGCGATGAGCTCGTGGAGGGTGAAGGTCAGGCGCTCGGACACATCTGAAGTAAACCAGTTGACTAACCTTAAGTCAACAAGTTGACTCACTCCGCCGCGTTCACATCGCGTGATCTCGCCGAGGCCATGCGTTGTACGCGCGCATAACGGGTGCGCTCGGTGAGATCACGCGATCTGGACAGCGGCCTTGCCTCACTCAGGCGGTGAAGCGGGCGAGGAACTCCCGGGTGCGCGGTTCACGAGGAGCCGCCAGCACCTCGGAAGGAGGCCCCTGCTCGACGATCGTGCCCGCGTCGAGGAACACCACGCGGTGGGCGACATCCCGCGCGAACGCCATCTCGTGCGTCGCCATGAGGATCGTGGCGCCGTCGGCGGCGAGCTGCCGCACGAGCTCGAGCACCTCGCCCACGAGTTCGGGATCGAGCGCCGACGTGATCTCGTCGAGGAACAGCACCTCGGGGTCGGTCGCGATGGCCCGCACGATCGCGGCACGCTGCTGCTGGCCGCCCGAGAGGCGGTCGGGGTGCTCGTGCGCCAGATCGGCGAGCCCGATGCGGCCGAGCAGTTCGAGCGCGCGAGCCTCGGCCGCACGCCGCGGAGTGCGGTGCACGACGCGCGAGGCCAGCGTGACGTTGTCGAGCACGGTGAGATGCGGGAACAGGTTGTAGCTCTGGAACACGGCACCGAACCGCGAGCGGACGCGGTTCGCGTCGACGCGGGGGTCGGAGATGTCCTCGTCGTCGAGGAAGATCTGCCCGTCGTCGATGGGTTCGAGGAGGTTCAGGCATCGCAGCAGCGTCGACTTTCCCGATCCGCTCGCGCCGATGAGCGCGACCACTTCGTGGGTCGCCAGTTCGAGGTCGACGCCGCGGAGCACTTCGCGCTCGCCGAAGGACTTGTGGATGCCGGTTGCCCGCAGCAGGGCGGTCACAGGATCGCCCCCGCCTGCTCGCGCTCGCGCAGTCGCGCGGTGTACCAGTCGGTGAGCCGGATGGTGGGGATCGCGAGCAGGATGAACAGCACGCCGGCCACGACGTACGGCGTGAAGTTGTAGGTGAGCGAGGCGACGGATCTCGCCGCGGCGATGGCGTCGACCGCGCCCAGGATGGAGATCAGCCCGACGTCCTTCTGCATGGAGATGAAGTCGTTCATGAGGGGCGGCGTGATCTTGCGGAAGGCCTGGGGCAGCACGACGCGGCGCAGCGACTGCACGTAGCCGAGGCCGAGCGCCCGCGCGGCAAGGCGCTGCGACGGGTGGACGGCTTCGATGCCGGCGCGGATCACCTCGGCGACGTACGCGGAGTAGGTGAGCGTCACCGCGATCACGCCGAGCAGCACGACGGGCATCCGCGTGTTCGTGATGGTCGGCAGACCGAAGCCGATGAGGTACAGCACGATGATGAACGGCAGTCCGCGGAAGAGGTCGGTGTAGCCGGCCGCGAGCACGCGTGCCGGGAAGAAGACCGGCCCGCGGAGGGTGCGCAGCACGGCGATCACGAGTGCCACGACGGCGACGGTCACGACAGAGTAGGCGAGGACCTGCAGGTTGATCAGGAAGCCGTCCCACACCTTCGGCAGCGCCTGGATCGCGACGTCGAGGTTGAAGAACGACTGCTGGACCTTCGACCAGCCCTCGGTGTTGATGACCGTCACCCAGACGATCGCCGCGAACGCGAGCGAGGACGCGATCGCGATCAGGACGGACCGCCGCGAGCGGCGGTGCCGGTAGGCGCGACGGTCGAGCTCGAGCGCGCTGGGCTGGTGCGGGGTCACCGAACGAACGTAGCGGACACGGTCACTGCAGCTGAGGCACGCCTTCGCTGAGGACGGCGAGCCATTCCTCCTCGAGGGCGTCGAGCGTTCCGTCCTCGCGCAGCGCGTCGACGGCCGCGGTGACGTCCGCGGTCAGCGGGGAGTCCTTCGCCAGCAGCAGGCCCCACTGGTCGGGAACCCCCGCGGCCGGGAGCTCGCCGACGGTGAAGGAATCGTCGATGTAGAAGTTCACCGCGGTGTAGGCGGTCGGGGTGTCGAGCACGAGGGCATCGATCTGGCCGGCCTTGAGCGCGGCGACCGCGTCTTCGTTGGAGCTGTAGAGCTGCGGCGTGGCGGTGGGAGCGATGGCCTGCTCGATCGTCGTGGCGCTCGTGGATCCCGACATCGCACCGAGCACCAGATCCTTGAGGCCCGCGATATCGGTCACGCCCTCGGCGGCACCGCCCTTGAGCGCGACCACCGACTGGCTGGCCTCGTAGTAGGGCGACGAGAAGTCCACGGCCTGCTTGCGCTCGTCGGTGATCGTGTACTGCTGGATGTTGAAGTCGAAGCTCTTGGGTCCGGGCGCGATCGCCGACTCGAAGCTGGTCCGCACCCACTCGACGTCCTCGGCGGCGAAGCCCAGCTCCTCGGCGACGGCGTACGCGACCGCCGCCTCGAACCCCTCACCCGACGCCGGGTCGTCGTCGATCACGTACGGCTCATACGCCGTCTCGCCCGTCGCGATGGTGAGCTTGCCGGGGGTGAGGTAGCCCGCGTCCTCGGCAGCCGACTCGCTGCCGGCCGGCGCGGAACCCGAGGCGCAGCCCGTCAGGGCGAGGGCCGCGACGGCGATGCCTGCGGCGGCGATGCGGACGAGACGGATGCTGCGCGACATGGGTGCCTCCAGGAGTCGGGTGTCCGCGCGTGCGTGCTGTCGCTGCGCGGATCCCTCCATTTTGACGAGGCGACGGGCCGAACGGTCCGCGCGGGTCGGTTTGTTACACCTCTGATGCGGGGGAGCCGGGGGGCGCAGCATCCGTTTCGCACCATTCTCGCGCTGCCCGATTCGGCATCCGCGGCTGTTCCCGCACGGCCGATTGCGCTCGCGCTGCCCGAATCGGCATCTGCGGCCGTTCCGAACGGCAGCGGATGCCGATTCGGAGAGCGGAGTGCGGAAGACGGATGCTGCGGCCCCACGCCCTGGCCGAGCGGGCCGAGGGCGTGATCACGGTCGGCGCCCGCCCGATCGACAGGTCGGGCGCACTCAGCCCTTGCCGAGTTCGTCGAGCATGCGTCGCTGCTCGTCGGTGAGCCCGTCGTTCCGTTCGCGACGGCCCGCGGATGCCTCGGAGGACGGGATCGGCGGGGCCGCGGCATCCGACGATCCGGCCTTCGAACCGGTCGCCTTGTCGTAGAGCGTGCCGGCATGGGTCTCGACCTTGTCGTCGATGGCGCCGTAGATCGCCCACCCGATGAGGAGGATCACCGGCGGGATGACCCAGCCCCAGAACGCGCCGAAGATGCCGCCGCCGATGGAGACCCCCGTGAAGACCACGGTGACGATCCAGACCAGGAATGCGACGGCGAAGGCGAGCAGGAACTCGACGAGCTTCTCGCCGGCCCTGGTGCGCTGGTTCGCGGACTTCGCCGCCATCGAGCGGAACCACTTCTCGACCAGCGGCTTGATCCAGATGACGAGCGCGGTCAGCACGATGCCCGCCCACAGTGCGGCCCAGCCGACGCGCGCGGGAGTGAGCCAGCCGACGATCAGCAGGACGACGATGTTGAACACCAGCAGCGACGCGAACCGCACGACCCACTTCTTCATGGATTCACTGTGCCACGTCCCCGGCCGGGTCGCGGACTCCTATGCGATCGAGACCTGTTCGTCGATGTCGTCGGCCGGAAGGGCATCCGCCGTCGTGATGACCGACATCTCGGCGAGGTCAGCGCGACCGCGGGCGACGGTGAGGAAGGCGGTGTCGGCGGCGTCGCGACCCGTGGCGATGCGCACCAGCGTCTGGCGCGGCGCGAGCGCGGTCGCATCGACCACCCGCCAGGCGTCGTCGATCCACGCCTCGGCGACGGCGTGGAAGTCCATCGGATCGAGTCCCGGCGCATACACGGCGACGACACGGGACGGGATGCCGAGGGCCCGCAGCAGCGCCACGCACAGGTGCGCGTAGTCCCGGCACACGCCCCGACGGGCGAGCAGCGTGCGGACCGCGCCGTCGGTGGGAAGCGAGGCGCCCGGGACGTACCGCAGGCGCGTACCCACCCACGACGAGACGGCGGTCAGGAGCGCCCCAGGATCCTCGATGCCCGCGAACTCCGCGGCGGCGGTCGGGGCGAGCGCGTCCGATTCGGCGTAGCGGCTCGGGCGGGTGTAGGTGAGCAGATCGGACTCTTCGGCGACCGCGGTGTCGCCCGCGCCGAGCACGCGGGCGCGGTACTCGACGACGAGTTCGCCCGGCGCGCTGGTCAGCCGGTGGAGCCTGGTGCCGTGCGCGTCGGAGAGCTCGTGCGACGGGACGGCCGCGCCGTCGAGGGTCGCCCGGAACTCCTCGTGGTCCGGCGTGTAGTGGCCCGACACCGCGACCGCGAAGATCAGGTCGGCGGTCTCAGTGACATTCAGGACGATCCGGCTCGCGACATCACGCTGCATGTGCCCAGCGTGTCACGAATGGGCGGACTCGTCGTCGCTCAGTACGAGGCGCGCTCGCCGGAGGCGTCGGTGGGGACGTACCGGGCGGCGAGGGCTTCGGAGCCGCGCGCCAGGAGCGCGACGTCGGCGCCGACGAGGACGAACGACGCGCCTGCCTCGAAGTAGGCGTGGGCGGTGGCCGGGTCGAAGGCGTTGACGCCGACCGGCTTGCCGGCCGCGCGGACGGCGTCGAAGGTGCGGCGGGCGGCGGCGACGACGTCGGGGTGGGTCTGCTGACCGAGCACGCCCATCGAGGCGGCGAGGTCACTGGGACCCACGAAGACGCCGTCCACGCCGTCGACCGCGGCGATCTCGGCGGCCGCCTCGACACCCGCCGTCGTCTCGATCTGGACGAACAGCGAGACGTGCGTGCCGGCGTCCTGGAGGTAGTCGTCGACGCGGTTCCACCGGGCCGACCGTGCGAGCGCGGAGCCCACGCCACGCGTGCCGTGCGGGGGATAGCGCACGGCGGCGACGGCGGCCTCGGCATCCGTCTTCGACGACACCATCGGCACGAGCAGGTTCTGGGCTCCGAGGTCGAGCACCTGCTTGATGGTCACGGCATCGCCGATCGGCACGCGCACCACGGGGGTGATCGGGTAGGCGGCGACGGCCTGCAGTTGAGCCAGCACCGACTCGAGGCCGTTGGGGGAGTGCTCCATGTCGATGAGCAGCCAGTCCAGGCCGGAGCCGGCGCAGATCTCGGCCACGAGCGGTGAGCCCGTGCACACCCACATACCCGCGAGCGGGCGGTCGGCGTGCGCGAGGTCGTCGCGGAAAGTCGGGCTCAGACGAAGCGGCATTCGATCACTCCCATGGGTCCGTAGTCGCACCTGACGGTATCGCCCCGCGACACCCACATGGGGCGTGTGAACGAGCCGGCGAGGATGATCTCGCCCGCCTCGAGTCGCGCGCCGTGCTGGTGGAACTTGTTCGCGAGCCACGCGACGCCGGTCGCGGGGTGGCCGAGCACGCCCGCGGCGACGCCGGTCTCCTCGATCTCGCCGTTGCGGCTGAGGACGCCGGGCACCCAGCGCAGGTCGATCTCATCGGGGCGCTTGTGCACGTCGCCGAGCACCATCGCGCCGTACGCGGCGTTGTCGGAGATCGTGTCGACGATGGTGCGGCCCTCGAGCTCGATGTGCGAGTTCAGCACCTCCAGCGCGGGCACGGCGTAGTCGATCGCCGCGAGGGCGTCCGCGAGGGTGCAGTCGGGGCCCTCGAGCGGGGTGCTCAGCACGAACGCGAGCTCGACCTCGATGCGCACGTTCGAGAACTCCTCGACGGGGATCTCCGCGCCGGAGCGGTACACGGTGTCGTCGAACATCACCCCGTAGTCGGGCTCGGAAATGCCCGTCGCCTGCTGCATCGCCTTCGACGTGAGCCCGATCTTGCGGCCGACGAGCGTGCGCCCGGCGGCGATGTTCTGGTCGCGCCACACGCCCTGGATCGCGTACGAGTCCTCGACCGTCGCGTCGGGGTATCGCGCCGTGATCCGCGGGATGACCGAGTGCGTGCGGTCGGCCTCGGCCAGCTCGGCCGCGATGGCGGCGATGTCGTCGGGGTGCAGCATCCGACTCTCCTTACAGCTGGTGGCCGAGCTTGTACTCGCCCTGCTTGTACTCGGGCATCGAGTCCTCGTCGGGGCGGGTGTACGAGAAGCCGTCGGCGCCGATGGTCACGGCCATCTCGGACGAGTCGGTGCGGGCGACGACGGGCTGGGGGTTGCCGTCGAGGTCGAGCACGAGCGAGGCCTCGGTGTACCACGACGGCACGACGGGGTTGCCCCACCAGTCGCGGCGCTGGTTGTCGTGGACGTCCCAGGTGACGACGGGGTTGTCGGGGTCGCCGGTGTAGTAGTCCTGCGTGTAGATCTCGACGCGGTGTCCGTCGGGGTCGCGAAGGTAGAGGTAGAACGCGTTCGAGACGCCGTGGCGGCCCGGGCCGCGCTCGATCGCGTCGGAGCGGCGGAGCGCCCCGAGCTTGTCGCAGATCGCGAGGATGTTGTGCTTCTCGTGCGTCGCGAACGCGACGTGGTGCATGCGGGGACCGTCGCCGCCGGTCATCGCGGTGTCGTGCACGGTGGGCTTGCGGCGCATCCACGCGGCGTAGACGGTGCCCTCCTCGTCCTGGATGTCCTCGGTGACGCGGAAGCCGAGGGACTGCATGAAGTTCACGGCGCGCGGGACGTCGGGGGTCACCTGGTTGAAGTGGTCCAGACGCACCAGCTCACCGGGGGTGTGCAGGTCGTAGCGCCACGACAGGCGCTCGACGTGCTCGGTGGCGTGGAAGAACTCGTACGGGAACCCGAGCGGGTCGGTCACGCGCACCGAGTCGCCGATGCCCTTGGTGAAGCCGTCGGGGCGGCGCTCGATGCGGCAGCCGAGCTCCTCGTAGAACGCGACGGCCTTGTCGAGATCCTCCGCCGACCGGACGCGGTACGAGAACGCGGCGACCGCGGCCACCGGTCCCTGGCGCAGCACGAGGTTGTGGTGGATGAACTCCTCCGTGGACCGGAGGTAGATCGTGTTCTCGTCCTCCTCGGTCACGTACAGGCCGAGCACGTCGACGTAGAACTCGCGCGACGCGAGCAGGTCGGTGACGACGAGCTCCATGTATGCGCAGCGCAGGATGTCGGGCGCCGGCACGGAGGGGGTGGGGATCGGGTTGTCGGAGAGGATCGGCGCCTCCTGGCTCACGTAGAAGCCGGAGGAGGTGCGGGTCATCTGGTCACGGTGGGTCATGTCGCGTCCTTGCGTGGGAGTTCGGGGATGGATGCTGCGGCCCTCAGTGGGCGGCGGCATCCGCCTTTCCGAAGGTGGGGTTGTGGGCGGGGCCGAGCGTGATGTGCACGGCCTGCTGGTCGGTGTAGAAGTCGATGGAGCGGTAGCCGCCCTCGTGACCGAGGCCCGAGGCCTTGACGCCGCCGAAGGGGGTGCGGAGGTCGCGCACGTTGTTCGAGTTCAGCCAGACCATCCCGGCCTCGATCGCCTGCGAGAAGTTGTGCGCGCGCTTGAGGTCGTTGGTCCACACGTACGCGGCGAGCCCGTAGCGCACGCCGTTGGCGAGCTCGAGCGCTTCCTCGTCGGTGTCGAACGGGGTGATCGCGACGACCGGGCCGAAGATCTCCTCCTGGAAGATCCGGGCGTCCGGCGCCACGTCGGCGAACACGGTCGGACGCACGAAGTTGCCCGTCTCGAACCCCTCGGGGCGGTCGCCGCCGGCGACCAGGCGTGCCTCGGACTTGCCGATCTCGATGTACGAGACGACCTTGTCGTAGTGCTCGGGGTGCACGAGCGCCCCGACCTCGGTCTTCGGATCGTGCGGGTAGCCGACGACGACGCGGTCGGCCTGCGCGGCGTAGCGCTTCACGAACTCGTCGTAGACCGGGCGCTCCACGAGGATGCGCGAGCCCGCGGTGCAGCGCTCGCCGTTGAGCGAGAAGACGCCGAAGATGGTGGCGTCGATCGCGGCGTCGAGGTCGGCGTCGGCGAACACGACCGCGGGGGACTTGCCGCCGAGCTCCATCGACAGGCCCTTGAGGAAGGGCGCCGCGTTGCCGAAGATGAGCTGCCCGGTGCGGCTCTCGCCGGTGAAGGAGATGAGCGGCACGTCGGGATGCTTCACCAGCGCGTCCCCGGCATCCTCACCGAGTCCGTTGACGAGGTTGAACACGCCCTTCGGCAGGCCCGCCTCCTCGAAGATGCCGGCCCAGAGCGATGCCGACAGCGGCGTGAACTCGGCGGGCTTGAGCACCACCGTGTTGCCGGTGGCGAGCGCCGGGCCGAGCTTCCACGACTCGAGCATGAACGGCGTGTTCCACGGGGTGATGAGCCCCGCCACGCCGATCGGCTTGCGGTTGACGTAGTTCATCTGGCGGCCCGGCACCTTGTAGGCGTCGTCGGCCTGCGCCACGATCAGATCGGCGAAGAACCGGAAGTTCTCGGCCGCCCGCCGGGCCTGGCCCAGCGCCTGCGTGATCGGCAGGCCAGAGTCGAACGACTCGAGCTCCGCGAGCCGCGCGTCGCGGGATTCGACGATGTCGGCGATGCGGTGCAGCACGCGCGAGCGCTCGCGCGGCAGCATCCGCGGCCACGGTCCCTCGGTGAACGCGCGCCGCGCGGCGGCCACGGCACGGTCGATGTCGGCCTTCTTGCCGGCCGCGGCCTGCACGTAGGTCTCGTTCGTCACCGGGTCGAGCACGTCGAACGTGTCGCCGTCGGCCGAGTCGACGAACGCGCCGTCGATGTAGTGCTGGATGCGGCTCGGCAGGCCCTCGGGCACATGCCGCGTCGCGAGGACAGTCTGTGTGTCGGTCATTGCTGCTCCTTCGTCGGAGGTCGTGGGGACGGATGCCGGGGCGCCCGGCATCCGTGGATCAGAACGCGGGAAGGCCCAGGGCTTCGTCGGGGTGCTCGTGGATCATGTACGCGTCGAGGGTCGCCGACCGGTGGCGCCGGGCTGCCTTCTCGATCTCACCGAGCGGGGCGCCGGTCTCGATGAGCACGAGGATGTTCTCGTGCTCGCGCACCGATTCCTGCGCGCGGCCGGGCACGAAGCTGAACGTCGAGTCGCGCAGGTGGCCGAGACGCGCCCACTCGGCGTGCACGAGGTCGAGCATGCGCGGGTTCGCGCACTTCTCGAACAGCGCCGCGTGGAACTCCTGGTTCAGCGCGGTGAACGCCCGCGGGTCGAAGTGCTCGAGCGTCTCGATCATGAGCTCGTTGATGCGGCGGGCGTTGCGGACGTCGTCAGCGGTGAGCCGGCGCGCTGCCAGCGCGGTGGCGGCGCCCTCGAGGATCGACAGCGCCTGCATGCTGTACCGGTACTGCGAGTCGTCGACCATCGACACCCGCGCACCGACATTGCGCTCGAACGTGACGAGCCCCTCCGCCTCGAGCTGGCGGATCGCCTCGCGCACCGGCACGACGCTCATGTCGAGCTCGCCGGCGATGCTGCCCAGCACCAGGCGGTAGCCCGGCGTGAACTCCTGGTTCGCGATGCGCTCCTTGATCCAGCGGTACGCCTGCTGCGACTTGCTGAGCGTGTCGGCTTCGGTCGGGCTCATGCGCGGCCTTCCTCGTTCTCCGGTCCCTGAGCTTGTCGAAGGGCGTACTTCGCGCGCCATTCGGCGTTCATCGGGAAGAGCCCGTCGAGGGGATGCCCCTCCGCGGCGCGGTCGGCGATCCAGGCGTCCTCGTCCTCCTGGGCGAGCGCGGCGTCAACGACCTCCTCGGCGATCCCCGGCGGGATCACGACCACCCCGTCGGCGTCGCCGACGATGATGTCGCCGGGCTGGACGGTGGTGCCACCGCACGCGATCGTCACATCGGCGTCCCACGGCACGTGCTTGCGGCCCAGCACCGCGGGGTGCGCGCCGGACGAGTACACCGGGATGCCGACGGCGGCGACGGCCGCGGCATCCCGCACTCCGCCGTCGGTGACGATGCCGGCGGCGCCGCGGGCGTGCGCACGGATCGCGAGGATGTCGCCGAGCGTGCCCGAGCCCTCCTCGCCGCGCGCCTCGATCACGACGACCTCGCCGTCGCCGACGGCGTCGAATACGCGCTTCTGCGCGTTGTAGCCGCCGCCGTGGGACGCGAAGAGATCCTCGCGGTTGGGTACGAAGCGCAGCGTGCGAGCCGTGCCCACGAGCTTCGCCTCCCTCCCCGGCGATGACGCAGAGTGCAGCGGCCGCACGCCGTCGACGTGCACGTTGTTCAGCCCGCGTTTGCGCAGCTGGGCCGACAGGCCCGCCACGGGCACCGCCTCGAGCTTGGCGCGCAGCTCGGGGGAGAGGGCCGGGGTCGCGGCGTCGATCGCGGGCAGCCCGGCCGCCTCGCGCGAGCCCCACGCTTCCGCGCGCTGCAGGTCGTCGACCGCGGGCAGCGAGCCGAGCTCGGCGTCGAAGGGGGCCGAGCCCTGCACCACCGTCGTCACGAGTCGTCCCGACGACGGGCCGCCCGGAACGTCGACCTCGACCTCGACGACATCGCCGGGCTTCGCGACCGATGAGCCGGCGGGCGTGCCGGTGAGGATCACGTCGCCGGTCTCGAGCGTGAAGTGCTGCGACAGGTCGGCCACGAGCTGAGCGAGCGGGAAGATCATGCCCGCGGCCGTGTCGTCCTGCGCGATCGCGCCGTTGAGCCACGTGCGCACGCGCAGCGCCGCGGGGTCGATGGCGCGCGCGTCGATGAGCGCCGGACCGACGGGCGTGTAGCCGTCGCCGCCCTTCGAGCGCACGTTCGAGCCCTTGTCGCTCGAGCGCAGGTCATAGAGCCCGAAGTCGTTGGCGGCCGTCACCCACGCGACGTGGTCCCACGCGTCGGCGAGTCCGACGCGGCGGGCCGGGGCGCCGATCACGAGCGCGATCTCGCCCTCGAACGCGAGCAGCTCGGTGCCTTCCGGGCGCTCGATGGTGTCACCCGACGCCGCGACCGAACTCGACGGCTTGAAGAAGTACGACGGATGCTGCGGCCGCCGCCCGCGCTGATCCGCACGCGACGCGTAGCTGAGGTGGATGGCGATGATCTTGCCCGGGCGGCCGGGAAGCGCCGCGAAACGGCGGTCTGCGGTTGGGCCCACGCGCCCGGAGGCTCCGCGCGACGCGCCAGCGGCGTGTGGAGAAGGCGTGGGGACCTTGATCTCGTCCATGAGCTCCCTTACTCGAAGCGACCTGTTGCGTCGTATTCGAAATCGTATATGATCGTGCAGCATCCGGCAACCATTCCCCGACGGTTCGCCGGCGACGACGTCGTCAGCCCCCGACACAGGAGTCACCATGAGCAGCACCTCAGGACCCGCAGCAGGGTTCACCCCCACCGGAACCATCGCGTCCACCACGGACCGACGACGCGTCGTGTTCGCGACGGTCGTCGGCACCACCGTCGAGTGGTACGACTTCTTCATCTACGCGACCGCGGTCGGCCTGGTCTTCGGCCAGCTGTTCTTCGCACCGCTCGGCGCCAACAGTGCGATCGTCGCCTTCGCGACCGTCGGTGTGAGCTTCCTCTTCCGCCCGCTCGGCGCCTTTCTGGCCGGGCACTTCGGCGACAAGTACGGCCGCAAGGTCGTGCTGATGTGGACGCTGATCCTCATGGGCGCGGCCACCGCGCTCATCGGCGTGCTGCCGACCTACGAGGCGATCGGCGTCGCCGCGCCGATCCTGCTCGTGCTCCTGCGCATCATCCAGGGCATCTCCGCCGGCGGCGAGTGGGGCGGCGCGGTGCTGATGGCCGTCGAGCACGCGCCGAAGCAGCGCCGCGGCGCGTTCGGAGCCTCGCCCCAGATCGGGGTGCCCCTCGGCCTGCTGCTCGCCTCGGGCGTCATGGCCCTCATGGCGATGATCGCCCCCGGAGACGCGTTCCTCGTGTGGGGCTGGCGCGTGCCGTTCCTGCTCAGCGTCGTGCTGATCCTCGTCGGCTACTACGTGCGCCGCCGCGTCGAGGAGAGCCCGGTCTTCGCCGAGCTCGCCGAGCGCAAGGAGAAGGCTCGCATGCCGATCATCACGCTCTTCCGCAAGCACCTGCTCCTCGTGTTCATCGCCGCGCTGGTGTTCGCCGGGAACAATGCCGTCGGCTACATGACCACGGGCGGCTACATCCAGGGCTACTCGACCAACCCCGAGGGCCCGCTCGCCCTCGAGCGCGGACCCGTGCTGTGGGCCGTCGCGGGTTCGGCGGTCACGTGGCTGCTGTCGACGCTGGCCGCCGGCTTCCTCTCCGACCGCATCGGCCGCCGCACGACGTACATCATCGGCTGGATCCTGCAGCTCGTCGGGGTGTTCCTGCTCTTCCCGCTCGTCAACACCGGGAACATCTGGCTGCTCTTCCTGGGTCTCGCGATCCTCACGATCGGCCTCGGCTTCACGTACGGCCCCCAGGCCGCGCTCTACTCCGAGCTGTTCCCGGCATCCATCCGCTTCTCGGGCGTCTCGATCTCGTACGCGATCGGGGCGATCCTGGGCGGCGCCTTCGCCCCGACCATCGCGACGGCCCTCGTGCAGGCGACCGGCTCCACGCTGTCCGTCACGTGGTATCTCGCCGGGATGACCGTCGTGGGCCTCATCGCCACGCTGCTCCTGCGCGACCGCTCCGGCATCCCGCTCGGCCCGGACCACGAGGCCGAGCAGTCGGTGAGCCCGATCTACGGCCTCTCCAAGGCCTGACCTTTCAGGAGCGGATGCCGCGTCCCTGAGCCCTGTGCAGGCTCGGGTGCGCGGCATCCGTGCGTGTCAGCGGGTGCGCATGCCGTCCAGTGCGACCGCGACGACGTCGTGGGCGAGGCGCTCGCGGTCGACGGCGCCGCCGGGCCGGTACCACTCGACGATCGAGTTGACCATGCCGAACACGAGTCGCGTGGTCACGGCGCCGTCGACGTCGGCGCGCACCTGCCCCGCACGCTGCGCCTCCGTCACGAGCGCGGTCACGCGATGGTCGAACGCGCGCCGCCGCTCGAGAGCCGCGCGCTCGACGTCGCTGTTGCCGCGCACGCGCAGGAGGAGTGTCACGTAGGGGAGCTTGTCGACGAGCACGAGCACGGCGCCCCGCAGCACGGCGCCGAGCCGCTCCGCCGAGTCGCCGGCGGAGGCCCCCGGCTGGTCGAGCACGCCCTCGAGTCCGTCGAGCGCTTCGTCGAGCGCGAGCGCGAGGAGCTGCTCCTTCGAGTCGAAGTGGTGGTAGAGCGCCGACTTCGTGAGGCCCAGGCGTGAGGCGAGATCGGCGACCGACGTGGCGTCGTACCCCTGCTCGTTGAAGAGGGTGACGGCGACGGCCAGCACCTGATCGCGGTCGTAGCCGGGGCGTCCGCGTCGCGCGGGAGAGGTGTCGGTGCTCGCGGACATGCGCCCAGTCTCGCACCCGTCGACGTCGGCGCCGCGCGACACGGTGACATTACTGAACGATCGATCAGATATTATGGTCGAGACCGCGACGAAGCGATCGAGAGGATGCCGATGCCTGAGCCGCTCAAGGTCGAGCGCCGCGAGGACCGCGTCGTCGCGACGCTGTCGCGGCCCCAGGTGCGCAACGCCATCGACCACGACACCATCGACCGGCTGCATGACCTGTGCGGCGAGCTCGAGCGCGAGCCGCGCACGCTCATCATCACGGGCTCCGATGGTGTGTTCGCCTCCGGCGCGGACATCGCCCAGCTGCGGGAGCGCCGCGCCGCGGACGCGCGCCGGGGGATCAACACGCGGGCGTTCACGCGGATCCGCCACCTGCCGATGCCCGTCATCGCGGCGATCGACGGCTACGCCCTCGGCGGGGGCGCCGAGCTCGCCTACGCGGCCGACATCCGCATCGGCTCGCCGAACCTCAAGATCGGCAACCCCGAGACCGGCCTCGGCATCATCGCGGCCGCCGGTGCGACGTGGCGCCTGCCCGAGATCGTCGGCGAGGCGCGGGCGGCGGAGCTGCTCCTGACCGGACGGATCCTGGATGCCGGCACCGCCGTCGAGTGGGGACTGGTGTCGTCGCTGTTCGAGCCGGGCGATCTCCTCCCCGCCGCCCACGCGATCGCCGACCGGATCGCGCGCAACGATCCGCTCGCGACGCGCCACACGAAGACGGCCCTCCTCGCCCCGCGCGCCGCGCACCCCGAGATCGAGCTGGAGCTGCAGGCGCAGCTCTTCGAGAGCCCCGAGAAGGACCGCCGCATGACCGCGTTCCTCGAGAGGAAGCACTGATGGGCGCCGCCGACGACAGCACCTCGGGGGTGCCTGAGCGGGTCGGGGTGATCGGCGGTGGGCGCATGGGTGCGGGCATCGCGCACGCGTTCGTGCTCGCCGGCGCCGACGTGGTCGTCGTCGAGCGCGACGCGGACGCGGCGGGGGCAGCATCCGCTCGACTCCTCGAGAGCGTGCGTCGCAGCGTCGAGCGCGGCACCGCCGATCGCGGGTTCGACGCGCTCGCCGCGGCGATCGGGACGGCGACGGATGCTGCGGCTCTGGCCGGCTGCGGTCTCGTGGTGGAGGCGGTCCCGGAGGATCGGGAGCTCAAGCTCGACGCCCTCGGGCGTGCGGAACGCGTGCTCGCGCCGGAGGCGGCCCTGGCCACCAACACGTCGTCGATCTCGATCGACGACCTCGCATCCGCTCTGGACCGGCCCGAGCGCTTTCTGGGGCTGCACTTCTTCAACCCCGTGCCGGCGTCGCAGCTCGTGGAGGTCGTGACCGGCACCATGACCGATGCCACGCTCGTCGACGCGGCGAGAGGCTGGATCGCGGCGCTGGGCAAGACGCCGGTCGTCGTGCGCGACAGCCCGGGGTTCGCATCGAGTCGACTCGGCGTCGCGCTCGGGCTCGAGGCGATCCGCATGCTCGAGGAGGGCGTCGCCTCGGCCGCCGACATCGACGCAGCGATGGAGCTCGGGTACCGGCATCCGGTCGGTCCCCTCCGCACGACCGACCTCGTCGGCCTCGACGTGCGCCTCGGCATCGCCGAGGAGCTGCACCGCGAACTCGGGGAGCGCTTCGCGCCCCCGGAACTGCTCAGGCGCCTCGTCGCCGACGGACATCTCGGCCGCAAGACCGGCCGCGGCTTCTACGAATGGAGTGACAAGTGACCGACACCCTCCCCAGCTACCTGCGCGACGCCTGGTGGACGCCCGCCTCGGCGACCGGTGCGACGGACGTGCACGACGCCTCGACCGGTGAGGTCGTGACGCGCGTCAGCACCGACGGGATCGACCTCGCCGGCGCGATCGTCCACGCCCGGACCATCGGCCAGGCGAGCCTCGGCGCGCTGACGTTCCATCAGCGTGCGCTGCTGCTGAAGGAGTTCGGCATCGCGCTGACCGCGCGCAAGGAGGAGCTCTACGAGCTGTCCAAGCGCGCCGGCGCGACCACGCGCGACTCGCTGAGCGACGTGGACGGCGGCATCGGCGTGCTCTTCACCTACTCGTCGAAGGGGCGGCGCGAGCTGCCCAACGCCCAGGTGTACCTCGACGGCCCGGTCGAGCCGCTGTCGAAGGACGGCTCGTTCCTCGGGCGCCACGTGTACACGCGGCTGCCCGGCGTGGCCGTGCAGATCAACGCCTTCAACTTCCCGATGTGGGGCGCGCTCGAGAAGTTCGCCCCCGCGTTCCTCGCGGGCCTGCCGACGATCGTGAAGCCCGCGACGCCGACGGCGTACGTGGCCGAGGCGTGGATGCGGATCCTCGTCGAGACCGGGAAGCTGCCGGCCGGCTCGCTCCAGCTGGTGAGCGGCGCCGTGCCGGGGCTGTTCGACCACCTGGGGCTCGGCGACCTCGTCGGGTTCACCGGGAGCGCGTCGACGGCGTCCCGGCTTCGCGAGCAGGCGGCCCCGGGCGTCAGGTTCACGAGCGAGACCGACTCGATCAACGCGTCGGTGCTCGGCCCCGACGCCGTCCCGGGCACGCCCGAGTTCGATGCGTACGTCACGCAGCTCATGGTCGAGCTCACGACGAAGGCGGGGCAGAAGTGCACCGCGATCCGCCGCGCCATCGTGCCGGCGGACGCCGT
This sequence comes from Microbacterium sp. Soil_C_42, assembly GCF_057656735.1. Taxonomy (NCBI): domain Bacteria; kingdom Bacillati; phylum Actinomycetota; class Actinomycetes; order Micrococcales; family Microbacteriaceae; genus Microbacterium; species Microbacterium sp. Soil_C_42. Next base: position 67,314 of record NZ_JBDGJU010000019.1, read on the forward strand.
CGAGCCGCTCGTCGGAGCCCTGCGCGACAAGATCGCCGAACGCGTCGTCGTGGGTGATCCCCACGCCGACGGTGTCACGATGGGCCCGCTCGTCTCGCTCGCGCAGCGCGACGAGGTGCTGCGCGCCGTGGGCGAGCTCGAGGCCGCGGGCGGTCGCATCCTGCTCGGGACGACGGATGCCCCGGACGTGACGCTCGCCGACGGCTCGACCGGTCCCGCCCGCGACGGAGCCTTCCTCACGCCCATCGTGATCGGGTTCGAGGGCGCGGCCGACGCACTGCCCGACGCGGTGCACGACGTCGAGGCCTTCGGCCCCGTGGCGAGCGTGCTCGCCTACCGCACGGTCGATGAAGCGGCCGACCTCGTCGGCCGCGGCGGCGGGTCGCTCGTGACGAGCGTCGCGACCGCTGACCCCGCGGTCGCCGCGACTCTGCTGGCCCGCACCGCCGCCTACAACGGACGCCTGCTGTTCCTCGACCGCGACGACGCCCGCACGTCGACGGGCCACGGCGCGCCCGTGCCGCACCTCGTGCACGGCGGGCCCGGCCGCGCCGGAGGCGGCGAGGAGCTCGGCGGCATCCGCGCGGTGCTGCATCACATGCAGCGCACCGCGGTGCAGGGCTCGCCCGCGATGCTGACGGCGCTGACCGGCGTCTGGCATCAGGGCGCAGCATCCCGATCCGATCGTCACCCGTTCCGCAAGTCGCTCGCCGAGCTCGCGGTCGGCGACCAGATCGCCTCGCCCCTGCGCTCTGTGACCCTCGACGACATCGAGACGTTCGCGAACTTCACCGGCGACCTGTTCTACGCCCACATGGACGAGGAGGCCGCCGCCGCCAACCCGTTCTTCCCGGGCCGCGTCGCCCACGGCTACCTGCTCGTCTCGTGGGCGGCCGGGCTCTTCGTCGATCCCGATCCCGGCCCCGTGCTCGCCAACTACGGCCTCGAGAACCTGCGGTTCATGACCCCGGTGTCGCCCGGCGACGAGATCCGCGTGGTGCTCACGGCCAAGCAGATCACCCCGCGCGAGACCGACGAGTACGGCGAGGTGCGGTGGGACGCCGTCATCCTCAACCAGCGCGACGAGATCGTCGCGACCTACGACGTCCTCACGCTGGTCGCGAAGACGCTGGCGGATTCGGATGCTGCCGCCGAGGCATCCGTCGCCCCGGTCTCTGCCGAGGTCACCGCATGATGCCCGCGTCAGCTCCGCGCGGTCGAGATCGGCGTTCGCGGTCGGAGTGTTCGGCGGCGGATGCCGGTTTCGGCAGCGCATGCGGAGGAACCGATGCGGATGGGGCAGCGGATGCCGCTGCTGGCAGCGTGGAGCGGGGCGCATGACCGACCCCGCCGCGCACTTCGTGGGCCAGCGCCGCATGCTGCAGCGCGACCGCGCGTCGGCCGCGCTCGGCATGGTCGTCGAGCGCGACGAGCCCGGCGAGGCGGTCGTGTCGATGCCGGTGCGGGATGACATGACGAACGGGTTCGCCATCACGCACGGCGGCATGGTGTTCGCGCTCGCCGACACGGCGTTCGCGATGGCCTGCAACGAGAGCGGCGACGTGACGGTGGCCGCCGGCGCCGACATCTCGTTCCTCAAGGCCACGCGCGCCGGCCAGACCCTCACCGCGCACGCGCGGCGCCGCATCCTCTCCGGGCGCACCGGCCTCTACGACGTGACAGTGACCGACGAGACCGGCGACGTGGTCGCCGAGTTCCGCGGTCGGTCGCTGACGACCCGGCGCACCCACCCCACCGACTGACCCGACGAAGAAGAGGCGACATGTCGACGATGACAGTGAACCTGGCAGCCCCCAGCGACACGCTCGATCCCGAGGAGCGACTGACGCGCGACGAGATCCGGGCGCTGCAGCTCGAGCGACTGCAATGGACCGTGCGTCATGCGTACGAGAACGTGCCGCTCTACACGCGCAAGCTCGATGACGCCGGCGTGGCGCCCGGCGACATCCGCTCGCTCGAGGACGTGCGTCTGCTGCCGTTCACGACGAAGGAGGACCTGCGCCAGACCTATCCCTTCGGCATGTTCGCGGTGCCGATGGACCAGGTGCGCCGCATCCACGCGTCGTCCGGCACGACCGGGCGGCCTACGGTGGTCGGCTACACGCAGGGTGACCTCGATCGCTGGGCCGCGCTCGTCGCCCGCTCGCTCCGCGCCAGCGGCGTGCGGCCGGGCATGAAGGTGCACAACGCCTACGGCTACGGTCTGTTCACCGGCGGTCTCGGCGCGCACGCCGGCATCGAGCGCCTCGGCGCGACCGTGATCCCGATGTCGGGCGGGCAGACCGCGCGGCAGGTGCAGCTGATCGGCGACTTCGAGCCCGACGTCATCATGTGCACGCCGAGCTATCTGCTCACGATCGCCGACGCGATGGTGGCGGCGGGGATCGACCCGACCTCGACCTCGTTGAAGGTCGCGATCCTCGGCGCGGAGCCGTGGACGAACGAGATGCGCGTCGAGCTCGAGCGCCGCATGGGCGTCGACGCCGTCGACATCTACGGGCTCAGCGAGGTCATGGGGCCGGGCGTCGGCAACGAGTGCGTCGAGACCAAGGACGGCCCGCACCTGTGGGAGGACCACTTCCTGCCCGAGATCATCGACGACGACGGGATGCCGCTTCCCGACGGCGAACGCGGCGAGCTCGTGTTCACGTCGCTGACGAAGGAGGCGTTCCCGGTGCTGCGCTACCGCACCCGCGACCTCACCCGGCTGCTGCCGGGGACCGCCCGCCCGGGCATGCGGCGCATGGAGAAGATCAGCGGCCGCAACGACGACATGATCATCCTCCGCGGCGTCAACATCTTCCCGACGCAGATCGAGGAGCTGGTGCTCGGCATCGAGACCCTCACGCCGCATTTCGTCATCGAGCTCACCCGCGAGGGCACGCTCGACGCCATGGCGGTGCGCATCGAGCGCCACCCCGACCTCTCGCGCGAGACATGCGAGGCGGCCGCCGACGTGCTCGCGCAGCGCATCAAGACGCACATCGGCTCGACGGTCGCGGTACGGCTCGAGGAGCCCGGAACGCTGCCGCGCAGCGAGGGCAAGTACCAGCGGGTCTACGACCTGCGCTGAACGGCGGGAGCGGGCACCCGTCCTGTCGAGGTAGACTTACTGAACGAACGGTCTGTAAATAAGGAGTCGATGATGACGACCGAGGTGCTGATCGACGAGGCCGCCGAGCAGGCGGCGTTCGACGCGATCATCGAGGCCGACTCGCGCATCGAGCCGCGGGACTGGATGCCGGCGGCGTATCGCAAGACGCTGATCCGGCAGATCTCGCAGCACGCGCACTCCGAGATCATCGGGATGCAGCCCGAGGGCAACTGGATCTCTCGCGCGCCGAGTCTCAAGCGCAAGGCGATCCTGATGGCGAAGGTGCAGGACGAGGCCGGACACGGCCTGTACCTGTACTCCGCCGCCCAGACGCTGGGGATCACGCGCGACGAGATGACGGAGCAGCTGATCGAGGGCCGTGCGCGGTACTCGTCGATCTTCAACTACCCGACCCCGACGTGGGCCGACATGGGCGCGATCGGCTGGCTCGTCGACGGCGCCGCGATCTGCAACCAGGTGCCGCTGTGCCGCGCCTCGTACGGTCCGTACGGCCGGGCGATGGTGCGCATCTGCAAGGAGGAGTCCTTCCACCAGCGGCAGGGGTTCGAGATCCTGCTGACGCTCATGCAGGGGTCGCCCGCGCAGCGCGAGATGGCTCAGGATGCCGTGAACCGCTGGTACTGGCCGAGCCTCATGATGTTCGGGCCCCCTGACGACGCGTCGCCGAACTCGGCGCAGTCGATGGCATGGAAGATCAAGCGGTTCTCGAACGACGACCTCCGGCAGAGGTTCATCGGGATGCTGGTTCCCCAGGCCGAGGTGCTGGGCGTGAGCCTTCCCGATCCCGAGCTGCGGTGGGACGAGCAGGCTCAGCGGTGGCACACGAGCGAGATCGACTGGACGGAGTTCCACGAGGTGCTCGCCGGCCGTGGGCCGATGAATGTGGAGCGCATCCGCAACCGCCGTCACGCCCACGAGGAGGGCGCGTGGGTGCGCGAGGCCGCCGCCGAGTACGCCCGCAAGCAGCAGCTCACGTCGCGGTCGTCGAGCGAGGAGCGCAGCGACGAGACGACACGCCGTGAGCCGAGGACGGAGGTCTCATCGTGACAACCCCAGGTGCTTCGCCGCGCGAGTCGTGGCCGCTGTGGGAGGTGTTCGTGCGGGCGAACCGCGGGCTCAGCCACGTGCACGCCGGATCGCTGCACGCGCCGGATGCCGAGCTCGCGCTGCGCAACGCCCGTGACCTCTACACCCGCCGGGGGGAGGGCACCTCGATCTGGGTCGTGCCCGCCGACGCGATCACCACGAGCGACCCGGATTCGAAGGGGGCGTTCTTCGAGAGCCCCGCGGGCAAGAACTACCGCCATGCCACGTACTACACGGCGTCGGAGGGGGTGCCTCACCTGTGAGCACCATCGGTCACACGGGTGTGGGGCGCGATTCGTCCGTTGGGGCGGAGAATGTCCGCCCCGACGGAGAGAACGCGCCCCGAACCGGGGAAGAACCCACGCATGGCGACGTGACCGTCGAGCAGCTCGAGCTGTCGGCCGAACTGGCCGGGGGCGAAGGTCGCGCGGCGACGGCGGACGTCGCCGAGTACGCGCAGTGGCTCGGCGACGACGCGCTGGTGCTGTCGCAGCAGCTCGGCGCGTGGATCGCCCGCGCCCCCGAGCTCGAGGAGGACGTCGCGCTGGCGAACATCGCGCTCGACCTGCTCGGGCACGCGCGCTCCTTCCTCCGCTACGCCGGCACCTACGACGACCGCACCGAGGACGACCTCGCGTACTGGCGCGACGAGCCGGACTTCCGCAGCGCCTGGCTCTTCGAGCAGCCCAACGGCGACTTCGCGCAGACGATCGCACGTCAGCTGGCGGCATCCGTGTATCTGTTCGAGCTGTACACGGCGCTGCGGAGATCGTCCGACGAGACGCTCGCCGCGATCGCCGCGAAGGCGGTCAAGGAGGTCGAGTACCACCGCGACCACGCCGTGCAGTGGACCCTCCGCCTCGCGGGCGGCACCGACGAGTCGCGGCGGCGCATGGTCCGCGCGATCGGCGACGTGTGGCCGTACGTGGGCGAGCTGTTCCGCGACGAGCCGCTGATCGAGCGCCTCGAGGGCGTCGCCGTGCGGCCGTCGGCGCTGCAGCCGGCGTTCGACGCTGTGATCTCCGCGGTCTTCGCCGAGGCCGAGCTCGACGTTCCGGCCACTCCGATGTCGTCGGCCGGCGGGCGCCGCGGGTCGCACTTCCCGACGATGGGCTCCCTGCTCGCCGAGATGCAGGTGCTCGCGCGGCAGCACCCGGGGGCGACATGGTGACCGGGCCGGCGACGGCCGAGCGGGCGTGGGAGGTCGCAGCATCCGTTCTCGATCCCGAGGTTCCCGTCCTCACGATCGAGGATCTCGGCGTGCTGCGCGACGTCACCGTCGACCACGGGCGCACGACCGTCACGATCACGCCGACCTACTCGGGCTGCCCCGCGATGGACGCGATCCGCGACGACGTCGTGCTCGCCCTCACCTCGGCGGGCTTCGCCGACGTCGAGGTGCGCCTCGTGCTCGCCCCCGCGTGGACGACGGACTGGATGACGGATGCCGGCAAGCACAAGCTCGTCGAGTACGGCATCGCCCCGCCCACCGGGCGTGCGGCGGTGAGCGGGCCGATCCGGCTGCAGCTGTCGGTCCGGTGCCCGCGGTGCGGGTCGCTCGACACGCGCGAGCTCGCGCGGTTCGGGTCGACGTCGTGCAAGGCGCTGTACGAGTGCCGCGCGTGCCTCGAGCCCTTCGACCACTTCAAGGTCCACTGATGCGCTCCGACCCGACCTCGGCGAGCGAGAACGAGCGCATCGCCGAGACGCTGCTCACCACCGCTGTCGGCGGCCCGCGCGGCGCCAAGCATCGCGCACGGTTCCACACGCTGCGGGTCGCGGCGGTGCGGCCGCTCACGGATGCCTCGGTGGAGGTGACCTTCGCGATCCCCGAGGAGTCGCGGGACGCGTTCGACTACCTCGCGGGTCAGCACGTGGCGCTGCGGAAGGTCCTCGACGGCCACGAGGTGCGCCGTTCGTACTCGCTGTGCCGCGCGGAGGACGCGGGTGGCGGCGGGGATGGCCCGCGCACCATCAGCGTCGCGATCAAGCGCGATTCGGGCGGCCGGTTCTCGACCTGGGCGCAGACCGAGCTGAGGGTCGGCGACGAGATCGACGTGATGAGCCCGCAGGGCACGTTCACCTCGAAGCTCGGCGACCTCGACGACGCGCACGTCGTGGGGATCGCCGCGGGGTCGGGCATCACGCCGCTCATGGCGCTCGCCGCGACGGTGCTCGCGCGGTCGCGCTCGTCGCGGTTCACGCTCGTCTACACGAACCGCTCGAGCCTCGACGTGATGTTCCTCGACGAGCTCTCGGACCTCAAGGACCGCTATCCGACCAGGCTGGCGCTGCACCACGTGCTCTCTCGCGAGCAGCGCACCGCCCCGCTGCTGTCGGGCCGCATCGACGAGCCGCGGCTGCGGCGGATCCTCGGCGACCTCGTGCTGCCCGACACCGTCGACGAGTGGTTCCTGTGCGGACCGTTCGAACTCGTGCAGCTGTGCCGCGACACCCTCGCCGACATCGGCGTCGACCCCGCGCACGTGCGCTACGAGTTGTTCACGACGGGCGAGGGGGAGCGCGCCGAGCCGTCGGCGGGGCGCCCGGTCGTCGTCGCGGAGGACGAGCCGGTGCGCCGCATCGAGTTCACCCTCGACGGGCAGTCTCAGGCCGTCGACAGCCCGGTCGCCGCGCGCGAGTCGATCCTCAACGCCGCGCTGCGCGTGCGCCCCGATGTGCCGTTCGCGTGCGCCGGCGGGGTGTGCGGCACCTGCCGTGCACGCCTGCTGCACGGGTCGGTCACGATGACGGAGAACTACGCGCTCGAGCCCGACGAGCTCGAGCGTGGCTACGTGCTCACCTGTCAGTCGCATCCGACCACCGATACTGTCGTCGTCGACTACGACGTATAGGAGGAACGAATGATCGAACTGTCCATCACCGGCGACGTCGCCGAAGTCGTCCTCAACGCCCCGGCGAAGCTGAATGCGCTGTCGCTGCGCGAACTGGGGGAGATGGATGCCGCGTACCGCAGCGCGGAGGAGTCCGGGGTGCGTGCGCTCGTGCTGCGCGCCGAGGGCCGGGCGTTCTGCGCCGGCCGCGACATCGCGGGCGTGGATCCGGTGACCGACGACGTGCCCGAGTACCTCGCGGGCGTGGAGACGCTGATGCGGCGGATCGCCGCGTTCCCGGCTCCCACCTTCGCGGCCGTCCACGGCGCGTGCCTGGGCGTGGGGCTCGGCCTCGCGATCGCGACCGACGTCGTCTACGTCGCTGACGACGCGAAGATCGGCTCCCCGTTCGCGAGCCTGGGCGCGATGCTCGATTCGGGCGGCCACGCCCTGCTGTACGAACGGCTCGGCGCTCACCGGGCGCTGGATCTCATCTACACCGGCGCGATGATGTCGGGTGCCGAGGCTGTGGCGGCCGGCCTGTTCAGCCGCGCGATGCCCGTCGAGGAGGTCTTCGACTTCACGCTGCAGCGCGCAGCGCTCGCCGCGGCCGGACCGACTGCTGCCTTCGTCGCCTCGAAGCGGCTGATCGCTCGCTTGCGCGGCGAGCGGCTGTGGGATGCCGTCGCCGAGGAGGCCCGCGGCCAGGAGGCTCTGCGCAGCACAGCCGACTACCGCGAGGGTTTCGCCGCCTTCCAACAGAAGCGCAAGCCCGACTTCACGGGGGAGTAGGTCACCCGCGCGCAGGGATCCGTGGCGAGTCCGCCAGGGCTACGAGTTCACGCGGATGATCTCGCGCTGATACGGCGCGATCACCGACCCCGAGATGCGGCAGTCGAGCACGAGGAAGCGACGGGATGCTGCGGGCTCGGCCGTCCACTCCGCGAGCCGGTCGAGGTCCGCCAGGGTGCGGACGACGACGCCCTCGGCGCCGACGCCGGCCGCGAGGGCGGCGAAGTCGACCTCGGGGATGAGCATCGGCTCCTTCGCGAGGCCCTTGAGGCCGTAGAGGTTGATCTCGGCTCCATAGGCGGCGTCGTTCCACACCACCGCGACCCCGCGGCCTCCGGCGACCCGAACGGCGGTCTCGAGGTCGGCGAGGGCCATCAGCCCGCCGCCGTCGCCCGTCGTCAGCACGACGGTCGCCGAGGGCTTCGCGAGTGCGGCGCCCGGCACCGACGGCCACCCGAGGCCGATCGACTGGAACGCCGTGCCGACCATCGTCATGCGATCGGGTGACGCGACGGGCCAGTACATGTTCGCCCAGCCGATGAAGTGGCCGCCGTCCGAGACGACGACCCGGTCCTGCGGCAGCAGCCCGCCGATGCGCGCGGCGACGGTCCGCGGGTCGAGTCGGCCATCGGGGGCGACGCCGTCTCCTGCCTCATATGCGCGCAGCGGCATGAGGTCGACGGACTCGCGCCAGCCGCTCGCCGTGTCGCCGCGGGCCTGCAGGCCCGCGGCGACGGCACGGGCCACGACCGCGGCGTCGCCGCGCACGTAGCCGCCCACGTGCGGGTGGGTCGCGGCCGGCGCGACGTCGACCTGGAACACGCGGGTGCCGGGCGCGAACAGGTCGCCGAAGCGCATCGTGAACTGGTTGAGGGACGCCCCGAACACGACGGCCACATCGGCCTCGCGGACGAGTTCCATGGCGCCCTCGGCCCCGAAGCCGCCGGTGACGCCGAGGTCGAACTCGGGGCGCGGGAAGATTCCGCGCCCGAGCGCGGTCGAGGCCGTGACGGCTCCGACCGCGTCGGCGACGTCGCCGAGGGCCTCGCCGGCGCCCGAGATCCATGCTCCCCGACCCGCGAGCAGGAACGGTCGCTCGGCAGCGGCGAGCGCCGCGACGAGTCCCTCGACCGCGCCTTCGGCGAAGGGCCCCGCGGGCACGAGGGGAGCGGGAAGACGCGGCTGCGGAGCCTCGGGAAGCGGGCCGGCGTCACGTGCGGCGACGTCGTAGGGGATCGCGAGCACCGTCGGCACCCGGTAGGTGAGCGCGTGCTCGATGGCGATGATCGTGGTGGCCGCAGCATCCGCCCGCCCGACGGTATAGGTGCGCGCGCCGACAGCCGATGCGAGGGCGATCTGGTCGACGTCCCACGGGCGCGGCCCCGAGGTCGGCTCGTCGCCGACCACGAGGACCAGGGGAACGTGCGCCTGCACCGCCTCGGCGAGGGCGGTGAGCGTGTTGGTGAAGCCGGCGCCGTAGGTGGCGGTCGCGGCGGCCAGGCGCCCGGACGCGCGGTGGTACGCGTCGGCGGCGACGACGCCGCCGGCCTCGTGGCGCACGGCGGTGAAGTGCACGTCGGTGGAGCGCTCGAGCGCGTCGAGGAAGTACGCGTTGCCGTTGCCCATCACGCCGAAGACGTGGTCGATGTGGCGGGCGAGGGTGAGGGCGACGTGCGCCGAGACGGTGCTCATGGCGGGAGACATGGCGATGCCTTTCGAGACGGAACGGATCGAGAGCCGTATGTGTCTCGCGCGTGCGCGCTGCGTGCCCATTTTTCGAGCACCGGCGGGCGACGGTGCCACCGGACGTGACGAGTATAGGACTTCGGGCAGGATGGGAGTCATGAAGACGACTCAGCTCCGCCGGTACACGCTCGTCGACGGGGAGTACGACGCCTTCGTCGCGTGGTGGAACGAGTGGATGCCTCGGGTGCGGCCCGCCGCCGGCTTCACGATCGAGTTCGCCTACGGCCTTCCCGAGACGAACGAGTTCGTGTGGGCCGTGAGCGCCCCCGGCGACGAGGACGCGTTCGCCGCCCTCGAGAAGGAGTACCTGGCGTCCGAGTCGCGGGCCGAGGCGTTCGCCGGAGTGCCGCAGCGCGTCGCGGAGTACAACATCCGCCTCGTGACCGAGTACCCGACCGGGGGCTGACGAACAACCGCTGGGCTAGCTGTGATGTCCAGGCAGGTTGTTGAGTCTGCTGAAGGGTGGGGCTCCGATGGCGGAGTGGCGCCTGTGCTGATTGTAG